>JAGWPY010000010.1 GCA_028870275.1 Gammaproteobacteria bacterium | reverse complement strand
GGCCAGCAGACCGATCGTCACCTGCGCGAGCGCGAGCGCTGCATTCACCGCGACGCTCACCCAGGTGCTGCGCTGGGCGGCGGCGGCGCGGCGCGCGAGCAGTTGCGGCGGGTCCTCGGAATCGATGTGCAGGGGTTCTTCGATCATGCGACGCCAATGTAGCCTGAATCCGCGACGATCGCATGACCGCGCGGACGTGGCGGGCGGCCCAGGGTTCTGGTACAAGCGCTGCGCAAGGCGATGGGTCCGTAGATCGTTGCGGCCGCTGCATTGCGACGGTCTGCAACTTTTTCCACGTGGCGGTGTTAAATGGAGCATCGAACCCACGGGGATGCGCAGGCCATGGTTCCAGACTCCTTGCAAGCGCCGGCGCGTAGGCGCTGGTCCCGTCGCCCGGCGACACTGTTCGGAGCGCTCGCGGCGGTGCTCCTCGTCTTGGCGGGCGGCTACTGGTGGCATGGCAAGGCCCAGGCGGGGCCGACGAGCCGCGCGACCCCGCCTCCGCGCGTGAGCGTCGTCCAATCGGTACGGCGCGAATTTCCGACCACGGTGGCGATCACCGGGCTCATCAGCGCGCGCAACGATCTGCCGATCGGCAATGAAGGCGACGCGGGGCGCATCGTTCAGATCCTGGTCGAGGCGGGTCAACGGGTGCGTGCGGGCCAGGTGCTCGCGCGACTCGACCAGGGAATCGCCATCTCGCGCGTGAACTCGGCGCAGGCCGCCCTCGCGGAAGCACGGGCCTCGGCCGCGCTCGCGCGCGCCGAATGGTTGCGGGCCAAGCAGGGACCGGACCTGTTCTCCCGGGAGGATGCGGACCAGCGGCGCGCCGCCGCGGCGAGTGCGCTCGCCAAGGAGCAGGCGGCCGAGGCCCAGCTCGCCGACGCACGCAGCCGCCTCGCGCATACGGTGATCCGTGCGCCGGCCGCTGGGCTGGTGCTCACCCGCACCGCCGAGATCGGCGAGATCGCGGTGCCGGGCCAGACGGTGCTGTTCCACCTGGCGCGCGATGGCCGGATCGAACTGCGGGGCCAGGTCGCCGAAGTCGACATGCCTCGGCTCGCGGTCGGTCAGGTCGCGGCGATCCGTCTCGAAGGTGTCGACCGGACCTATCGCGGCACGGTCTGGCAGGTCGGTTCGGTGATCGATCCGGCGACCCGCCAGGGCAGCGTGCGCATCGCGATGCAGAGCGGCGACCGGGACCTACGGCCTGGCGCATTCGCACGGGCCGAGGTGCAGGTCGGCTCGATGCCCGGCGTGCTGTTGCCGCAGACCGCGGTGCTGAGCGACGAGCACGGCAGCTACGTGCTGGTCGTCGACGGTGCGGACAAGGTCGAGCAGCGCCGCGTGAACGTGGCACACGCGCGCTCGGACGGCCTGTTGATCGGTCGTGGACTGAATGGCACTGAACGCGTGGTGGCCATCGCCGGGCCGTTCCTGCAGCCGGGGCAGCGGGTCGTGGTCGCGGGAGCCGCATCGTGAGACGCATATCCGCCTGGGCGATCACCCATCCGGTATTCCCGCTGGTGCTGTTCGCCGTGTTGTTCGCCTTCGGCGTGGTCGCCTTCATCCGCTTGCCGATCACGCTGAACCCGGACATCTCCGCGCCCTTCGTACAGATCACGATCAACGCTCCGGGCGCCGCGCCGAGCGAGATCGAGACCCAGATCCTGCGCCGCGTCGAGGCCTCGGTGGCCAACATCGGCAATGTCAAGCACATCACCTCCTGGGCGACCCAGGGCGTCGCCCAGACCGTGGTCGAGTTCCAGATCGGCACGCCGATCGACCGAGCGACCAACGACGTGCGGGACGCGGTCGCACGTGTGCGCGCCGATCTTCCGCAAGGCATCGAGGAGCCGCAGGTGACGCGCCTCGACGTCGACGGCGGACCGATCGTCTATTACGCGGTGAGTTCCACGACGATGAACCAGGAGCAGCTCTCCTGGTTCGTCGACGATACGATCGCCAAGCGCCTGCTCGCCCAGCCCGGGGTGGCGCGCGTGACCCGCTCCGGAGGCGTCGATCGCGAGATGCGCGTCGATCTCGATCCGGCGCGGATGGAGTCCTACGGCATCACCGCCGGAGAGGTCGGACAGCAGTTGCGCGACGTGAACGTCGACGTCGCCGGCGGCCGCGCGGAGATCGCCGGCGCCGAACAGGCGATCCGCGTGCTCGGCGGCGTGCACAGCGCGCTCGAGCTTGCGAATCTGCGGCTGCGGATGCCGAACGGCCGGACCGTGCGCCTCGGCGACATCGCCCACGTCTACGACGGTACCGAGGAGATCCGCAGCATCTCGCGGCTCAACGGCCAACCGGCCACCACCTTCGCGGTGTTCAAGTCGAAAGGCGCTTCGGACGTCGATACGCTTCATCGGATCGAGGCCGAACTCGCCAAGGTGAGCAAGGATTCTCCCGGGGTGACCCTCAAGCAGGTGTTCACCACGGTGACTTTCACCCAGCAGTCCTACGACGCATCCATCGAGGCGCTGATCGAGGGCGCGCTGCTCGCCGTGGTGATCGTCTGGGTGTTCCTGCGCGATCTAAGGGCGACGGCGATCTCGGCTCTGGCGATTCCGCTGGCGGCGATGCCGACCTTCGCGTTCATGAAGTGGTTCGGGTTCACCCTCAACCAGATGACGCTGCTCGCGCTCTCGTTGATCACCGGTGTCCTGGTCGACGACGCGATCGTCGAGATCGAGAACATCACCCGTCACATGCGCATGGGCAAGAGCGCCTATCGGGCGGCCATGGACGCGGCCGACGAGATCGGACTCGCGGTCGTCGCCTGTTCCATGACCATCATCGCGGTATTCCTGCCGGTGAGCTTTCTCGGCGGCATGATCGGCCAGTTCTTCATCCAGTTCGGATTCACGGTCGCGGTCGCGGTGTTCATGTCCCTGTTGGTGGCGCGCCTGATCAGTCCCTTGCTCGCCGCGTACACCCTGCGACCGCACGAGGGGCTGCGCGGGGCGGACGGGCCGCTGATGGCCTGGTACCTGCGCACACTGCGCTGGTCGGTCGAGCATCGCGGCAAGACCGCGCTCGCCGGCATCGCGGTGTTCGCGATCTCCGTGGTCGGGCTCGGGCTGATCCCGAAGACCTTCGTGCCGGACGCGGATTCCTCGTCCTCGACTCTGAAGGTCGAGCTGCCCCCGGGCGTGAAGCTCTCGCAGACGGCCCGGGTCGCCGCCGAGGCCTACCGGATCATCCGACGCCACCCGGAAGTGGAGAACGTGGTCGAGTCGATCGGAGAGGACGAGAGCGGCGAGGTCCGCTCCGGCAACCTGTACATCCAGCTGGTGCAACCCGATCGGCGCAAGCTCAGCCAGAAGCAGTGGGAAACCGAACTGTCGAAGGAACTGCGCGTGATCCCGGATGCGCGCCTGTCATTTCAGAGCCAGTCGGACGGCGGTGGTAGCGACATCACGCTGTACGCCGTGGGCGACGACCCGGCCGCGGTGGAGCGGGCGGCCCATCGTGCGATCGACGAGATGCGTTCGCTCAAGGAGTTGCGCGATCCGCACATCGAGGGGGATTTCGCCAGGCCCGAGCTGATCGTGCATCCGCGTCTCGACGAAGCCGCGCAGCTCGGCGTGACGGCCGCCGACATCGGCGAGGTGGTCAGAATCGCCACGCTGGGCGACCTCCCGCAGAACGAGGCGAAATTCTCGCTGCCGGACCGGCAGATCCCGATACGGGTGAGCCTGATGGAATCGGCACGCAGCCGTCTCGGGATCATCGAGAACCTGCCCGTGCGCACCTCGAGCGGGGCGACCGTGCCGCTGAAGGCGGTCGCGGATCTGAGCTTCGGCGAGGGACCCTCGAGCATCCGTCGCTACGACCAGAACCGGCGCATCATGCTGTCGGCCGACCTCAACGGCGCCGAGCTCGGCACCGCGCTCGACCGGATCCACGCGCTACCCGTGTTTCGGCATCCACCGGCGGGCGTGCGCTTCGTGGAGATCGGTTCAGCCGAGTACATGCAGGAACTGTTCACCAGTTTCGTCCTCGCGATGATCGCCGGCGTCCTCCTGGTGCTCGCCGTGCTCGTGATGCTGTTTGCGCGCGTGTTCCAGCCGCTCACGATTCTCTCGGCTCTGCCACTGTCCGTCGCGGGGGCGCTCCTCGCGCTGCTCGCCACCCATAGCGCATTCTCGCTCGCCACGGTGCTCGGCATCCTGATGCTGATGGGCATCGTCGCCAAGAACTCGATCCTGCTGGTCGACTTCGCCATCGAGGAGATGCGCGCCGGCAAGGATCGTCTGACGGCGCTGATCGAGGCCGGTCACAAGCGCGCCCGGCCGATCGTGATGACCTCAGTGGCGATGATCGCCGGAATGCTGCCGGTCGCGATCGGTGTCGGCGGCTCGGCGGCCTTTCAGGGGCAGATGGCCATCGCGGTGATCGGCGGTCTGGTGGCCTCGACCGGACTCACGCTGGTCATGGTGCCCGCCGTATTCACCTGGATCGATGACCTCGAGCGCCTGGTCGCGCGACGGTTCGCGGGTCGATTCGGCAGTCGCGAGACCGATGCGGTTCGTGCGGCCGAGCCTCCAGGCGGGGGCGAGCCGCCTCTGGTCAACCCACTGCCGGAGGGTCCGCGATGAACTACCTACATCGTCCAGTTCGGTCCGCGGCGGTGGGCTTGCTGGCGGTCGCGCTGCTGTCGGCCTGTGCGGCCGGACCGGATTTCCATGCGCCGGCGCCTCCGCAGGCGAAGCGGTACACGAACGCACCGCTCGCAACGGTCACGGCGGCCTCGGCCGGTCCGGGCGGAGCGCCGCAGACCTTGCGCATGGGGGCGGATCTGCCGGGGGAGTGGTGGCACTTGTTCGGTTCGAAGACGCTCGATGATCTCGTGAGCGAGTCGATCGCCAGGCATCCGAGCCTCCTCGCGCAGCAGGCCGCGTTGCGCGAGGCGCGCGACAATCTGCGCGCCGGCGACGCGGCGTTCATGCCCGCCCTGCAGGGCAGTGCGGGCGGACAGCGGGAGCAGGTGAGCGGGGCCTCGATCGCGCCGGGGTTCCCCGGATTCATCACCAACGTGTTTCAGGCCACGGTGGGGCTCTCCTATAGCTTCGATCTGTTCGGCGGCGAGCGCCGCACGGTCGAGCGTCTGCGCGCCCAGGTCGAACAGCAGCGTTTCCTGCTGGAGGCCAGTTATCTGACGCTGACCTCGAACGTCGCCTCGACGACCGTGCAGCTCGCTTCGCTGAACGCCCAGATCGCTGCGACCCGCGAAATCATCGATCTCGAGCGGGCTCAACTCGAGCTGATTCGACGGCAATTCGCCATCGGCATCCGAACCGAGGCGGACGTGATGCAGCAGCGCTCGAACCTCGCCGGCGTGCAAGCCACTTTACCCGCGCTGCTGCAGCAGCGCGACGCGGCCAGTCATGCGCTGGCGGCCCTCACCGGCAGGCTGCCCGCCGAGAGCGCACCGGTGCGCATCACGCTGGCCGACCTCAGGCTTCCGGCCGAGGTGCCGGTCAGCGTGCCCTCGGCGCTCACGGCGCAGCGGCCCGATCTGCGCGAACAGCTGGCGCTGATGCATCAGGCGAGCGCGGCGATCGGCATCGCGACCGCGAACATGCTGCCCTCCCTGAACCTGACCGGGGCCTTCGGCGGCCAGTCGCTGCAGAGTTCCACGCTGTTCAGCGCCGGCGCCGGCATCTGGAACGTGGGCGGCAGCGTGGCCGCGCCGCTGTTCCAGGGCGGGCGATTGCTGGCCGAGCGGCGCTCGGCGGTCGAGGCGTACCGCAAGCAGGCCGCGATCTACCGGGAGACGGTCCTGAACGCGTTTCAGAACGTCGCCGACAGCCTCACCGCGCTCGGGCACGACGCGGAAGCGGTCAAGGCCGAGAGCGACGCCTTGGACGCCGCACAGAGCGGGCTCGGACTGATCAAGCGACAGTACGATGCCGGTGCGGTGAGCTACGTCTCCCTGCTGAGCGCGCAACAGGCCTATCAGCAGGCGCGGATCGCCTACATTCGCGCGGTCGCCGGACGCTACACCGACACGATCGCCCTGATCCAGGCGCTCGGCGGGGGCTGGTGGCATCGCGACGATCTCGCGGCGAGCTGATCGACGCGGTCAAGCGTCGGCCGGAGAGTCGAATACCAGTCGACGCTCCGGCCAACGGATCGCCGCGAGATGGCCGTGAGGCGGCGATCGGTCGCCGGCCACGCGCTGCCGGTAGCGCGCTCCCACGCTGAAATCGATGCAGTAGGCGCGGTGGTGATCGGCCATGAAGGGCGCGAGCGGATCGTCGGCGAACAGCGCCGGCTCACCCGGGCTCAGGATTGCATGCGCCGCCGGGTCGCGGCTGCGCCAGTAGTGGCCGAACAGCACCGGCACCTCGCCTTCGTATTCCTTCCACCACGCGACCCGGTGCGCATAGCGCCACTTTCCGGCCGCGTAGAACGGGTGGGGCGCGAGGCGTTCGATCCCGGAGGTCACGATGCGCAGAGGATGGCCGGTCTGCCTCGCGACCTCGTAGGCGCCAAGCGTCTCGGCTCGCGGCGCCACGCCCGGATCGCCGAGCGCGGCGCCGAGCCGATCGAGCTCTTCGGCGCGGCGCGCTTCGAGCGCCCGGAAGGCCGGGTCGCGGCGCAAGAGCTCCTCGAAATGCGCGTCGGCGACATCGAGCGGGGTCTCGATGCCGCGCAGGCGGCCGATCGTCTCGTCCGTCCAGGCGGCATGCACCACGCGCAGGTCCGGGCGCTCGAGCACGACCGGCAACGTGCGCAGGAAATCGAGCAGAGGGCCGCGCTCCTGGTCGGCGAGCGCGACGCCGCTGCCGAATTCCGCGTGCTCGCGATGGCCGAAGAACCAATGGTTGCCATGCTTGCGTTCGCCGCGTAGCAAATTGAGTTCGTGATTGCCCGCGACCGCCTGCGCGACGCCCCGATCGATCAGTTCGCGCACCAGGCGTAGCGTGCCCGGGCTGTCCGGACCGCGGTCGCAGAGATCGCCGACGAAGACGACTCTTCGCTGCTGGCGATGGCGGCCGTAGGCGTCGTAGCCGAGCCGCTCGAGCAGCACTTCGAGCGCTTCGCGCTCGCCGTGAACGTCGCCGATCACGTCGAGCGGACCTTCGAACAGTTCACGGATCAGTGGCAGGGGCATGCGGTGGAATCGACCCTCGCGCGGCGGCGGCACCACGGATAGCATACGGGATCGGCCGTTGCGGCAGGGGGGAACATGCCATCCGGGACAGGAAGATCGATTCGGCTCGCCATCGGGTCGATGCTCGCCATCGGGTCGATGCTCGCCACGGGTTCGCCGCTCGCGGCCGCAGACCGCGCCAGCTCGAGGGGCGAGGCGGCCACCGCGAGCGCCCCGGCCTGGCCCGACACGTTCATTGCGCGCCTCGAGGCGCTCGCCCTGCTCGAGACCCTGAATGCCGAGCTGCTGAGCCATGACAGCGCAACGCTCACGCTCGAACACTGGTGTGGCGCGCATGCGCTCGCCTCGCCGGCGCGCATCGTCGCCTTGCCGGTCGCCGGGGTCGAGAAGCCACCGGGCGCCGACGTGCGCAGGGCGCTGCAGGTGAGCGATACCGAACCGGTGGCCTATCGCCGAGTGCGTCTCGCCTGCGGACTTCGCGTGCTATCGGTCGCGGACAATTGGTACGTGCCCTCGAGACTCACGCCGGCCATGAACCGAACCCTGCAGACGACCCATACGCCGTTCGGCAAGGTCGTCCTGCCATTGCACTTCGAGCGTCACACGCTCGCGGCCACCCTGTTGTGGCAGCCCTTGCCGGCCGGCTGGGAGATGCACCAGGCGCCGCCGGCCACCGCGGGCAGGCTGAACGTGCCCGCGCGCGTCCTGCAGCACCGTGCCCTGCTCACGCGGCCCGACGGCTTGCCGATCAGCGAGGTCGTCGAGACCTATACCGATCAGGTGCTCGGATTCGCGCCGCCGCGCTGAGCGGCGGCGCGGTACTCCGGGTTCAGTCTCGCAGGTACATCGGCCGGGCGGCCGCCTTGAACGCCGCATCGCTGGCCGGCCGCGCGTAGAACATGTGGCCTCCGGGGAACAGCGCGAGATGCACGCGGTTGCGCACGCCGAAGTCCGGCATCTGATCGATCACCAGCCGCGAAGTGAAGAACGGACACGACAGATCGTCATAGCCGTGGGCGATCAGCACGGCCATCTTCGGGTCGTTTGCGATGGCCTTGCGCAGATCGCTCACCGGCCGATCGTCGGTATCGCCACGGTCCCAGGCGCTGTTGACCGCGTAGGAGAGCGTCTCGTAATGGGCATCGGTCTTCCAGCCAACCTGGCGCGTGATGAAATCGACCATCGCGCTCGTCGTCGGAGCGATCACCATGTTCAGCAGCGGGTCGCCGTTGCGATTGGATGCCGCACCCGGGAACGGATCGTACTCGGTGACGTTGGAGTCGTAGACGCTGCCGATCTCGTGGTCGGCGCGATGCACTTCCCGTAGATAGGTCTCGACGTCGACGCGTCCGTCCATGCGGGCCACGAGCGCGGGATCGAGGCCCGTGTATTCACTCACCTTGGCATCGATCCGCTGCAGTGCGGCCGGATCGGATCGTCCCTTGAGCAGATCGGTGACGAACTCGGTGCGAACGTAGTGCTCGACTTCCTCGACCTTCGCGGCGGTCAGGTCGCCGTGGCGCTCGAAGTTGCCCGCGGCCATCGAAGGCAGGTCGATCATCCACGGAAGCGGGGAGAGGGCGTCCTCGTCGCCGATCGCGGCCGGATCGAGATAGGGCGAGACCATCACCACGCCGGAGACGCCGACGCCGACGCGGGTCTGCAGCTGGAGCGCGATGCGCGGGGCCCGGTATCCGCCATAGCTCTCGCCGATCACGTACTTCGGCGAAGCCAGCCTGCCGTTCTGGACCAGCCAGTCATAGACCACGCGCGACAGATAGCGGATGTCCGCCTCGGTGGAGTAGAAGTCCTTGCGAGCCTTCGCCGGCGCCTCTTCGGCGCGCGAGAAACCCGTGCCGACCGGATCGATGAACACGAGGTCGGTCATGTCGAGCCAGGTGGAAGGATTGTCGGTCACCTGGAAATCCGACGGTGAATCGCCCTGTACGCCAAAGCCGACGCGCTTCGGGCCGATCGCACCCATGTTGAGGAACACCGAGGAGGCGCCCGGGCCGCCGTTGAAGGCGAAAGTCACCGGCCGAATCGTCTTGCTGGGCACGACGTAGGCCGTGTACACCACTTCGGCGATGACTTTGCCTTTCGGATCCCGCACCGGGATCTTGCCGACCGTCGCCTCGTACGACAGCGTCTTGCCGTCGAGTTCGATCGACTGGTGGATGGTCTTGTCGGCGGGCAGCGCCGGCCATTGGTTGTCGTCCTTGGCGGCCGCAGCGGTCTTCGGTGCGTCTGCCGCGCGGGCGAGCGGTCCGGTCACGGTGGCGCAAAGGCCGCAAACGGCGAGTGCAATCGTCGGGATGGCGAATTTCACGTGATGCAGTCCTCGAACGGAGTGGAAACGCGGCGATCGTTCTCGCCGATTCATGCCGGGCAGTGTACCCGGGAATCGACCGGATTGCGGGGCTAGCCACTCGCGATGCCGCGGCGTAGTCTTCGGGAGGCAGGAGCACTGCCGAGGGACGGCCGATGGCGATCAAGCGGACGACGAAGTCACGGGGCACACCGGTACGCAGCGCCTCGACCAGTGCGCCGATGCGGCACGTCGAGGTCCGCCCTCTGGTGGCGATGATGAGCGGCCAGACTTACGTCGGCTGGCTCTGCAAGAACCGCAACTGCGGCCAGCTCATTGCGCTTGCCGGGGGCGCGGTCGATCAGAAGGCGGGCGGCGCTACGCTCGACGATCCACTGAGTGCGCTCAAATGCCCGCATTGCGGCAACGAGGACCTGTATCGCTGGAGCGCACGGGCCGAGCATCCGTGGAATCCAAAGCCCACGCCTTGAGCCTGGTGACGGGCCTGTTGAACCTGGGCCGCGCGCTGATGGCGCTCTGGCTCGTCTACGCCCTCATACTGATCTTCGCCCCGCAGATTCTGCACCGAACGCCGCAGCCGCGCGACGGGATCGTGCAGGCCCTGGCCGCCTACGCGATCGGTTTCCTGCTCGATCGGATGCTCGGTCGGGTGCGGCGTCGGCGCGCGATCCTCGCGGAGGCACCGCCGGCGACGGGTCAGTCCCCCGAGGCGCCGCGCTAGCCGGGCGATGCGGATCCGGTCAAGCCGAGGGGATGTCCGCGTCGATCCGGTGACCGTGGGGATGGGCCGCGTTCAACAGGCGTTCGCGGTGGCGGATCCAGAAGGCGGCAGGCACGCCGAGCAGCATGACTGCGGCGACGGCGAGGAACAAGGGTTCGAACCCGTAGTGCACGCCGATCTCGATGCCGGCGATCGGCCCGATCGTGCCGCCGACGTCGCCGAAGAACTGATAGACCCCGACCGAAGGTCCGTACTGACGTTCGCTCGTGCCATCGGCGAGCAGTGCGAGCATCGGCAGGTTCACGCAATTGGCCGACAAGCCGATCAGCGCCGCGCCGACGATCAACAGCGGCACCGAGGAGTGCACCAGTGCGATCGTGGCGAAACCCGCGGCGAGCCCGATCAGGCCCGGGATCACCAGCGTCGCCCGAAGTGCCGTGCGATCGATCAGGCGGCCCACTTGCAGCGCGATCAGCGCCGAACAGGCGATCAGTACCGCCATGATCAGTCCTGAGGCGCCTTGCGCGCGCAGGCCGAGCGGGTGCAGATGCCGCCGCTCGATCAGCACCACCATGGTCGACAGCAGGATCCCCTGCAGCGAGAGGAATACCAGTAGATTGAAGGCCCAGGCTCCGACCAGGAAGGGCCAGTTCGCAGCCGACAGCAGCGCGGTGAGCCGCTCCCGCTTTCGTCCTTCGCTGTGTTCGGCCGGCGTCGCCGTCCGGCGAGGCAGGAGGGCGAGTGCGAGCAGGGCGCCGGCGAGGGTGATCGCCGAACCCGCGATGAACGCGACGTCGTCGGAGTACAGGTCCGCGAGCAGACCGCCGATCACGAGCCCGGCCGGCATCGAGATGCTCATCGACACGCGGACGATGGAGATCTGTCGTCCGCGCGCCGACTTGTCCGAGAGCGCGAGCACGGCCGCCTGCGAGCCGACCAGCAGCAGCGCGGTGCCGACCCCGAAGACGACCCGACCGATCAGCAGCCACCAGGTCGGATGACCGAAGCGCAGCGCCCCGGTGTAGCCGAAGACCCCGAGGGTCTCGATCCACAGGGCCGCGCTCAGGGTGAAGCGTGCCCCGACCCGCCGGATCAGGTGTCCCGCCGGCACGTTGCATACGAGGCGAGTAATGCGGTTGGCCGACATGATCATGCCGACCATGAGCGTCGGAATGCCGAGCCTCAGGCCGAGCGCCGGCAGGATCGGAAAGGCGAATCCCCCGCCGAGACCGCCGATGAACGTGAGCACGGCGATCCGATACGTCGCCGAGATCGGCCGACGCTCAGACATAGGTGCCCATCGGGGGCGGCGCGGCGAAGAAATAACCCAGATGCACGAGCAGGGTGAAGGCGAGCATCGACAGGGCGGTGGCCACGATGGTGATCGCGATCGCCCCAAGCACGCTCGTGCCGAGCATCGTGCGGATCGCGAGCAGGTAGCCGAGCAGCCAGGCGAGCACGCCGCCGATCAGGCCCCCGAGGAATACGGTGGCGAGCAACCCGCCGAGCAAGGCGACGAAGGCGGTGAAGCCGCAACGTATCAGGCCCTGGTGCTGCGCCTTGACCAGATGGGCACCGATCTTGATCGGCAACGCGATCACCAGGGTGAGTACCAGGAGCCCGAGAAAACCACCAGCGAATTGCATCCTCAAGACTTTCTCCCGGTTGCGCGCAGTTAAGACCCGGCCGGATCGCGTTGACCGGATACCGAGCAGTCAGTATGGTAACCCGGCCGCCCACCGCCGGTGATCCGGGTGCCCGAAGGAGCCTTCACGATGCCCAACACCGTACGCCTGCACCGGGTGATCAAGACCCGGCCCGAGAAGATCTACCGCGCGTTCCTCGAAGCCGATGCGATCGCCCAATGGTTGCCGCCGAACGGCTTCACCTGCACCGTGCATCGGCTCGAGGCGCGGGTCGGCGGCGAGCATCGACTCTCTTTCCGCAATTTCACCAGCGGACACGTGCACTCGTTCGGCGGCGAATATCTCGAGCTGAAGCCGAACGAGCGGCTGGTCTACACGGATCGCTTCGACGATCCCGGTCTTCCCGCGGAAATCGTCGTCACCGTCACCCTGCGTCCGGTCTCGCACGGCACCGAACTCGAGATCCTGCAGGAGGGGCTGCCGGAGCAGATTCCGCTCGCCGCCTGTTACCTCGGCTGGCAGGACTCACTGGATCATCTCGAGAGGCTGGTCGAACCGGAGATCCCGGGTTGACCCCGGTGGAGTCGCCGGCGCTCGCGTCGCCGATCGTCGATCTGCGGGGGCGCGTCGCTCTCGTGACCGGGGCAGGGCGGGGCATCGGCCGCGCCATCGCCTTGCAGCTCGCCGCCGCGGGAGCCGCGGTCGCGGTGAATTTCCACGTTCGAGAGGATGCGGCTCAACGGGTCGTCGGCGAGATCCGCGCGCGAGGCGGCGCGTCGATCGCGGTAAGGGCGGACGTCTCGGCCGCGGCCGAGGTCGAGGCGATGGTCGCAATGGTCGAACGCGAGCTGGGACCAATCGACGTCCTGATCAACAACGCGGGCGTCGCCGTGACCCGTGGGCTCGACGAGATCGACGAAGCGGAATTCGACCGTACGATCGCCGTGAATCTTAAATCGGCATTCCTGTGCACGCAGGCGGTACTGCGATCGATGCGCGCCAGGCGTTGGGGCAGGATCGTCAATCTCTCGTCGGTCGCGGCGCGCGGGGGCGGCGCGATCGGCGTGCATTACAATGCCTCGAAGGCCGCGATCGAGGGGCTGACGCGCGGTTATGCGGCGCGTCTCGCGACCGAGGGCGTCACGGTCAACGCGATCGCGCCGGGGCCCGTCGACACGGAGATGGCCGCGGCGGGCCTTCCTCCCGACATCGCCTCGCGTGTGCCGCTCGGTCGCATCGGCCGACCGGAAGAGATTGCCGAGGCCGCGCTGCTGGTGCTCGGCAATGCGTTCATGACGGGACAGGTCGTGCACGTGAACGGCGGATTGTTGTTCGCATGAGCGCGTCCCGGCCGCAAGTCCTGGTGTACTCCGACTCGCTCACCTGGGGCATCGTGCCTGGCACCCGGGAGCGATTACCGTTCACGGAGCGCTGGCCGGGCCTCCTCGAGCAGGGACTGCGTGATCGCGGACTGGACGCGCGTATCCTCGAGGACTGTCTGAACGGTCGGCGCACCGTGTTCGAGGATCCGTACCTGCCCGGGAGGAACGGTCTGCAGGGACTCGCGCAGAAGATCGAGATGCATTCGCCGCTTGCGCTCGTGGTCCTGATGCTCGGCACGAACGACTTTCAGTCGATGCATTCATACACGGCCTGGCACGCTGCGCAAGGTATCGCGACCCTCGTCAGGACGATCCGCGAGGCGCCGATCGAGCCCGGCATGCCCAGACCCGGCGTACTCGTCGTGGCACCCCCGCCCATCGGCGAGCCACGTGGTGCGATCGCCGAGAAATTTCGTGGCGCGGCCGAGAAATCCGCTGGCCTCGCCGCGGCGTATCGAGCGGTGTGCGCGGCGATCGACTGCGCCTTCTTCGATGCCGGCAGCGTCACGCCATCGAGCCGCGTCGACGGCGTGCATCTCGATCGGGATCAGCACGCCACGCTCGGACGGGCGTTGACCGAAGTGGTCGCCTCGATGCTCGGCGAAAGCGGAATCCGCCGTGAAACGCAGCGCGGCGTCCCCCGAGCCCATACCGAGGAGCAATTCACCTTCGTCGTCGAGGAGGTTCTCGAGCGCGTGTTTCCTCTGTTCGGAGCGATGCGCGAACGTGACTGGGCTCCTGGCTGGAATCCACGGCCGATCTGGCCGCAACAGCCCTCGGACCGCGACGGCATGGTGTTCCAGATCGATCATCCGCTCGGGACCGCCACCTGGGTCAATACCGAGTTCAATTCGCGCGACGGGCGGGTCTCGTATGCGTACCTCATTCCCGAGGTGATGGTCACTCGGATCCGCATTCAACTCGAAGCCCGCGGAGAGAACACTCGGGTCGAGGTCGTCTACCAACGGACCGCTCTCGAGGGCCGGGCCGACGAGAAGGTGCGCGAACTGGCGCGGGAGGATCGATGCGCCGGTGACGATTGGGCCCGGCAGATTCGCGGTCTACTCGCGGCTCGCGGATCGTGAGTGCTGGCTAAACGGCGAATCGGAGAATTGCGAGGCGCATCGCAGTAACGGCCACTCCTCGTGTATATTTTGTGACAATAAGTTGTCATAAAAAAGAGGGAGAACCGTATGCGTGCAGCGACTGCTCACAAGCTTCGGATGTCTTGCCTGTTGGCGGTGGTCGCCGCGGGTGTTCAATTGTCGGGATGCGCGACGATCGTCAAGGGAACGACGCAGAAAGTCCCCGTGGCGTCCGATCCATCCGGAGCGGACGTCATCGTCGATGGGAATCTGTCCGGTCAAACTCCAACCACAGTCGAACTCAAGAGAAAGAACGATCATTTGGTGACCCTGGAGAAGACCGGGTATCAGTCACGCTCCGTGGCCGTGGTCAAGAGCGTCGGAGGCGCCGTGTGGGGGAACATCCTTGCCGGCGGCCTGATCGGGTGGGGCGTCGATGCGGCGGACGGCGCGCAATACAACCTGGTTCCCGTGACGATCAACGCGAAGCTCGAGCCGCTGGCTGCGGCTGCGCCGAACGCGGGATCGGACGACGCAAAAGTGTTCATCGATCAGTTACGCGTCCTCGACAAGTTGCACGAGGGCAAGCAGATCTCCGATGCGGATTATGCGAAAGCCAGACTGGCGCTCTTCAAGAAATATATGCCCGACGCGATACCCGCCAACAATCCCGCAGCCGGCGAGAACGCTCAGAGCGGCAAGGTCGGCGGGAACTCAGCCGGCAATCAGCCCCGATAGGGCCTCGCGGACGGAGAAAGTGGGCGGGCAATGAGCGTCATGATTGGGAATCGCCAACGGTTGCTGACCTGGTGGCTCGGGTCCAGTTTCATGCTCGCAGGCTGCGGCGGGACGGCTACGAGCGGACTCGGGTCCTCGAGCAACTCACAGTCGCCGCCCGCGGCGGCCAATCAGTCGCTTGGCGGCATCTGGACCAGTCAATACTCGAGTAACGGCACGACCGTGAGTACGGTCGCACTGGTCACGGAGACTGGCGAATATTTCTCCATCTCGAAGAATCAAAGCAATGGCTGTGCCGGGCTCGCGACCGGTCAGTTGAGCGCGAATGGAAACGTGGTCAGCGGCTCGGTGATCTTCGCGACCGCGGCATTTTCATTCGGCTCGGCGGTGACCACCGCTTGCGTCTACCCGGATGGTTCTGCGTCCGGCATCGGCACGGTCTCCGGCACGATTGCCGCCCGATCGAGCCTGATTCTCACGGCCTCCGGAAATACCTCGCAGGGCAGCGTACTACCTTCGGTTACCTATAATTCGACCTTCGATCAGCGATACGACACTGGTTCGAGTATTGCCGCGATTTCCGGAAACTGGACGGGGCCGGCCGGCGTGATCATGAGCATCGATGGCGGCGGCGTGATCTTCGCCCAGGATCCGGCCAGCGGCTGCGTGGTGAACGGCACGATCTCGGTCATTGACAGCCATTACGACGTTTACTCGGTGCGCATCAAGTATGGCGATTGCCAGGGCGCGAACGCCGTACTCAATGGCGCCAGCGCAAGCGGATTGGCGAGCCTCGATCAATCCGGGATTCCCAGCGTGCTGGACCTGGCATACACCGTAACCTTGAGCGGCGGTCAAAAGATCATCGTCGCCGCGGAGGCGACGCGGTAGGCGATTCTCGGAGCCGCCTCTAGTGGCGCATAATGTATATTATGTTAAATGATACCAATCACTAGAGCCGAATGCCGGGATGCCAACCGCTCTTGGCGAGAAATGCTCGGGCATGCTTCATCTCGATGATCTCCCGCACGGCCTTGCGCTTGTCGGTGGCGTGC
>JAGWPY010000098.1 GCA_028870275.1 Gammaproteobacteria bacterium | reverse complement strand
CCGGGGACCTCGTGCGGACCGTTCACGACGCGGCCGCCGCCGGCCTCGATCGCGGCATGCGCCGCCCGGATCGAGGCGACGCCAAAGTAGAACAGCCAGGATCCGACGGGCGCGTCCGCGCTCCTTTGCATGATCGCGCCCAAGCGTTGGCCGCCAAGATCGATGAAGCAGTAATCGCCGGCGGCGCCCATGGGCATGCTCTCGTTGAACGCGAACCCGAAGTGCTTCGCGTAGAAGGACTTGGCGCGTGCGAGATCCGGGCTGGCAAGCTCGTTCCAGCGCACGCGTTGCGCCGCGGTCGGATCGAATACGTCGCTCTTCGCCTCCGGTTTGCCGGCAGGTGGAATCGGCGCCATCACGTAGAACGGCTGGCCCAGGGGATCCGTCACCATCGCGATCGCGCCGACCGGCAGATCGGTCCGCGGCATCAGTACGCGCCCGCCGTCCGCCACGATCGCGCGGACCGAGTCGTCGACATCGGCGACGCAAAGGTATCCCAGCCAGGTCGGGTGTGCGCCTTGGCTTACCATGTCGGACGTGAGTTGCAGAACGCCGCCGGCAAAACCGCCGTCCGCTCGCTCGATCATCCGATAATCGGCGGTACCGGCGGCGGCTTTCGCGGCCGGTCCGATCGTCCAGCCGATCACGCGTCCATAGAAGCGGGCCGCCGCGTCGGCGTCGCTCGTCATCAGCTCGTACCAGATGAATCCGCCGATGGAGTCGTGCATAGGCCGCCCCTCAGAAGCTGCGATCTTCCCCGGGTTTCATGACGATCAACTTGTCGCCGATTCCTCGCTTCACGAGAGCCTCGCGGAACGCGGCGCGCGTGCCCGTCAATAGAGAGAAGGTGCCGTAATGCATCGGGATGACGTGCGTCGGATTGACCCATTGGACCGCGAGTGCCGCCCGCGAGGGCCCCATCGTGAAGTGATCGCCGATGCAGGCCAGCATCAAATCGACGTGCTGGAACATCGGGATCAGCTTCATGTCTTCGAACACGTCGGTGTCGCCGGTGTCGTAGATCGTGGGGCCCCCGTCGATCTTGATCACGTAGCCGACCGGATTGCCGCTCGTCACCGCCGCCGGATGGCCCGACGCGGGCGACGCGATCGTCGGGGCCGTCAACTCCGAGCCGTGGATCGCATTGACGATCAGTATGTGCGCGCCGACCTTCGGCAGGTCGATCGTGCCGCCGACGTTGCCGCCGGTCGCCATCGTTGCCTGCTTCGCCGGATAGCCGAGCATCGAGACCATATTGATCATGAGGCCGTAGGGAGCGACCAGTGTCGCGCCGGTCTTTTTGGCGATATCGACCGCATCGCCGACGTGGTCGCCATGGCCATGCGTGATCAGAATGTAGTCGACCCGAGAGAGTTCATCGATCGAGTGACGGTCCGGATTGGTCGGAACCGTCAGCCACGGATCGATCAGGATCACGCCGCCGGAGGGCGTCTGGATCTTCCAGGCCGATTGGCCGTACCAGTGCAGCGTCGTTCGACCCGCGGCCGTGCAGGTCGCCTGACCGGCAAGCAGGGCAGCGACGAACAACGCACCCATTTTGAAGCATTTCCTTCGAGTCGACACATTCACCTCCCGGCCTGGCCGCGATCGAGGATCGATGTTTTTCACAGGAGCCGATCGCCGACGGCGATCGCTGCGTTCAGCTGCCGCTCTCCCTCGGTCGCGCGGCGATTCAATGTGTCGAAAACCGCGTACTGGGCCGGTGTGGGTCTGGAATAGGCAAGCTCGATGTCCGCCGCCAGATAAGCGAGGTGACTGCGCAGCCGCGTCTCGTGCAGCAGGCTGCCTTCGCTCGACTGGATACGCAGTTGCACGAGTCCGTCGATCGCATGGTCGAGTTCCGTGATCGCCGGGCGCGCACGGGAGGCGCGCAGATGATGGGCGGTCACGGCCGAATTCAGGCGCGTGCGCAGGTCGATCGCCCGATTCAGCGTCCGGTCGAGCGCATCGAGTGCATCATGGATCCGCAGTTCGAGCGCCAGGCGATTCTCGAGCGCGCGCGCCGGCGGATGCAGTCTCGGATCGAGTGCGACCCGGAACGCCCGGGTGCTGGAGTGACCATCGTAGTCGAAGGTCACCGTGTAACGCCCGGGCGCCACCAGCGGACCTGATACCTCGTCGGGCAGTCCGCCTGCCGCGATCGGCGGCTCGAATCCCGCGACTTCGGTCGCGTCCCCGTAACGCAGGTTCCATACCAGGCGATTCATGCCCGGCAGGATCGCGGTGAGCTTGTCGAGCGCAGCCCGTTTCCTCTCGGTCGGCGTCATGTTGTCCCGTTGGGCGGCGCTCGGCTTGGCCTGATCGACTTTGATGTGCAGGTCGTACCGACGGACGACGTGACCGGCCGAATCGCTGAACGTCAGGCTCGCCGCCTGCTTACCATCGTAGCTCTTCGGCACGTCGAAGTAGACGGTCGCGCCGAATGGTGGATTCCTGCCGGCCGCGCTCATGAACCGGTACATCGGACTCACGCCGTAGGCGTGGCTGAGCCAGGCGGTTTGCGGAGCGAAGACCCGGACGCCGGAGGAGCTCGGGTCGCTCTGACGCGCGAGCTGCTCGATCAAGGACAAGTCATCGAGGATCCAGAACGCGCGGCCGTGAGTCGCGATCACGATCTCGCCCTGGCGCGGATCGACGGTGAGGTCGCGGACCTGGACGTGGGGCAGATTCAAGCGAAGCGACTGCCAATGCGCGCCGCCGTCCAGGCTCGCGTAGACGGAGTTCTTGGTACCGAGGACTAGCAGCTGCGGGACATCCGGGTCCTGGCGAACGACGAAGGCGTAGTCCGTGTCGGCCAGCCCGTCTGTGATCCTGGTCCAATGCTGTCCGTAGTCGGTCGTCTGGAACACGTAGGGATGGAAGTCGTCCCACATGTAACGCGATGCCGTCAGGTACGCGGTACCGGGGGCGTCGTGCGAGGCTTCGATCGAGCTGATCTCGGCCGACTGGGGCAGGTCGGGCGGAGTCACCGACTGCCAGTGCGCGCCCCCGTCGGTGGTCAGATGCACGAGGCCGTCGGCGGAGCCGGCCCAGATCACCCGCGAATCCAACGGGGAGGAGGCGAGCGCCGCGATGTCCGGAAAGAGCTCGGCGCCCGACTGATCCAGATCGACGGGGCCACCGCTCGGTCGTTCGGTCGCCGGATCGTTGCGTGTCAGATCCGGGCTGATCCGGGTCCAGGTGCGGCCACCGTCCGAGCTCTTCAACACGTACTGCGAGGCGATCAGGAGCGTCCGCGGGTCGTCCGGCTCATACACGATCGGATGCGTCCAGCCGAAGCGGAATTTGAGCTCGCCTGCCGAGGCACCTTCCTGGTAATCGGGCCAGGGACTCACGTCACGATATTCGCCGGTGGCCATGTCGTAGCGCAGGAAGATGCTGTAGTAACCACTGCCGAACGTCGTGTCCGCGTGGCCGGGCTGCGGAGCGACGAAGGTGCTCTCGCCATAGGCCACGCGATGCCAGGCGCTCAGCGGAATCGCGCCGCCGGGACTCGCGCTCGGTCCCTCGAAGGCGCCCTCGTCCTGTTGTGCGCCGTAGACGTGATAGGGAAATTCGCCGTCGACCGCGACGTGATAGAACTGTCCGGTCGGTTGATTGTGCTCGCTGCTCCAGGTCTTGCCGCCATCGATCGAGATCGTGGCGCCACCATCGTTCCCCTCGATCAGAGTCCGTGGATCCGCGGGATTGATCCACACGATGTGGTTGTCGCCGTGCGGGGTATGGAGCTTGGCGAAGTTCCTGCCGCCGTCGTGCGAGACCCAAAGCGCGTCGACGTTCGGCACATAGACGGTGTCGGGATCGGTCGGATCGGCGTAGATGCTCATGTAGTAGAAAGCCCGCTGACGCAGGCTCCAGTTCGCGTTCACGCGCTTCCAATGCTCACCGCCATCCTCGGATCGGAATACGCCGCCGCCCCGGGCTTGAACGATGCTGTACACGATGCGTGGATCGCTGGCCGCGACGCTCACCCCGATACGCCCAAGGACGCCGTGCGGGTAGCCGGAGTTGCGTGAGATCTCGGTCCAGTGCGCGCCTCCATCGGTGCTCTTGTAGAGGCCGCTCCCGGGGCCGCCGTCCTCGAGGTGCCACGGTGTCCGGTAGGCCTGCCACATCGCAGCGTACAGAGTGCCGGGATGACCCGGGTCCATGACCAGGTCGATGGCTCCGGTACGATCGTCGACGTACAGCACTTTGCTCCAGGACTTCCCGCCGTCGGTCGACTTGAATACGCCGCGTTCGGGATTCGACTTGAAGACATGGCCCATGGAAGCCGCATAGACGACGTTCGGGTCGCGCGGATCGATGACGATCGCGCCGATCGTGTGGGTGTCGGCAAGTCCGGCATGACTCCAGGTCGATCCGCCGTCGGTCGATTTGAATACGCCGTCGCCCGTGATCATATCTCCGCGAATGTCGCTCTCGCCGGTGCCGACGTACAGGACTTTGGGGTCCGAGGCGGACACGGCGATCGCTCCGATGCTGTCGCTCGAGGACGGGAGCCTGCCGTCGGTGATGTTGGTCCAGCGGGTGCCGGCGTCGGTGCTCTTCCAGACCCCGCCATCGACCGCGCCCATGTAGGCGAGATTGCGGTCTTTCGCGACGCCCGCGACTGCGACGACGCGTCCGCCGATGTACGGGCCGATATTGCGCCATGCGAGCTTGCCGGTCAGCGCCCGGAACGCCGGCGGTGCGGCTCCCGCCCTGGGTGCGTACAGGGCGCCCCAGCACAACGCGGCGGCCGAGGTGACGAGGAGAGCAAGGCGGGTCGGCGAGACGGCGGCTCGGTTCATCGGCGGATCTCCGGTCGGTTTCGGCGATTGCGCAAGAAGGACCGATCATAGAATGATGGCCGATCGGTTTCCAACGCCGCGAACGGCGACGGCGCAGGGCGCAGGGCGCAGGGCGCGGGGCGCAGGGGGGACGGTGATCCCGAGGTCACGGTCGACCGTCGGGTCATCCCTGCGCGCGCGCGTGACGAACCAGCAGCTCATACAAGGCGCGTGCAGCGGGTGACAGATGCGCGTTGCGCGGCGCGATGAGCACGAGCGATCGGGCCGTGCTCGGCTCGACGAGCGGAATGACCCGTAGGCGCGGATAGGCTTGTTCCTGCACCACGAGACCGGGAACCACCGCGGCGCCCACTCCCTCAACGACCAGACCCAATGCGGTGGCGCTGTGTTGCACCTCGTAGAAGGTGCGAAGGCGTAGGCGCTCGGCGGTCAGAGCCAGATCGAGCACTGGCCGATTCGCGCTCAAGTTTCCGGGGAAGATGAGCAGATGTGGTTCGAGTTGCGCCCAGGAAACCTTCCTGCGCGTGGCCAAGGGGTGATCGTCACGGCAAACGAGCACGAAGCGGTCTCGAACGAGAGGTACGCTCTCGAGCCCGGCGTCGTGCGATCCGGTCACGTTGATGCCGAATTCCGCTTCGCGGCGCAGCACCGCCTCGGCGACGCCGAAGGACGAATGATCGTGGATCGTGATCCGGTTGTCCGGATACGCCGCGGCATACTGACGAATGACGTGCGGCAGGTATCTCGCCCCGATGGACGGCACGCAGGCGATCGTGACGGAGCCACGCCGCGCCTTGCCGGTCTCGCGGATGTCGAGGAGCGCCGTTTCGAGTTCGGTGAGCAGACGTTGCGCGCGCGGCAGGAAATCGGCCCCCGGGCGCGTGAGCTCCACCGAACGCGTCGTGCGTGCGATGAGCTTCGTGCCGAGATACTCCTCCAGAGCCTGCAATCGTCGGGACAGGGCCGTCTGCGTGATGTGCAGACCCGCTGCGGCGCGCCGGAAGTTGCGTTGCGTCGCGATGGCGATGAATGCCTGGACGCCCAGGGTATCGATCTTCATGTGTCCCTCCCGTACCCTTCCGGATCGCTTTTTATTGATGTGTCGTATGCATCAATTCGCACGATAAATGCATTATGCGTAGCACTCATCGCGGGAGCAAACTGCGGCGCAGTGAAACCGCGGGAGAAGTCCATGACGAATATCGAAGCGACATCCGAGATGGCGGAGGGTATCTATCAGGCCATGGAGCGCCGGCTCGCCGTGGTGCGCCGCCGGTTGCGCCGTCCGCTCACGCTCGCCGAGAAAGTGCTGCTCGGCCACCTCGACGATCCGCAGGGGCAGGAACTCGTGCCGGGGGAGAGTTATCTGCTGCTGCGCCCCGATCGGGTCGTCTTCCAGGATCTCCTCGGGCAGACCGGCGTCCTGCAGTTCATGCAGAGCGGGCGCGATCGCGTCGCCGTACCGACCAGCATTCACTGCGATCACCTCATCCAGGCACGCCAGGCGGCGCGCGAGGATCTCGAGGCCTCGCTCGGCGAAAACGCCGAGGTCTATGAATTCCTGCGTCGTGCGGCGGCCAAGTATCACGCGGGCTTCTGGGGACCCGGCGCCGGAATCATGCACCAGGTGGTCCTCGAGAATTACGCATTTCCCGGCGCGCTCATCATCGGCACCGACTCCCATACGCCGAACGCTGGCGGCCTGGGCGCATGCGCGGTGGGCGTCGGCGGCGCGGACGCGGTGGAAGCCGCCGCGGGTCTTCCCTGGGAACTGCTTTACCCGAGGCGCATAGCGGTGTATTTGACTGGCCGGCTCGACGGATGGACGGCGCCGAAGGACATCATCCTGAGCGTCGCGGGACTGCTGACGGTGTCCGGCGCCACCAATGCGATCGTCGAGTACATCGGGCCCGGTGCACGAACCCTGAGCGCGACCGGCAAGGCGACGATCGCCAACATGGGCGCCGAGATCGGCGCTACCACGTCGATGTTCCCCGCCGATGAGCGCATGGCCACCTATCTGCGGGCGACCCAGCGCGCGGATCTCGCCCCGTTCATCGAACGCTATCGCCACCTCCTCGAGCCCGATCCCGAGACCGAGAGGGTGCCCGAGGAGCACTACGATCGCGTTCTTCGGCTGGACCTGTCGACCCTCGAGCCGCATATCGCCGGTCCCTATTCGCCTGATCGGGTACGCCCTCTCTCCCAGCTCGCAGCCGAAGTCGGCAAATCCGCGCCCGGAATCCCTGCGAACATCTCGGTCGCGTTGATCGGCAGCTGCACGAATTCCTCGTACGAGGACATGAGCCGCGCGGCGGACGTCGCCAGCCAGGCGCTCGATCATGGAATCAAGGCGGCAATTCCCTACCTCGTTACCCCGGGCTCGGAGCAGGTTCGTTCGACCCTCGAACGCGACGGCCAACTGCGGTGCCTGCAGGACCTCGGCGCACAGGTGCTCGCCAATGCCTGCGGACCCTGCGTCGGCCAATGGCGCCGTACCGATGTTTCCGACGATACGCCCAACGTCATCGTGACCTCCTACAACCGGAATTTCGCGGGTCGCAACGACGGCTTGCGTTCGACGATGAATTTCATCGCCAGCCCCGAGATCGTCACGGCGCTCGCCCTCGCCGGCAGACTCGATTTCAATCCCGCCAGAGACTCGCTCAAGGGGCGCAACGGCGAAGTCTTCAGGCTCGTGCCGCCCAAGCCCGCGCCGGAAGTGCCCGCCCGCGCGTTCGAGAGCCGGCGTGAACACTACACGGCTCCGCCGCCGAGCGGGGCCGACCTCGAGCTCACCGTCGATCCGGCCAGCGAACGCTTGCAGCGGCTCGAACCCTGGGCCGCCTGGAACGGTGAGGACTTTCTCGACATGCCCGTGCTCATCAAGACTCGCGGCAAGACCACCACCGACCACATCTCCCCCACCGGCCTATGGCTGCGTTACCGTGGCCACCTCGAGCGGTTCAGCGAGAACCTGCTGATGGGGGCGACCAACGCCGCGACGGACGAGATTGGCAAGACCGGAAACGTCGTGACTGGCGCCTCTGGCCGGCCGATTGCGGAGGTCGCCCGCGACTACCGCGGACGCGGCCTTCGCTGGGTCATCGTCGGCGATGAGAACTACGGCGAAGGAAGCAGTCGGGAGCACGCCGCCCTGTCGCCGCGTCTGCTGGGCGGAGCGGCAGTCATTGCGCGCAGTTTCGCCCGCATCCACGAATCGAACCTCAAGAAGCAGGGGCTCCTCGCGCTCACCTTCGTCGATCCGGCCGACTACGAGCGGATTCGGGCGAATGACCGCCTGAGTCTGCTGGCGCTGCGCGAGCTTGCCGCCGGCAGGCCCGTTCAGTGCCGCCTGCTACACTCCGACGGCACCGAGGAGCGTTTGCGATTGAAGCATTCCTACAACGAGCGCCAGCTCGCCTGGTTCCGGGCCGGATCGGCACTCAATACCCTGGTGAAATCCGTCGCCGCGCGGGCAGTTTCGTCGGCTTCCCCGGCGTGAGGCGGCCGTGAAGCAGCGGCGCATTCCCGCCGTCTACATGCGGGGCGGTACCAGCAAGGGCCTGTTCTTCCTGGCCGAGGATCTTCCCTCGGATCCGGCGCAGCGTGATCGGCTCCTGCTGCGAGCCATCGGTAGTCCCGATCCGTTTGGCAAACAGATCGACGGGCTCGGCGGCGCCACCTCGAGCACCAGCAAGGTGGCGATCATCTCGCGGTCGGCACGCGCCGACTGCGAAGTCGACTATCTATTCGGTCAGGTGGCGATCGATGCGCCCATGATCGACTGGTCCGGTAACTGCGGCAACCTGACGGGCGCGGTCGGACCTTTCGCCATCGGCGCCGGCCTTCTGGCGGCTCCAACCGAGGGGGTGGCGACGGTGCGTATCTGGCAGGCCAACATCGCCAGGAAGATCGTCGCCCATGTGCCCATGTGCCGCGGCGAGGTAGAGGAAGGCGGCGAATTCCGGCTCGATGGTGTCGCATTCCCGGCGGCCGAGGTGAAACTGGAATTCCTCGATCCGGCGGGTGAGGACGGCGAGTCCGGTGCCGGCGCTGGCGCCGGGGCCACGTTCCCGACCGGGCAGGCCATCGACCGGCTCGAGGTGCCGGGTCACGGCAGCATCGAGGCCACTCTGATCAACGCGGGTAATCCGACCATCTTCGTCGATGCCTTCGCGCTGGGACTCGCAGGGACCGAGCTCCAACGGGACCTCGCCGGGCGGAGCGATCTGTTCGATCTCGTCGAGGCGGTACGCTCGATCGGTGCCGTGGCCATGGGCCTCGCTGCGACTCCGGAAGAAGCGACCGCAAAGCGGCCGCACACTCCCAAGGTGGCGGTCGTCGCCAGGCCCTCGCGGTATACCGCCTCGGATGGTCGGTGCATCGAGGCGACCGCCATCGATCTTCTCGCCCGGATCTTTTCCATGGGGCAACTCCATCATGCAATGACCGGCACCGGTGCCGTCGCCCTTGCCGCGGCCGCGGCGATCCCCGGAACGATCGTCCATCGCGTTGCGCGCCGCTGCGCCGAGGGCACCCTCCGGTTCGGGCATCCTTCCGGAACCCTCACGACCGGTGCGGTCGCCGAGCACCGGGATGGGCGTTGGACGATCCGAAAGGTGATCGTGAGCCGCTCGGCGCGACGCCTCATGGAAGGCTGGGTCTGCGTGCCCGAAACTTGAAGTAGAACGGCAGGCCCGCGAGAGTCACCGCGAGGCCGAGCGCCGATCGCCATGGCTGGGAGATCCACAAGCTCACGGTCAAAGCCATACTGGCGAGGATGAACAGCCAGGGGGTGATCGGATATCCCCATACCCGGTACGGCCGCGGAAGCTCCGGAGCCGTGGTGCGCAGACGCATGACCGCGAGCGCCCCCAGTGCCGTGAAACTCCACATCATCGACACGTAGAACGTGAACAATTGCTCGAAGGTGCCTGTCAGGGCGATCACTGAACCGAGAGTCCCCTCGAACAGCAGCGCGCCGACGGGACTGCGAGATCGCGCTTGCACGATGCCCGCGAAGGAGAAGAAAAGCCCGTTCCTGGACATGGCGTAGGGCACACGGGCGCCCTCCATCAAAACCGCGTGCAGCGAGGCCAGCGCGGACATGCACATTGCCAGGGTCAGCCAGTTCGCGCCTTCGGCGCCGAGAGTGGCGCGCATGGCATCCGAGGCCACGGCTTGCGAATGCGCCACCGCGGAAAAGCTCAATACGTGAAAATAGGCCAGGTTCACCAGGCAATAGAGCGCGCTGACGATCAAGGTGCCTCGCACGAGTGCGCGTGGAATGTTCCTCTCCGGGTCGCGGATCTCCGCTCCCAGGTTGCCGAGCATCTGAAAGCCGTTGTACGCCCACATCACCGGGATCAGTGCGGCGAACGACAGGAACGCGGGTCCAGTGCCGCCCGCAGTGTCGGCGGGTCCAGGTGAGCCCGTCGCGCCCCTTGCGAGAAATTCGCCCGCCACGATGATGACGCCGATGGCGGCGACTTTCAGTCCGCCGAGCACGAGCTGTATACCGCCGCCCACGTCGATGCGCAGGGTGTTGAGCGCCGTCAGCACCAGGATCACGGAGGCTGCCAGCGGTTGGGTCGTCGGCAGCACCCAGAGGTGGTGCCCGATCGTGAACGAGATCGCGCTGCGACCGAGTCCCGGCAGCAGAAAGCCCGCGAAGCGCATGAAGCCGGCGGCGAGCGTCGCGGATCCGGCGGGGCTGATGAGCCAGGCATCCGCCCAGCCGAAGAGAAATCCCCAGATCGGGCCGAGTCCGCGCGTGAGATAGGTGAACAATCCCCCGGCCATCGGCATGGCGGCGCCGAGTTCGGCGAAACACGACATTCCGGCGAAGGCGATCACGGTACCGATCAACCAGGCCACCATCACCCCATGCACCGATCCCGCTGCGCGCGCCATGGGCGCGGCCACCAGGAATACCCCGGTACCGATCAGGGTGCTGACGAGCACGCCGGTCGCCTGCCACGGACCGAGGGACCGGATCAAGGCGCCGTCGTACGCTTTCCCTTGGCTCATGAATCTCCTCGGCATGTCAACTGAGGACCGCTATTCCTTCAGTGGATCTCCGTCCGGAAGCTGGTTCGCGTACCAGGCGGCCAGGCGATGACGCACGGACTTCTCACTCACCTGTTCCTCCGGCATCGGCGCGATCGCCTTGTCGTGCACGAGCAAACGGTAGACGTACAACGCCTTGTCGCTTGCCGAGTCGTGCGCCTCGAATTCCACCGCCTTGCGGCTTTCCGCGTATTCGACGCCGGCCCGCAATGCGGCTTTGAACAATTCCGCCTCGTGTTTGAACTTCTTCATCGAAGAACTCCCGATCAATCCACCCGTCGATCTAGGCGATGGCCAAGCCCGCCGCCGCGGCGTTGCGCACCCGGTTTCGACCCGACCGCTTCGCGTCGTAAACCGCCGCGTCGGCTCGCGAGAGCAGCGTTTCGCCCCATAGTCCAAGCGCTTCGCTCGAAGCGACACCGATACTGCAGGTCAGACCGATCGTGGGTCCGTAGCCCTCCACTGCGAGCCTTGCAACCCGTTCGCGAATCCGTTCAGCGATCGCGGTCGCGGCGGCTTCGTCCGCGGCGCTCAGAATCACCACGAATTCCTCGCCGCCGTAACGGCCGATCACGTCCGTATGACGCAACTCCGTCTGGATCGGACCGACCACGGCGCGCAAACATGCATCGCCCGCGGCATGTCCGTGCGTGTCGTTGATTTCCTTGAAGTGGTCCAGATCAATGAACAGCAAAGACAGGGGCAGGTTTCTATTCTTGGCGCGTCCGCTGTGGAATTCGAGCCGTTCGATCAGGGATCTTCGATTCAGTACGCCGGTCAGCGGATCGATCTGAGCCTTGCGTTCGGCCTCGGTCAGTCTCAACCTCTGTTGCCGGATTCGGTCGGCGACGCCGAGTGCGATCAGAACGGCCGCAGCCACCATCGCGAGCGGCAGAGCGGCATAATAGAGTCCGGCATTGCCCTCGACCGACTCGGTCACCAGAAATCGGATGGCCGCGGTCATGGTCACGCCTTCGAGCAGGCCCCATGCGAGCAGGAACCAGCCGGCCGCGCGATTGCCGGCCCGCCAGGCGAGGTAGGCCACCACGACCGTGAACAGCGCCGTTCCGAGGAACAGCAGGTTACCGATCGCGTGCACCCAGGCACCGAGTCCGACGAGATCGGCGGCATTCGCGAACGCGATCATCAGGTACGTCCAGGCGAGCGCACCGAACACCGCGTAGATGCGTGGGGAGAAGTGCCGCAGGTCGGCGATTTCACGCGCGAACAGGCAACCGAACGCACCGCTCAGCGCCACAGGCACGTTCCAGGCAAATGGTCCGAGAACCTCGGTCCAGCCCAGGAATGGCCAGTGAAAGCCCTGCCCGGACAGGAACAGCACGTAGAGCGCCTGCATGAAGATCAACGCTGCGTACAACAGATACAGCAGGTCCTCGAGCACGAACCATATCGAAAGGGCGGCGAGCGCGAGCGCGAGCAGCGCTCCGACCGCGAGGGCGACCATACGTTCGTGCCGTTCGCCCCGGGCGAGCGCCTCGGACAGAGTCGTCGTGACGAAGCGAGGTGGCGTCCTGTCGGAGCCACGCACGGTCACGCGCGCATAGACCGTCTGCGATGCTTCCGTGGAGGACGGCAACAACCACAGGTCTTCGTGCGTGTCGCGGAACGCCGGAAGCGTTGCCGCGCGCTCGAGTGGCGTCGCCTGGCGATCCCTCCGGCGGTAGACCTCTACCCGGGCGTCTCGGGGCAGAGTGATCGCCAGAACACGCGGAATCGGTGCGTTCGGGGCGCCGGCGACCGCGATCCGAAACCACGTCGTATTGGCATCGTTCACGCTGACCGTCGCGGCATGGGCGAGCATCGCCGGGATCGAGAGCACGATCGCGAGCCAGGCCGACCGCCACCGACGGTCCATCCGTGGACGGTCCTCCCCCAATGGCACGGCCCGCAGTGCACTGCCCGATGTCCGGGTCGACACTCGCATGATCGGTGATTCCGGCGCGTCCGCTGCGGGACGTTTCCAGGGCAATGTACCATCGCCCGCCCGGTTGTGCCGAATTGGCGTGTCGAACCCCTCTGCGTCGACGAACGATCCTGCAACTATTGGCCGTCTGCCGGGTAATGCTCCATGAGCGGCGAGAAAACGAACCAAGGTCAAATCGGATATCGGAGGCAATCATGGACATGAAGAACCGTGTATTCGGACGGGGCGTGCGTCGGATGATCCCGGTGGTCATCGGAGTGTTGGGCGTGGGATTCATCGCTAACCGAGGTCACGCGGAAGCCGTGACGGGTTATCACGTGGAGCACGCCGTCGTGCGGTATGGGGATCTCAATCTCGACAGCCGCGCCGGCGTCGATCTCCTCTACGACCGAATCGCATCCGCAGCGCGTAGTGTCTGCGGTGTCGGGCAGATCGGGTCGCTGTCCGCGAGGGTGGAAGCGCGGCGCTGCGAGGCCGAAGCATTGGCTCACGCGGTCGCGGCGGTCGACAATCCCGCGCTCGCTCGGCGCTATCAGGACCAGATCGACCGCCACGGGTCCAAACCCGCGGGCGCCGCGCCGTATTGAGTCCGCACCCAGGAATCGATGATCGAGCCGTTCGAGCGGGGCCCATAGATCCAGCCCCGCTCGGACCGCATTTCCTTCATCCCAGGTCGAACAACAGGACATCGGCATCGGTCTCGGCGCCGATGTCGATCATCCGCTCCTCTACGAGCGCGGCGCCGTCGCCCTCGCGCATTTCGACGCCGTTCAGCGAGACGATGCCTCCGAGCACTTGAAGCCAAGCGCCCCGATCATCCCCGATCGCATGCGAGCACCGTTGCCCCGATCGAAGGTGGCCACGATAGAGCAGCGCGTTCTGATGCACGGTGAGCGAGCCTGCGCGGCCATCGGGTGAGGCCACGAGCATCAATGTTCCCGCATCCCGCTCCGGGGTGAACGTCTTCTGTTCGTAACTCGGCGGCAGGTTCATGCGGTCGGGAACGATCCAGATCTGCAGGAAGTGCACCGGCTGAGTCGTCGACGGATTGAATTCACTGTGCGTGATCCCGGTTCCGGCGCTCATGCGCTGCAGGTCGCCGGGGCGGATCTGCGTGCCATGACCCAGGTCGTCGCGGTGCTCGAGAACCCCGTCCAGAACGATCGACACGATGTCCATGTCGCGGTGGCTGTGCGGCGAAAAGCCGGCACCGGGTATGACGCGGTCTTCGTTGAGCACCCGCAGACTGCGAAAGCCCATGTGCAGAGGATCGCGGTAGCCGCCGAACGAAAACGTATGACGACTGTCCAGCCATCCCGTGCGGCTCGCGCCGCGCGCCATGCGATCGCGGAATTGGATCATTGAATCCTCATGGGTACGTGGGGCAGGAGGCGAATTGCGGTGGGTCGTCGCGGATCACCAGGCGGGATCGATCGACATGCGGAGCACAGGACGGGCATGCGGGGTCGGCCTTGACCGTGAGTTCGGAGAACCGCAAGGTCAGTGCATCGTAGGTGATCAGCCTGCCGAATGACGGCGCGCCGATCCTCAGGATCAGCTTCAGTGCTTCCGTGGCCTGCAACACGCCGATGAGGCCTGGAACGACCCCGAGTACGCCGGCCTCGACGCATGACGGCGAGAATTCCGCCGGGGGGGCGCTTGGAAACAGGCAGCGATAACAGGGGGCGCCGCCGAACACGGCGATCTGCGCCTCGTATCGGAGCACCGCGCCGGATACCACGGGCTTGTCGAGCCGCAAGGCGGCATCGTTCACCACATAACGGGTCGCAAAGTTGTCGCTTCCATCGACCACGACGTCGCAGTCGGACAGCAATTCGATCGCGTTCTGCGCGCACAGCCGCGCACGATGCAGTCGCAGTCGAACGTCCGGATTGAGCGCAGCGATTGCGAGCGCGGCGCTGTCGGCTTTCGGCACACCGATCCGCGCCGTACTGTGCAGGATCTGGCGTTGCAGGTTGCTGGCGGTCACCAGGTCGTCGTCGACGATCTG
>JAGWPY010000097.1 GCA_028870275.1 Gammaproteobacteria bacterium | reverse complement strand
GAATGTCGCCAACGCCTCGCCTTGCGCGGATCTGGTCACGGCTCTGGTGGCATTGGAGGCGCGGGCCCGGGTGCTGGGCGTGGATGGGGTTCCGTCGGAACGTCCCGTCGAAGCGCTGCTGCGTACGGACGGAGGTAGCGCTCTACGGCACGACGAGGCGATCGTCGAGTTCGTCATCCCGGTCCTTGAACGCGAGGATCGCAGTGCCTTCGTCAAGATCGGCGTACGCACGTCGGTCGCGGTCGCGCGACTCAACGCGGCACTGGTCGTTTCCCGGAACGGGCCCACTGCGACGATCGGAAAGGCGCGGCTTGCCTTTGGGTCTCTCGCCCCATCGTCCTTCCGCGCGCGCCTCATCGCCGACAGCCTGAGTGGCCAGTCGTTGCGCCGTCCCTGTCCCCCGGAATTCGTCGATCAATGCATGGACCTGGTGGAGCGGAGCATTCCGACTCGCTTGTCCATGCCCTACAAGAGGCTGGCGATTCGCGGGCTCGCCGCGGATCTATGGGATGCGATCGTCTCGCGGGTTTGACCGCGGCGCCCGGACTTCGCTAAGGTAGAAACTCGATCCGCCGACCGCAGTCATTGCCGCCGGCCTCTCTCATCGTAGTCGCTTGGACCACTGCCCCGCGCAGCCTCGTCCGAGCGGCCGTATTGGCGCCATGTCGCGTCTTCTCCGCACCTATGAGGAGCGAGCATGAATGCATCTCCCGCATTTCTGGGTACCGGCGCCATCGCGGGACTTCCCTCCGTGCTGGGCGTCGCCGTCCGTGACTGGGTCACGACACTGATCGGTTTGGATGCGGATCGCCCGCTGCTTGGCTCGCTGACCGAGGCGGACGCCGGCGTGGCGGCATTCTTCGTCCTGGCAACGATCGTCGCTTCGGCGATCGCCGCTTTTGCGCTGCGCAGCAGGCGCGATCGGGCGACCCGTTGGCATCTGTCGAGGATCATACGCCGACCGCTGTTTCTCGCGATCTGGATCGTCGGGGGATCTCTCGCTCTGCTTGCTTTGTTTGGCCAGGGCACCGCCAGCGTACCGCCGTTCGTTGCGGCGCTGGTCAACCGCTTGCTCGGTCTCGGTCTGGTGGGGGCGCTCCTCTGGGGGTTGCAGGGCGGCACTCGCATCGTCGATCGGCGGCTCCAGGCCTGGGCGTCCAAGACCGCGAACCGGTTCGACGACATCATCGCCTCGCTGCTCGGTCGCGGCCTGCGCATCCTGATCCCGGCGGTCGGCGTCATCGTCGCTCTGCAGATTCTCGGTCTGCCGGCGAGGTTCTCCGGCTTCGTGGCCAAGGCGACCAGTGCGATCATGATCGTGGCGTTCGCCCTGGTGCTGTTCGAGAGCGTCGGGATCTTCGAGAAAGTCCTTCTGGCGCGATTCGACCTCGGTGCGAAGGACAACCTTCAGGCGCGCAAGGTCTACACCAACGTACACGTGATCGGCCGGATGATCCGGGTCACGATCGGCGTCATCGCGGCCGCCTCGATCCTGATGCTGTTCTCGGTGGTGCGGCACCTGGGCACGAGTCTGCTCGCATCCGCCGGGATCGTCGGCATCGTCGCCGGCATCGCGGCGCAAAAGACCCTCGCCAACCTGTTCGCCGGGATCCAGATCGCGTTGACGCAACCGATGCGTCAGGACGACGTCGTGATCGTGGAGGGCGAATGGGGGCGAATCGAAGAGATCACTTTGAGCTATGTGGTCGTCCGCATCTGGGACGATCGCCGTCTGGTCGTGCCGCTCGGGTATTTCATCGAGAAGCCGTTCCAGAACTGGACTCGAAACACCTCGCAACTGCTCGGCTCGGTCATGGTGTGGGTCGACTATTCGTTTCCCGTGGAACGGGGCCGGGAGGCGCTCAAGGAAATCATCGAAGGCAATCCGCTCTGGGACGGGAGGTTCTGGAACCTGCAGGTCACGGACGCGAACGATCGCGCGATGCAGCTGCGCGTACTCGCGACCGCCGCCGATTCATCCAAATCCTGGGACCTGCGCTGCCAGATCCGCGAACAGTTCATCGATTACGTCCGCCGCACACATCCGCGCAGTCTTCCCGTAATCCGCGCCGAAGCGACCGCAAGCGCCTGAGGCCGCAGTTGCAGGGCTGCTGCGGCGCCGGCGGGACGCACCTCTCGGCGTCCGCGGGACACACCTTGCGGCGTGCGCAGCCTCAACTGCGCAGATACGGGAACCAGTCCTCACGGAGCCGCTCTCCCGCACGCATGCCGTGGCCGGGGTAGGGCGGCGAGGTACGGCCCGGGCGCTCGACATAGACCGCGTCGTCGCCGATCAGGCGCAGCGAGAACGCGCGCCGACGTTTCGTCGTCTGGTTGCCGCGCGCGCCGTGCAGAGTCCGGTAGTTGAAGGCCACGGCATCGCCCGGTTCCATCGGCCATTCGAGCACGCGCATGTCTTGCGCGTCGGGGTCTGGCACCGGCAGGTAGTCGTCGGCATTCGGATAGAAACTCTGCTCGGAGAGCCAGCGGGTCGGCAGCACGAGCTTGGGCCAGCGGTGAGATCCGGCGACGCAGCGCAGACTCGCCTCATGAACCGGATCGAGCGGAGTCCAGAAGCTGATCGTCTGCTGGCCGTCGACGAAATAATACGGTGCATCCTGATGCCAGGGAGTGGCCTTCGTGGTCCCCGGTTCCTTGACGAGCACATGATCGTGAAACATCTGCACCCTGTCAGAGCGCATCAGAGTCGCGGCGACCTCGGCGACCCGCGGATCACGGACCACCCGCTCGAATTGCCCGATCCGCGTCCAGTTGCAGTAGTCGTCGAAGAACCGGCCCGCCTCGCCCGGCTTCAGGTTCTCGGCCGCATAGGGACCCGGCTCGGCCATATTGCGCGCGACTCCCTCGCGCAAGCACTCGACCCAGGGCGCGAACAGGCCGCGGATCAGCACCGCGCCGTCGCGCTCGAAGGCCTCGACCAAATTCTCGTCCACCGCGATGTCCGACATCGATCCACCTCGAGCGATCATGCGCCGCCGACATTGGCAGGGTCGAGCAGGGGTGTCAATTCGCCGCCTCGCCCGGGCCCGGCATGGCTCCATGACCGATGGCGCGCTACCATCGGCAGATGAACACGATCACGTCGGCGGACAACAGCGAGCAGGTGGCCTATTGGAACGCCGTGGCGGGCCTCACCTGGGCGAGGCTGCAGCGCGAGCTCGATCAACAGATCGATCCACTCGGTCGTGCCGCATTGACGAGGCTCGATCCGCGCGTCGGCGAGTGGATCCTCGATGTCGGGTGCGGGTGCGGACAGACCTCCCTCGAGCTGGCCGAGCGCGTCGGTGAGCGGGGCCGGGTGGTCGCGGTGGACATCTCCCGGCCGATGCTCGAAGTGGCCCGAGCACGTCCTTCGGACGCGCGCTCCGCACCGCTCGAATTCCGGGAGGTCGATGCGCAAACCGGCGCCCTAGGTATGGAGTGTTTCGATGCGGCGTTCTCGCGGTTCGGGGTGATGTTCTTCACCGATCCGCGCGCCGCGTTCGCCAACATCCGGCGGGCGCTGAAGCCAAACGGGCGTATCGCCTTCGTTTGTTGGAGGGCGCTGGCCGAGAACGCCTGGATGCGCGTGCCGCTCGAGGCGGCGCGCGCTCTACTGCCGCCGATCGCGCCCGCCGATCCGACGGCACCGGGCCCTTTCGCGTTCGCCGATCCCCAGCGCGTGCACGGCATCCTGGAGAGTGCCGGGTTTGCCGACGTGAGCATCGAGCCACTGGATCTGGACATCGGCGGGACGCCGCTCGACGCCGCCGTCAATCTTGCCTGCCGTCTCGGGCCGCTCGGCTCGCAGCTACGCGAGCAACCGCAGTGTCTCCCCGCGGTGGCCGATGCGGTGAAGAACGCTCTCGGCGCGCATCTGCGCGACGGCGAGGTGTGGATGGGCGCGGCCGTCTGGGTGGTTGGCGCAAACGTCGGCGGGGCCCGCGGCGACGCGCCGCAACCAGCCGCCGGCCGTGACTCTTGAAGTCATGGGCGGGGCGGACACCCTCTACATGCGAAACGCGCTCGTGCTCGCTCAGCGCGCCGAACGCGAGGGTGAGGTGCCGGTCGGCGCACTCGTGGTATCCGCGGGCGAGATCGTCGGCGAGGGCTGGAACCGGCCGATCGGGGCGAATGATCCGACCGCGCACGCGGAGATCATCGCGCTGCGGGAGGCTGGACGAAGGCTCGGCAACTACCGGTTCGCGGATGCCACGCTCTACGTGACGCTCGAACCCTGCGCGATGTGTACCGGGGCGCTGATCAATGCGCGGGTGATGAGGGTCGTGTTCGGGGCCTGGGACGCCAAGGCCGGAGCCTGCGGCAGCGTGCTGGATCTGCCGCGCGAACCGCGCTTCACGCATCGACTGGATGCGTTCGGCGGCGTGCTCGCGGAGGAGTGCTCACTCCTATTGAAGAATTTCTTCACGACTCGCCGCAGGGCATGAGATTGCGCGCGCGTGCCCAGGCGGGCAACGGCCGCGGTCTTCAGTTCAGGCGAGCCGTGCTCGGACCCCAGGCCCATTCGAGCATGTCGCGGTAGCCGCGCACGTTGTCGACGTAGCGAACCGGCTCCCAGCCGCGTGCGTAACCGTTCTGCGTCTGCGCGTACCAGTTGGGCTGCGCGAGGAGCGGCAGGAACTCGCGCACGTCCTGCCAGGAATCGGGATTGCGACCGGCCTTTTGCGCGAGCACGCGCGCGTCCTCGAGGTGTCCGAAGCCGATGTTGTACGCGGCGAGCGCGAACCAGGTGCGGTCGGGCTCGGGCACGTGCGAGGGAATCTTCTGCAATACCTCGCGAAAATAGCGCGCCCCGCCGAAGATGCTCTGCCGCGGATCATCGGGGTCGTGGACGGCGGCGGCAACCGCCGTGTCATGGGTGAGCTGCATGAGGCCCTTGGCCCCGGTTGGTGAAGTGGCGCTGGGGTTCCACTTCGACTCCTGATAGGCGATCGCCGCGAGAAGCCGCCAATCGAG
>JAGWPY010000096.1 GCA_028870275.1 Gammaproteobacteria bacterium | reverse complement strand
TCGTCGAAGACCGAGCCGACCTCGCGGTTGATCGCGTCGGCCGATTCGCTGTCGTGGCCGAGCGGTTTCTCGAGCACCACGCGCGACTGCGGCGTGACCACGCCGGCGGAGGCGAGGTTGCGGGTAATCGGCGCGAACAGGTCCGAGGAGGTCGAATAGAAGAACACCCGCACCATCTGTTCGCGGCCGGCGAGGAGCTGCGCGAGTTGAGCGAAGTCGGCGGCGGAATCCGCGTCGACGCGCGCATAGCCGAGGCGGGCGGCGAACGTGCTCCACTGCGCCGGGTCGAATTCGGCACCGAGGAAGTCGCGGCAGGCGTGTTCGGCCTGCGCAACGTACTCCTCGACGCTGAGCGTCGAGCGGGCGATGCCGAGGATGCGCGAATCGGCGGAAAGCTGTCCGGCCGCGTGCCGGCGATACAGGGCGGGCAGGAGCTTGCGGGTGACGAGGTCGCCGGTGCCGCCGAACAGCAGCATGTCGAAGCTGGGAAGCGTCGTAGTCAAGGGTTGTCTCTCATGAATGTGTCGATCTCGGGGCGGAAGCCTAGCATCGCGGCGCGGGCAGGTCAGCCTCGCGGTTGTGGCAGAATGACGGCAGACCATGAGCAACGAGACCTTGAACCCGCGCCTGCGGGACGTGACCGATCGGGTCCGCGAGCGCAGCCGCGCCTCGCGAACCGACTATCTGGAGCGAATGCGCACCGCCGCCGCCGAAGGCGCCGCGCGCACGCGGGTGTCGTGCACCAATCTGGCGCATGCCTTCGCCGCCAGCGATGCCACCGACAAGCAGGCCTTGCGCGGCGCACGCTGGCCGAATCTCGCGATCGTGTCGGCCTACAACGACATGCTCTCCGCCCATCAGCCCTACGAGCGTTTCCCCGCGCTGATCAAGCGGGCCGCGCGCGCGGCCGGTGCGGTGGCCCAATTCGCCGGGGGCGTGCCGGCGATGTGCGACGGCATCACGCAAGGCCGGGCCGGCATGGAGCTGTCGCTGTTCAGCCGCGACGTGATCGCGATGGCCACCGGCATCGCGCTCTCCCACGACGTGTTCGATGCGGCGCTCTGTCTCGGCGTGTGCGACAAGATCGTGCCGGGCCTGCTGATGGGGGCTCTGTCCTTCGGCCACCTGCCGGTGATCTTCGTTCCCGGCGGGCCGATGCCCTCCGGGATCGCCAACAAGCAGAAGGCCCAGGTACGCCGGCTGTACGCCGAGGGCAAGGTCGGCCGCGAGGAGCTGCTCGAATCGGAGGCGGCGAGCTACCACGCGCCCGGCACCTGCACGTTCTACGGAACCGCGAACAGCAATCAGCTGCTGCTCGAAGTGATGGGGCTCCACCTGCCGGGTGCGGCCTTCGTGCCGCCGAACACGCCGCTGCGCGATGCGCTCACGGCGGCCGCGGCAAGTTGCGCGGCCGAGAGCACCGCGCTCGGCGAACGCTATCGTCCGCTCGCGCGCATCGTCGATGAGCGTGCGATCGTCAACGCGGTGGTGGCGCTGCTCGCGACCGGCGGTTCGACCAATCACACGATGCATCTGGTGGCGATCGCCCGCTGCGCCGGGATCGTGCTCAACTGGGACGATTTCAGCGACCTCTCGGCCGTCGTGCCGCTGCTCGCGCGGATCTATCCGAACGGCAGCGCCGACGTGAACCGTTTCGAGGAGGCGGGCGGCACCGCCTTCCTGATCCGTGAACTGCTCGACGCCGGCCTGCTGCATGAGGACGTCTCGACCGTGCTCGGCCGGGGCTTGAGGGCCCACGCCGCGCGGCCGCAGCTCGGCGATCAGGGCCTGCGATGGTGCGAGGCCCCTTCGCAGAGCGGCGACCTCGATGTGCTGCGACCGGTGCGCGATCCGTTCTCGACCCACGGAGGTCTCGCTCTGCTGCGGGGCAACCTCGGCCGCGCGGTGATCAAGACCTCGGCAGTTGCCGCCGAACATCGGCGGGTCGAGGCGCCGGCGCTGGTGTTCGACGACCAGGCCGCGGTGATCGAGGCGTTCAAGGCCGGAAGGCTGGAGCGCGATTTCGTCGCGGTGGTGCGCTTCCAGGGGCCGCGCGCCAACGGCATGCCGGAACTGCACCAGCTCACACCCGCGCTCGCCTCGCTGCAGGCACGCGGGTTTCGCGTCGCGCTGGTGACCGATGGGCGCATGTCGGGCGCATCGGGAGCGGTGCCGGCCGCGATCCATGTCACCCCGGAATGCGTGAACGGCGGTCCGCTCGCGCGGGTCCGCGATGGCGATACGATCCTGCTGGATTCGGACCGCGGTGAGCTCGAGGCGCGGGTGCCGGCCGAGGAATGGGCGCGGCGCGAGCGCGCGCCGGCCGACCTCACGCACAATCAGACCGGTCTCGGCCGCGAGATGTTCGCCACCATGAGACGCGCCGCCGGCGACGCCGAAAGCGGCGCGATGACTTTCGGCTGAGGGAGAACCCGTTGAACATTCGTGACATCGTCGGGCGGGCGCCCGTGATCCCCGTGCTCACCGTGAACGAGCTCGCGCACGCGGTACCGCTCGCGCGCGCGCTTGCGGCCGGCGGGCTGCCGGTGCTCGAAGTCACCTTGCGAACCAAGGTCGCGCTCGCGGCGATCGAGGCGATGCGCAAGGCGGTGCCGGAGGCGATCGTCGGCGCCGGTACGCTGACGCGGCCGGCCGATTTCCCGGCGGCCGAGCGCGCCGGTGCGCAGTTCGCGGTCACACCGGGCCTCACCCCCGAACTCGCTTCGGCGGCGCGCGGCGCGCGCTTTCCGCTGTTACCGGGGGTGATGACGCCTTCGGAACTGATTGCCGCGCGGCAGGCCGGCTACGAAGTCCTGAAGCTATTTCCGGCGCTGCCCGCCGGCGGCGTCGCGATGCTGCGCTCGCTCGCCGGACCGTTTCCCGATGCGCTGTTCTGTCCGACCGGCGGCATCACGCGCGCGAGCGCGGCCGAGTTCCTCGCCCTGCCGAACGTGGCTTGCGTGGGCGGGTCGTGGTTCGCGCCGGCGGACCGGCTCGCCGCCGGAGACTGGGAAGCGATCGAAGCGCTGGCGCGCGATGCCGCCGCGCTACGCGTCCCCCCGGCGCCGCGCGGCTGAGGCGGCGCCCATGTCGATCGGCTGGCGCGGTTTCGTCGAGTTCGCGGGCTGGTTCGCGGCGGTGTCGATACTCGGCGCCTATTACCTGCTGTCCGTCGGCAAGCTCGCGGCGCGCTCAGGCCTCTATCAGTGGATGAACGCGCTCGGCGCGATCGGCTTCATCATCAACAGCGGTTGGCATCGGGCGATGCCTTCGGTCGCCTTGAACGTGGTCTGGTTCGCGATCGCGGTGTTCGCCCTGGCGCGCAACGCCTGAGGCCTCTCTATCGGGCCGCCTGCAGCGCGACCGAGCCGGCGACCGCCGGTCGGCGGCGCGCATCGTGGCGCACCAGTCGATCCCGACCTCCGCGCTTCGCCGCATACACGGCGCGATCGGCCGCCTCGATCAGTTCGTTGACGCTCTCGAACGGCGTCTCGGCATCGTAGGTGGCGAGCCCGAGCGAGGCCGTGACGGTCACGGTCGCGTCCTGGACCTCGTAGCGGGTATTGCGCAGCCGCGCGATCAGCCGGCGGCAGACCGTCTCGGCGGCCGGCGTGTCGAGGCCGGGCAGCACCACGACGAACTCCTCGCCGCCGTAGCGGGCGACGCAGTCGGTCGCGCGCGCCACCGAGATGATCCGTTGAGCCGTGCCCACGAGCACCATGTCGCCGGCCGGGTGGCCGTAGGTGTCGTTGATGCTCTTGAATCGGTCCAGATCGACGAACACCACGCTGAGCGGCCAGCCGTGGCGCCGGGCGCCTTCGAATTCCGTCGCGAGCACCTGATCGAGATGTCCGCGGTTGTACAGTCCGGTCAGCGGATCGCGCCGATGCTGATCCTCGAGCGCGACCGCGCGCGCTTCGAGATCGGCGGTCGTCTCGCGCAGGGTGGTCACCTGCTCGATCGCCTGCAAATTGCGGATCAACAGCAGTTCGCGTGCCTGATCGAGCATCGCGAGGGCGAGTTCGGCGGGCAGGAGTCCGGTATCGAACAGTTTTTCGGTTTCCGGAATCTCCTCGACGATGCGCGCCATGGTTTCCGCGAGCTGATCGGCGCCGATACCGAGCCATTCTTCGGCATGGGTCGCCAGTTCGCCGACGTCGGCAGGCGCCTGGGTCGCGAGCAGCATTTCGACGCACTCCGCGCCGAGGGCGACGCAACCCGCGGCGATGCCCGCGGGCGTGCCGCGGCTCGAAGCCGGCGCACCATGACTCCATTCGACGCTGCGGCAGAGCGATTCCGGCAGATGCCACTGGCCGAGCAGCCAGCCGCCGATCTGCGCGTGGTCCTCGCCGAGCCTGGTCCGCTCGTAGGAGGCGAGCTCGGCGTGCCCGTAGGGCTTGGGGAGCGCCGCGTAGAAGTCCGGCATCGCCCGGTCGATCGCCAGGATCGCGATGTCCTGGAGGAGGGCGGCGAGGAAGATGTCCTCGGTGGCCGCGATGTTCTGTTGCTCGGCGAAGGCGCGCGCCGCCGAGGCACTGAGGATGGTCTTGCGCCAGAAGCGCGTGTAATCGATCCCCGGGCCCTTGATGTTGCGATAGGTGCCGACCAGGGAGAAACCCAGCGCGAGCGTGGTCGCCGCGTTCAAACCGAGGACCACGAGCGCCTGGCGCAGGTTCTGGCTCTGCCGCCGCTTCGAATAAAGCGGGGAATTGGCGACGCGCAACACCTTGGCGGTGAGACCCGGATCCTTGGAGATGGCCGCGGCGACGCGCAGCAGGTCGATTTCCGGATCGCCGGCGAGCGCGATGATCTGCTGCGCGACCGCAGGAGGGCTCGGAAAATTGACGGAGGACTTCAGCAGGGTCTTCAGTTTGTCGAGCATCGATGCGATTCCGTACGCGGCGACCGGTCAAACCCAATAGCGGCGCTGCAACAGGAACCTTTAGGCCAAAGGATGAAAAAAACCAGAAGGGGGCGCCCTAAGCACGGCGCCGGTCGTCCCGCAGCGCATGCGTGTCGGCCGCGAGCCGCTCCCGGCGGCGTCGTGAGCCGAGTCACACTTATCGCCAATGTCCGTATCGAGATGCGCCAGGATGTGAATCATGCCTTCCGGCCACGGCCGTATCCGGCGCAGCATTCAGCCTTTGGTACGGACAGCCGATACGCCGCGTACAGGACCTTCGAACGCGGACAAACGAACAGGAACTCCATGCGACGCATTGCAGCGCAAAGGCGATGGAGTTCGTCCGCCGGCGGGTTCACGCTGATCGAACTGCTCATCGCCGTGGCGGCCGCGGCGATCCTGTTCGGGATCGCGGTGCCCGCATACACCTCGTACGTCGAAACGGCAAAAGTCAACGCGGCCGTCGCCGACATCATGCGTATCTCCACCGCGATCGGGCAATACGAGACGACGCATAATTTCACGCCGCCGCCGGACCTCGCCACGATCGGCATGAGCGCTCTCGTCGACCCCTGGGGCCGCCCCTACCAATATCTTTCGTTCACGGGACTGAATGGCAACGGCCAGATGCGCAAGGACAAGAACCTGGTGCCGATCAATACGCAATACGATCTC
>JAGWPY010000095.1 GCA_028870275.1 Gammaproteobacteria bacterium | reverse complement strand
GATGCGTCGCCGGCCGGCTTGCGTTCGCGCGCGCCGCGCGCGTTCGACAAGGCATGCGCGAAATCCGCGGAACCAGAGCCTTCTGCGCCCGAGGTGGCGGCCGCCGCGGGTGCCGAGGCCGCGCCGAGCGGCCCAAGGGCGGGGGAATTGGCCACCGGAGCGGCCGCCGGAGCCGCGCTGACCGCGGCGTTGATCATCGGAGTGGAGAGGCTCATGCCGAGGAATGAGCAAGCGGCGTGCCAAGCGTGCCGGCTGGGCAATCTCGACGGCGGACTCAGCGGTTGCGCAACGCTCCGCCGGTCGCCATCGCCAGGCGCATCGCGGCCTCGTCGCCGTCGCGCTGTTCGCGCCGCTCCGCGACCTGGCGTTCGTCGCGTCGGAAGCGATCGATGGCGCGACTCAAGGATTCTGCTTCGACGCGCTTCGAGATCCATTGCGCGCGGCGCGCCTCGCATTCGGCCCGCGCGACGCCGATCTGCTGTGCCTGGACCCGCATGGCGTCGCCGAGCCGATCGAGGAAGGACCGATAGTTCTGCAGGCTCACCGCATCGACCGCCCCGCCCTTTGCGGCCGACGCCCGGGTGTATTCCTCGCGGTACGCGCGTAGCCGTTCGAGCTGCCGCTCGAGTTCGGCCAGGCGGCGCTCGGCCTCGGCCACCCCACGACCGAGCACGGCGGCAGCGTCCGCGGCGATTTCCTGGATCGGTTCGAAGCGTTTCGATTTCATGGTCAGCCTCTACTATCGGACGGCTGCCGCGGACGGCGCCGAGAACTGCGTCACGAGTGCCTGCAAATCCGCCTGACTGCGCTCGAAACCGACCGGGTCGTACATGTCCTGGCGCAGGAATTCGAGCAATCGCGGCCACTGGTCGACCGCCAGGTCGACGCGCGGATCGGCGCCGCGCCGGTAGGCGCCGACGGCGACGAGGTCGCGGTGCTGCTGGTAGGTCGAATAGACCTGTTTGAAGCGCACCGCATGGTCGACCTGCTCGCGCGTGGCGACCTGGTGCATCGCGCGGCTGATCGAAGCCTCGACGTCGATGGCCGGATACAGGCCGCTCTCGGCCAGGCGCCGCGACAGCACGATGTGCCCGTCGAGGATCGCGCGCGCCGCGTCGGCGATCGGGTCGTTCTGATCGTCCCCCTCGGCGAGCACGGTGTAGAAGGCGGTGATCGAACCCTCGCCGCGGTCGCTGTTGCCCGCCCGTTCGACGAGTTGGGGCAGCTTGGCGAACACCGAGGGCGGATAGCCCTTGGTCGCCGGCGGTTCGCCGATGGCCAGGGCGATCTCGCGCTGCGCCTGCGCGAAGCGGGTCAGCGAGTCGAGCAGCAGCAGCACTTTCAGGCCCCGATCGCGGAAATACTCGGCGATCGCGGTGGCGAGCCAGGCGCCGTTCAAACGCATCAGCGGCGGATTGTCCGCCGGGGTCGCGACCACGACCGCGCGGCGCATGCCGTCGGGACCCAAGGTATTGCTCACGAAGTCCTGCACTTCGCGACCACGCTCGCCGATCAGCCCGACGACGGTCACGTCGGCCTTGGTGTAGCGCGTCATCATGCCGAGCAGCACCGACTTTCCGACGCCGGAGCCCGCAAACAGACCGATGCGCTGGCCGCCACCGACGGTGAGCAGCGAGTTGATCGAACGCACGCCGACGTCGAGCGGATCGCGGATCGCGCGGCGCATCAGCGGATTGAGCGGTTCGCGGACCAGAGTCATGCGCTCCTCGCAGCGCAATTCGCCGAGTCCGTCCAGCGGTCGCGCGGCGCCGTCGAGCACCCGGCCAAGGAGGCCGTCGCCGACCGGCACCGCGCCGACGCGATGCGTGGGCACGACGCGCGCGCCCGGCATGAGGCCTCGCACCTCGCCGGTCGGCATCAGGAACAGCTTGTCGCCGGAGAAGCCCACCACCTCGGCCTCGACCTGTTTGCCGTCGGCGGTGTCGACCAGGCAGTGCGAACCCACCGCGGCCTCGCAACCGATCGCCTCGAGCGTCATGCCGACCATGCGGCTCAAAGTGCCCTCGACCACGAACTCGCCCACCCCGGCGAAACGCTCGCGCGCCGCGACGAGGAACTTCGCCCACTCGTTCGGGCGCGGACGATCGTATGGCAGCGCGCTCACGCCCCACCCTGGCGCGCCAGCGGCGTGCCTCGTTCGGTGCCGAGCAGTTCACTGAGCAAGGCGCCGACCCGCGTTTCCAGACGTCCGTCGATGCGCGAAGTCGCCGTGACCACCTGACAGCCACCGCGGGCCATCACCGGATCCTCGACGATGCTCCAGGCCCGCTCGCTCTCGGTCGGTGACAGGTGAGCGCGCACCACGGCCGCGTCCTCGGGATGCAGATGCACGCGGATCTCGCGCGCCGACACCGGCAGCGCCGCGATCGCGTCGCGGATCACACCGATGATCTGGGAGGGATCGCTCTTCAACTCGCGCCTCACGATCTGGCGGGCAAGCGCGATCGCGAGCGTGAGCAGTTCGCGCTCCACTTCGGCGTCCAGCGCCTCGAAGGGCTTGGCGAGGTCGTAGAACATGCCCTCGAGCCGCTCGACCTGCTTGCGCACCTCCGCGCGTCCGGCCTCTCTGCCTTCGGCGAGCCCCTGTTCGAAGGCCTCCCGATAGGCCTCGGCCTGCAGATCGGCGAGACCGCCCGCGGTCGGCATCGGCCGGGCCGGCGCGCCCATGTCGGGCGGCGACCACGGCTTCGCATCGGCCGCCAGAATCCGTCGCGGCGCTTCAGACATACTCGCCGGCGTCCTTGCCGCTGAGATTGATGGTGCCTTCCTCGGCGAGGCGCTGGGCGATCGCGACGATCTCCTTCTGCGCGGCCTCGACTTCGGCGAGCTTCACCGGCCCGCGCGCCTCCATGTCGTCGCGCAGGATCTCGCCGGCGCGCTTGGACATGTTGCGCATGATCTTGTCCTGGACCTCGGGCTCGGCGCCGCGCAGCGCGAGCGCGAGCGTGTCGGACCCGACCTCGCGCAGGATCGCCTGAATGCCGCGATCGTCGACGTTCAGCAGGTTGTCGAACACGAACAGCAGGTCTTTGATCTGTTGGTGCATCTCGGCGTCGGCCTGCTCGATCTTGCCGAGCTCTTCGCTGCTGCGCTCCTTGACCATCGCATTGAGGATGTCGGCGACGCTGCGCGTGCCGCCGATCCGGTGCATCACCGGGGTCTGCACCGCGCCCGCCTGCTTCTCGACCAGATGATCGAGCTCCTGCAGGGCCGATTGCGGCACCTCACCGAGCGAAGCGATGCGCATCAGGACCTCGGTACGCATCGCTTCCGGCAACAGCGGCAGGATCGCCGCGGCCTGTTCGGCGTCGAGATGCGCGAGGACGATCGCGGCGATCTGCGGATGTTCGCTGCCGATGATCTGCGCGACCGCCTTGGCCTCCATCCACTTGAGCGCTTCGATCCCCTGTCCCGGTTGCCCGGTGCTGACGCGATCGAGCAGCATGTCCGCCTTCTGCTTGCCGACCGCCTGGGTGAGCACCCGGCGCACATATTCGAGCGACCCCGAGGCGATGCCCGCCTTCGCGTCGACCACGCCGATGAACTTGTCGAGCACGGCGGTCATCTGTTCGCGCGTGACCTCCTTGAGCGCCGCCATCGCCGTGCCGAGTTTCTGCACGTCGCGCGCATCGAGCTGCTTCAAGAGGTTGGCAGCGTCCTGTTCGCCGAGGCTCATCAGCAGGATCGCCGCGCGCTCGGTGCCGGCGAGGTCCTCGTTGCCGCTAGCCATCGGCCACCCAGTCCTTGACCACCTGAGCGGCCTTCTTCGGATCCTGGATCACGAGGGCGCGCGCCGCCGCGATCTGCTGCTCGAAGCTCGGCGCGAGTTTGATCGCCGGTGCCTGCGCCTGGCCGGACAAAGTCAACTGATCGCCGGCGAGATCGGCACCGAGCGCGCCCGCCGCCCGCTTAGGCCCGGCGGCGGTCAGTGACTTCATGAGCGGCCGCAGCACCAGGAAGGCGACCAGCAGCACGAGCAGCGCACCGACCAGCTGCTTGGCGAGCTGCAGCACCCAGGGTCGCTCCCAAAGCGGCGGCTGCTCGACCGGCGGCAGGGGTCCGCCCGACTCGAAACGCTGATTGATCAGGCTGATCTGGTCGCCGCGGCTCGACTGCAGGCCGATCGCGTCGGAGACCAGCTTGGTCAGGCGCTGAATGTCTTGCGCGCTCATCGGCACCGCGGTGACCTTGCCTTTCGGTCCGACCTTCTGCCAGTCGTCGAGCACGACGCCGACGTTCAAACGCTTGACGATGCCCTCGGGCTGCTTGGTGTAGGACAGCGTGCGGTCGATCTCGAAGTTGCGGGTGCTGGTCGAGGAATTCTCGGTCGGCGTGGCCGTCGTGGCGCCGCCGGCGGCAGCGCCCGGCGCGCCGTTCGCGGCAGCGCCAGTGGCCGTCTTGGCCGACCCTGGCGCGGCGTTCGCGGCATTTGCCTGGCCGGGTCCGGAGGCACCGGGCAGGGCCGGCGCTCCGGTCGTGCCGGGCGGTTGGTTGCTGAGCGCTCCGGGGATGCCCATCGCCGCGCCGCCGTCGGTGCGCACGTCGCTGCTCTCCTGTTCGCTGCGGACGGCGGTATTTTTCGGATCGTAGTTCTCGTGGGTCTCCTCGGCGACCGTGAAATCGACGTCCGCGGTCACCGTGGCGTGCACGCGCCCGGGCCCTACGATCGGTTCGAGCAGGGCGACGATGCGTTGCTGGTAGCTGTCCTCGAGCTTGCGCGTGTAGGCAAATTGCCGGTTGGTCGCCGCGGCTTCCGGGCTCTGATCCGGAGAATTGAGCAGGTTGCCGGACTGGTCGACCACGGTCACGTCGTTCGCGGTGAGATCCGGAACGCTCGAGGCGACCAGATGCACGATGGCCGCGACCTGACCCGGGTCGAGCTGCCGCCCGGGATAGAGCTGCAGGAAGACCGAGGCCGTGGCGCGGTGCGAGTCGCGCACGAACACCGAGGGCGTCGGCATCGCCAGGTGGACGCGTGCGCTCTCGACGCCCTGGAGCTTGGTGATCGTGCGGGCGAGCTCGGTCTCCATCATGGCCTGGTAGCGCAGGCGTTCCATCATCGAGCTCGTGCCGAAGGAGGAGTCCTTCTGCAGGAGATCCATGCCCATCGCGTCGCTCTGCGGCAAGCCCTGGCTCGCCAGTTTGATGCGCGCATCCTGAAGCTTCGCCTCGGGCACCATGATCGCGCCGGCGGGGTTCAACTTGAAGTCGATGCCGGATGCGGTCAGCGCATCCATGACCTGGCCGCTCTCGCGTTCCGAGAGCTGACCGTAGAGCACGGTGTAGTTCGGTCCCTGCGACCACAGGACCAGCCAGATCGCCGCGGCGATCGCCGCCGCGACGCCGACCAGCAGGCCGACCTGCTTGAGGCCCGGCACCGCATCGAGCAGGTTGCGCGGCGCAGCCGCTGCGGCGTCAGCCATGACTCAGCACTCGTGAGTGTTTCATACGGGCATGCTCATGACCTGGTTGTAGGCGTCGATCAGCTTGTTGCGCACCTCGGTCATCGCGCGAAACGCGAGCCCCGCCTTCTGCACTTCCAGCATCACCCTGGTGAGGTCGACGCCCTTCGCGCCGGCTTCGTAGGCGTCGGCGAGGGAGTCGGCGCGGTTCTCCATCTGCGCCACGCCGTCGATCGACTGCTTGAGCAGATGGGCGAAATCGACGCCCGACGACGGCGCCGACTCGGCCGTGCGCATCCCGGGCTGCACCAACTGCACGGCACCGACGCGCGCCTGCAGCGCCCGCATCTCGGCGAGGACCTGGGAGATCTGTGGACTACTCATAACTTCAGGCCTCCACGATCTGCACGGGGTGAGCCGCGGGCACCACGAGCCCCTCGGCCTTGAGCTGTTGGAGCTTGTGCCGCAAGGTGCGGGGACTGATACCGAGCCGCTCGGCGGCGAGCTTGCGGCTGCCGGCGGTCACCGCGAGAGTGGCGAGGATCAGCTCGCGCTCGCGCAGTCTCAGCCGATGATCGAGTTCAGCGCTCTCGGCGGCGACCGGCTCACCCTGCACGCAGGGCGCCGCGATCGCCGCGGCGGCTTCGGGGTCGGCGCCGCCGAGCTCGAGCGAAGCCGCGTCGATCGTCGATCCGGTCGAGAGCCAGGCGGCGCGCTGCACCACATTGCTCAGTTCACGGACGTTGCCGGGCCAGGCGTGCGCGAGCAGCTTGCGCTCGGCGTCGGCCCCCAGACCGGGGTTCGGACCGCCCGACCGTGCGCAGGTGGCGATCGCGCGCCGCGCGAGCGGCAGGATGTCGCCGCGGCGATCGCGCAGCGCGGGCAGCCGCAGATTCATCACGTTCAATCGATAATACAGATCGGCGCGAAAGCGTCCCGCACGCGCTTCCTCGGCGAGGTTGCGGTTGGAGGTCGCGATCACCCGCACGTCGAGCGCCAGCGTACGCGAGCCGCCGAGACGTTCGACTTCCCGTTCCTGCAGGACCCGGAGGATCTTCGCCTGCAGGGCGAGGCTCATCTCCGAGATCTCGTCGAGCAACAAGGTTCCGCCCTGGGCCTGTTCGAACTTGCCCGCGTGCGCGGCGAGCGCGCCGGTGAACGCGCCCTTCTCGTAACCGAACAACGTCGCCTCGAGCATGTTCTCGGGTATGGCCGCGCAGTTGATCGCGACGAAGGGCCGCGCCGCGCGACCCGAGTGATCGCGGATGAAGCGCGCATACACCTCCTTGCCCGTGCCGCTCTCGCCGGTGATCAGCACGGTCGCATCCGTCTCCGCGATGCGCCGCGCGAGCGCAACCACCCGCCTCGATTCCGGATCGGCCGCGACCAACTCGCCGGACTCGGCGCGGCTGGCGAGCAGCCGGCGCGCCAGTTCGATCAGCACCGGTGCTTCGAATGGCTTGACCAGGTAGTCGGTGGCGCCCTCGCGCATCGCCGCGACCGCCTTGGCGATCGTGCCATAGGCCGTCATCAGCACCACCGGCACGTCGGGACGGCGGCGCCGGCAGGTGGCGAGCAGCTCGAATCCGTCGGCGCCCGGCATTTGTACGTCGGAGATGACCAGGCCAAGGTCGTCGCGCTCGAGCAGCGCGGCGGCTTCGCGCGCATCGGCGGCGCCCTGGGTCGCAATGCCCGCGGCGGCCAGCGTATCGAGCAGCGCCTCGCGCAGCGCCGCGTCGTCTTCGACGATCAGGACGCGATCGGGACTGGAAACATCGTTCATCGGCGTTCCTCCGCCGGCAGATCGATCACGAACGTGGCGCCGACCGGCGTTTCGGCGAGCCGTACTTGTCCGCCATGAGCTTCGACCACCGATTTGACGATCGACAGTCCGAGGCCGTTGCCGCGCGTGCGGGTGGTGAAGAAGGGTTCGAAGATGCGCTCGCGCAACGCCGAGTCGATACCGGGTCCGTCGTCCCGGACCAGGATCTCGGCACGTCCCGGCGCGCCACGGCGGGCGATCAGCTCGACGCAGAGCGGACCGGCGCTCGCCTGCAGCGCGTTGATGGCGAGATTGAGCACCGCCGAGGCGAGCGAGGAGGCATTGACACGCACGCCGAGCTTCGGCGCCTCGGTGCGGATCGTCAGCTGCGTCCCGGCGCGCATCACGGGCCGGAGCCAGTAGGCGACCTGTTCGAGAAGCGCGTCGAGACTGACGAGTTCGCGCTCGGCGCCACCGTGGGCGAATGCGAGCATCTCACTGACCAGTCGGTCGAGTTGCTTGAGGCTTGCGCCGGTCTTTTCGGCGCATCTGGCCAGATCGGCGGCGCTGCGCCCGGGAATGGTCATTTGCGAGGCGTACAGCATTGCGGCGGCGAGCGGCGTGCGGATCTGGTGTGCGAGCCCCGCCGCCATTTCGCCCAGGGTCAGGAGCCGCTGCTGACGGGCGATCACCGCCTGCACCTGCTGGGCCTGGGTGACGTCGGCGATCAGCACGACCTCGCCGCCGTCCTCGAGGGCTCGACGCGAGAGACTCACGGTGCGGCCACCGGCGAGTGCGATCGCTTCGCCGGCGCCGGCCGGCGCCACCCGTACCCGTTCGAGAACCGCGGCGAGGCTCTCGCCGACCAGCGGCTCCCCGAGCCAGTCGAGCGCCGCCGGGTTGAATTCGCGAATCCGACCATGGCGATCGAGCACCAGCACGCCGCCGGGCAGTGCGCGCAGCAGCGCGCCGAGATGCGCGTTGAGGCGTGCGTTGCCACGCCTGGCGTCGGCGAGTTCCTCGCCGAGCGCGGCGACCCGATCCCGCAGGGAATCGAATGCGCCGCTCAGCCGGCGCGAGGCGTCACCAAAATGGCCGAAAGCCACCTGTAGTTCTGCACGCGGGTCGGCGCCGATTTCGACTGTGTTCGTGGTCATGGCCAGGGAGTAAAAGCAACTTCCGTGCCCTTCTGACAATTTGTCGAATATTCATCGGGTTACGGTCCGGATCGGACCCGCGGAG
>JAGWPY010000094.1 GCA_028870275.1 Gammaproteobacteria bacterium | reverse complement strand
TCCGCGCACGCTGGTCCGCGGCAATCGGCACGGCGATGCAGGCGGCGCCGCTGGCGATCGCCTGCAGCATGGTCGAGCCGCCGTTCGCGATCACCAATCGGGCCGCGCGCATCGCCTCGATCAGATCGGGCTGCGGCAGGGACGCGCGGCAACGCAGTGTCGCGGAGGAGGCATCGCCGCCCGGGCCCACGTAGAGCGTCGGCGTGCCCGCCGCCGCGATGGCGCTCGCGCTGGCGCGAAACGCCTCCAGCGCGCCATCGGCTCCGGGATGGCCGGTACCGCCTCCCGGCACGACCAGCGCCGGTGCCTCGTCGAGATCGAGTTCGTTCAGCAGGGCCGCGCGGCGCGCAGGATCGGCGGGCGGCAGCACCACGTCGAGGTAGCGCGGCGCCGGTCTTCCGGCCAGACGCCGCTTCAGCCCCTCGAGCGGTCCTGGGGCGGCCGCGAACAGCTGCGGATAGGCGATCCAATGCTCGTCGATCAGGCGCAGCCAGCGAAGGCGCGCGGCGCGCCGCCGCTGCCGCGGCCGGGCGCTGATGAACACGATCGCGGCGCCGGCGGCGCGCGCCGCGCGCAGCTGTGCGGTGCGACCGGCGTTGTCGAAGATCACCACGTCCGGGCGCAGTTCCCCGATCGCGGCGATCACCTCGGTGGAACACAACGTCGGCGAGGCCGGAAGCAAGGTCGCGGCGACCGGCGCATCGGCGGCGTACGGGGCCTCGCGGCTCAGGAGAAAGCGAATATCGGCCTGCGGCCATCGCGCGCGGACGGCGCGTGCGATGCCGAGGGAGCGGGCGTACTCGCCCATGCCGAACGGGCCAGAGACGGGCACGAACAACAGGCGCGGCGACTCGCGGACCGCACTCATCCGCTCACGCGCACGCCGACATCCAGCGGTCGAGCACCAGCAGGGACCAGGCGCGCCGGAATTCGCTCGACACGGGACGGGCGATCACGCCGCGCTCGCGCAACCGCGCGACCGCATCGCGAAGCCGCTGTGGATTCGACCGGATCCAGCGGTGCACCGGCAGACCGAAACCGGACTTCGGCCGCCGTAGATGCCCCGGGGGAAGCCGCGGCTCCATCAGCCGGCGCACGATCAGTTTGCCCTGGCGCGCCCGCTCGTCGACCAGCAGCGCCGGGTCGACGCTCAGCATGAATTCGACCAGGCGGTGATCGAGCAGAGGGGGCCGCACCTCGAGCGAATGCGCCATGCTGGTACGATCGACCTTGGTCAGCAGACCCTCGGCGAGGTCGGTATTCAGGTCGAGCCAGCGCAATCGCGCGAGCGGCGGCAGATCCTCGCGCCAGTGACTGCGATAGAACCAGAGATGGTCGTAATCGGCCTCGCGCCACTGCGGCGTGAGGAGAGCATCGACCTGAACCGGTGTCATCGCGCCGAGCGCTGCCGCGAAACCCGGCAACCCGGCGTACGCCCGGCGCTGCATCGACTGTCCGAGCCGCGAAAGCGGCGGCAGGCAGGCGGCGAGCAGCCGATTGAGCGCGTTCGAGCGTTCGCCGATCCTCGACCAGTAGCGTCGATAGCCGCAGAAGATCTCGTCGCCGCCCTCGCCGCTCAGCGCCACGGTGACCTCGCGGCGCGCAAACCCGGCGATCAGGTAATTCGACCAGGCGGCGCTGTCGCCGAACGGTTCATCGAACAGCGAGGGCATCGCCTCGAGCGCTTCGGCGAAGTCGGTGGAGCGCGCGGTCGTCTCGGAGTGACGCGTCTGCAGGTGTTCGGCGACGCGGCGGGCCGCCGCAGCCTCCGAGCGGCCCTCGTGCTCGAAGCCGAGCGTGAAGGTATGCGGCCGGTGAAGATAATAAGTGGTCAGCGCCGAGTCGAGACCGCCGCTCAGGAACACGCCGACCGGGACGTCCGAGAGCGTGTGTTCCGGCACGATCTCGCGCAGCAGCGCGTCGAGTTCGCCCTGGGTCGTTGCGGCATCGCGGGCAATGAGCCCCGCGGCCGGGCGCCACCAGCGCTCGACGGAAACCTTGCCATCCTGCCAGGTCAGACGATGGCCCGCCGGCAGCTTGGCGATGCCGCGATAGATGCTCTTCGGCGCGGGCACGTATCCGTGGAGCAGGTAATCGCGCACCGCGCCGCGGTCGATCTCCGGCCGACCGAGCACCAGCAGGGCCTTCAGCTCCGAGGCGAAGGCGATGCCATCCGGCATGAGCCTGTAGTAGAGCGGCTTGATGCCGAGCCGATCCCGCGCGAGCAGCAAGGTTCGATCCGCACCGTTCCACAGACCGAAGGCGAACATGCCGGTCAGGCGCGCGAGTGCGCGCTCGCCGTCGCGCTCGAGAAGCCGCAGCAGGACTTCGGTGTCACCGCTCGATCGCCAGGGTCCGGGGAGTTCGCGCCGCAGGGTCTCGTGGTTGTACAGCTCGCCGTTGTAGGTGATCGCGAGTGATCCGTGCAGCATCGGCTGCCGGCCGGCATCGGAGAGGTCGAGGATCGCGAGACGGCGGTGAGCGAGCGCGACGCCCGGCTCCGCATGCACGCCCTCGCCGTCCGGACCGCGATGGCGCAGGAGCTGCGCCATCGCCCGGGCGGTTTGCGCACTGGCTCGAGATCCGACGATGCCGACGATTCCACACATGGGGCGCAGTCTAACGCGGCTGCGCGTCGCGCAGCGACCCGGCCGCCCGTTCCGCGCCCCTGGCGCCGGGGCGGCGGTTCGTTTAGGGTGTGCACCGGAGCGAACGAACGATGGCCACCCCTGCGGATCAACGCCTGCTGGAACTGCTCGACAAGTGGCTGGCGAGCCTCGATCTGCACGTCAAGTACGCCGCGCTCGACGACGAGCGATATCGCCGAGTGCAACCCTGGGTCGAGCACCAGCGCCCGAGCCGCTGGATCATCGACGTCGCCCGGCAGAAGACGCTCGCCCTCAAGGCTCAGGTCGAGGCGCGTATCGCCTCCGGCGACGAAGGATTCGCCGAGTCGCTCGAGCTCATGATCTTCCTCGCGAACCTGGTCGGCTCCGAACACATCGAGCGATTCATTCCGCTCGCAGAACCCGCCAGCGAGCGGCCACTCACCGAAGATTCGTCCCCGACGATCGCCGCGCCGCAGGCAGCTGCGCCGGCGGACTCGGCCACCGGGACGCGTGAAATGCCCCAGTATCTCGTGACGCGGGAGCGACCGCGTCCGCCGTCCCCCGCGCAGAGCGCCCCGGTCGCTCGCGCCGAGCGCAAGCCCGGCGCGGGCCGCCCGCGCACCAGACCGCCGGCCGAGGGCGCGGCGGAGCAACCGCCCGCGCCCGCCCCGACCGCCAAGGTCGACGAAGGCGCCCGCCGCCAGGTGCTCGCCGACGCCGAACGCCTGCTCCAATGGGGACGCAAGTGGTACGAACTGCCCGAGCTGATCGCGCGCATGGCGGACCGTCCGGCGCTGCCGGAGGTGCGGCGGATCCTCAAGGAACACAAACCCCAGGTCGACCGCAAGTCCGGCCGCTGATGCACGCGTGCGACCGAAGGACGCCCTGGTGCTGAGCGGCGAGAGCGCAGGCTTCGGCCGCCGCTTCGCGGCCCTGATCTACGATTCGATCGTGATCGCCGCCCCGCTGATCTTCTACACCTGGGCGGCGGTGTTTCTCGCCCACGGCCGTCCCCTGTTGCGCGACGCGGTCGGCGGCTGGGCGGACCTCTACCACCTGGGACTGCTGGCGATCATCGCCGGCTATTTCGTGCTGAACTGGATCCACAGCGGGCAGACCGTCGGCATGCGCGCCTGGCGCCTGCACGCCGTGGGCCTCGACGGCCGCCGACCGACACTGGCTGCCGCGGCGTCGCGGTTCTTCTGGTCGCTGATCGCCTGGGCGCCCGCCGGGCTCGGCGTGCTGTGGCTGCTGGTCGACGCAGAGCGCCTCGCGCTGCAGGACCGGATGTCCGACACGCGGATCGTATACCTGCCCCGCGACTCCGGCGCGGGGTGAGACCCTAACGCGTGCGCCAGATCGCCGCGAGCGTGCCGGCCCCGATCACCGCCGTCGGCAGCCAGCCGATCACCAGCGGATCGAGGCCGAACAACTGACCGCCCTTCTCGACCGTGCCGCTCACGACGAAGAACACCACGCCGAGCAGCACTCCGACCACGGTTCGGGTGCCGGCACCGGTGCTGCGCAAGGGTCCGAAGACGAACGGCAGGGCAAGCAGCGTCACGACGATGACCGAGAAGATCCTCGCGACCCGCGACCAGAATCCGATCTCATAGGGAGCGGCCTGCAGGTGATTGCGGCGCAGGTGCTGGATGTAGCCCGCGAGACCGCGCAGGGTCAGCAACTCCGGATCGGTCGCGGCGAGGCCGAGGAAGTCCGGATTGATGGTCGAACGCATGGTCACGTGATCGGCACGCGTACCCTCGACGCGACCCGGACCGAACGTGGTGGTGCGCACATTGTCGAGCCGCCACCTGCCCGGATCCGCCACGGAGATGCGCTCGGCCGTCTGGATCGAGGCGAGCCGCTGCGGGCCATCCAGTTCGAAGAGCTCGGCGCCACCGAACGACTGGCCGACCTCGCCGGTGCGCAAGCGCAGGATGAGGCTCCCTTCCTTGATCCAGGCGCTGCTTCGGCCCGCGAAACTCACGTCCGCGAGCCGGCTGCTGGTCTTCTCGGTCTGAGCGAACTGCGCGAGCGGCGGGGCCGCATACTCGCCGATCAGGTACATGGCCAGGGCGAGGGTCGCGCCTGCGAGTCCGACCGGCCAGGCCACGCGCCAGATCGACACGCCGGAGGCGCGCGTGACCACCAGCTCGCTGGCCGCGGCGAGATTGCCGAGCCCCATGAGCGCACCGATCATCGCGGCGATCGGCAACAACTGGAAGGCCTGCTGCGGCAGGTTGAGCAGCGCATACAGCAAGGCATCGGCCGAGGTGTAGCTGCCGACGCCGATGTCGCCCTGCTCGCTGATGAACAGGAACAGACCCGCAAGCGTGAGCAGCACGCCCATCGCCATCAACGCGTAGGCGATCACGGTGCGGTACAGGTAGCGGTCGAGGGTGTTCACGCGGCGCTCACTCCACGACGCCGCGCAAAGGCCGGCGGCGATCCCCGCAGCAGAAGGTACAACCCCACGCCGATGCCCAGCAGGTGGATCCACCAGACGCCGATCCAGGGGCTGATCTGCCCCCTCTCCAGCCAGACCTTGGCGAGCGACAGCAGGTTCGAATAGACGAAGAACACGACGATCGCGACGCCGACCCGCATGTAGCGCCCCTGCCGCGGCTTCAGCCGCGACAGCGGCAAGGCGATCAGGGTGAGCACCAGCACCATGATCGGCGTGGAGCTGCGCGACTCGAGCTGGGCCACGTCCGCCGGACCCATCGAGCGAATGAGCTGCATCGGCGTGCGGGTGTCCGGGTCGTTCGTGCCGGCGATCCCGGGTGGGGCCGCCACCGGAATGCCGTGCTCGCGGAAGCGGATCACGCGGAAGTTCGCCTGGCCGGGACGGCCCTCGTAGCGGCGGCCGTTGAACAGCCGAACGAGTCGCAGTCCGTCGCTGGAGGGCTGCGAATAGGTGGCCGTGTCGGCGACCGCGATCTCGACCCGTCCGGCGCTCTCGCGCTCCAGGAACACGTCGTGCAGCACGCCGGCCTGGTCGATGCGTTCGGCGTAGAACACGGCGTCGCCGTCCGCGAACGTGCGGAAACGACCCGCGTCGAGCTGGCCGAACTGAGCCTCCTTCAGCGCCGTCTGACGCAGCAGCTGCGACTCGCGGTCGGCGCGCGGCACCTGTACGAAGGTCAGCCAGCCGAGGCCGATCGCGATCAACAGCGCGAAACCCATGAGCGGAGCGAGCAAACGCTCCGGCCCGATCCCGCAAGCCTGCAGCGCCGCCATCTCGCTGTCGTGATAGAGGCGGCCGAGCGCGAGAATGATCGACAGCAGCAGGCCGACCGGCACCACGACCGAGAGATTCATGATCGCTCCGAGGGCGATCAGGTCGAGAACCACGTGGCGCCCAAAGTGGTTGTCGGCGGCCTGACCCAGCACCCTGGAGAGCTCGTTGGCGAGCAGGATCGCGACCAGGACGCCGGTCACGGCGAGCCAGGTCTGCACGACCTCGCGCAGCACGTACCGCTGTACGGTCCATTTCATGGACGGAAGCTTAGCAAATGGCGTCCGCCGAGGGTCGCGCCGCGCTCGATCGACGCCACGACGATTCAGCTCCGCTGCCGATTCGAGTAAACTATTTGACGAAAATTTGCCAAGAAGGGAAATTTCGGCAAACGATGGCGGCGTGCGCCCCCCGTCGAACGGCGACACCAAGAAAAAGGGGAAATCATGGAATTCAAGGCGACAGTCGATCCGCGGGCCCAGCAAGCAGCGGCCTGCGCGGTGATCGGCGTCTACGACGACGGATTTCTGGGCGAGGCGGCCCGGCGCGTCGATACACGCATCGGCGGTCTCGCGGCCAAGTTGTATTCGGCCCGCGATTTCGCCGGCAAACTGGGCGACACGCTGCTGCTGGTCCGGCCGACCGGAGCCAAGTCGTCGCGGGTGCTGCTGGTCGGCCTCGGCGCGAAACGCAAATTCGGACCGAAACAGTATCGCAAGGCGCTGCAGGCCACGGCCCAGGCGCTGTTCAAGACCGGCGCGACCGACGCGGTGATCTACCTGGCGATGGACGCGGAGCTCGACCTGGATCCGTATCGCCGCGCGCGCGCGGTCGCCGAGTCCTTCGAGGCCCAGGGCTACCGGATACCGGATCTGAAGAGCGGGCCGAAGCCGAAGCCGCCCCGCTTGCGCAGCGTGAGCCTCGCCATGCCCGACGCGCGCGCGGCCAAGAGCGCGCAGCAGGGACTCGCCGACGGCGTGGCGATCGCCGCCGGCGCGGCGTTCTCTCGCGACCTCGCCAACCTTCCGCCCAACGTCTGCACGCCGACCTACCTCGGCACCCGGGCGATCGCGCTCGGCAAGGAACACCGTCGGGTCAAGGTGAGCGTGCTCGGCGAGCGGCAGATCAAGGCGCTCAAGATGGGTTCTTTCCTCGCGGTGGCGCGCGGCTCGACCGAACCGCCGCGGCTGATCGTCTGCGAATATCGCGGCGCGGGCGCCGGCACTCCGCCCATCTGCCTGCTCGGCAAGGGAATCACCTTCGACAGCGGCGGGATTTCGCTGAAGGACCCGCCGGCGATGGACGAGATGAAGTTCGACATGAGCGGCGCGGCAAGCGTCCTCGGCGCGCTGCGCGCCGTCGTCGAAATGCAGCTGCCGGTCAACCTGGTCGTGATCGTCGCGACCTGCGAGAACATGCCGGCCGGCAACGCCGTGAAGCCCGCCGACGTGGTCACGACCATGTCCGGTCAGACCGTCGAGGTGCTGAACACGGACGCCGAGGGCCGGTTGATCCTCTGCGACGCAATCACCTACAGCCGCCGCTTCAAACCGGCCGCGGTGGTCGACGTGGCGACCCTGACCGGCGCATGCGTGATCGCCCTCGGCAACCACTACAGCGGACTGATGAGCAACGACGATGCGTTGGCCAACGAGATCCTCGCGGCCGGTGAGCGCGCCGAGGACCGCGCCTGGCGCATGCCCATCGGCGAGGACTACGCGGAACAGCTGAAGAGCAATTTCGCCGACTTCGCCAATGTCGGTGGCCGGGAGGGCGGTGCGCTGACCGCGGCGACCTTCCTCTCCAAGTTCGCGACCGACCTTTCCTGGGCGCACCTCGACATCGCCGGAACCGCCTGGCTCGGAGGTGCGCAGAAAGGCAGTACGGGCCGGCCGGTGGCACTGCTCGCCGACTTCCTGATCGAGCGCGCACGCAGGACATGAGCGGCCGGGTCGATTTCTACCTGCTCGGCGGATCCGACCCGCGCGCGAGGCACACTTTCGCCTGCCGACTCGCCGAGAAGATCTATCTGCGCGGATTGCGCGCGGTGCTATTGACGGAAACGGCCGAGGAGGCGAAGGCCCTGGACCAGTTGCTCTGGACGTTCAGCGACCGTTCGTTCGTGCCGCACTCGCTGTGCGACGTGCAAGGCGCGGACGAGGCGCCGGTGCGGCTGACCGCGGATGCCGCGCTAGCGCCCGCGGCGGACGTGCTCGTGAACCTCGGCGGCGCGGTTGCGGCCGGGACCGAACGCTTCGCACGGGTCGCCGAGATCGTCGATGCCGAGCCGACCTTGCGCGCCCGAGCCCGGGAGCGTTTCAAGGCCTATCGCGACCTGCAGTTCACGGTCGAGACGCACCAGATCGACGGAGCGGCCGAGCCTTGAGCGCACCCGGCCTGCCCGATCTGGACGACACCGGCGAGATCCCGATCCTCACCGATGCGATCGACCAGGAGTCCGCCCGGGACTCGCGCGATCGCGGCGAACTGCAGCTCGCCATCGTGAGCGAGGTCGAGAAGCTCGCCGAATCGCTGCTGCATGACGCGGCCAGGAGCATCGAGGCGACGCTGTTCGAGAACGTGCTCGACCGGCTGCGGGCCGAACTGCCGGAGATCGTCGACCGCTTGCTGCGCGAGCGCGCCGCGGGCGCGGGTGGTTCGACCGAGGACGACTAGGACTGCCGTACCGCCACGACCGGCGGGCTATAATCGGCGGATGGACAAGGCCTATTCCCCCGCCGCGATCGAATCGCGGATCTACGCGCACTGGGAGTCTCTCGGTGCATTCAAGCCGAGCGGCGCCGGACCCGCGTATTCGATCGTGATCCCGCCGCCCAACGTGACCGGTACGCTGCACATGGGGCATGCGTTCCAGGACACGATCATGGACGCCCTGATCCGCCACCGGCGCATGCTCGGGAGCGACACGCTCTGGCAGCCGGGTACCGACCACGCCGGCATCGCCACCCAGATGGTCGTCGAACGGCAACTGAACGCCGAGGGAACGGGCCGGATCGATCTCGGCCGCGAGGCGTTCGTCGAGCGCGTCTGGGCCTGGAAGCGGCATTCAGGCGGAACGATCGCCAACCAGATGCGCCGACTCGGCGCTTCGGTCGACTGGAGCCGCGACCGCTTCACCATGGACCCCGAACTGTCGAGCGCGGTCACCGAGGTCTTCGTTCGCCTGTACCGCGAGGGACTCATCTACCGCGGCAAACGCCTGGTGAACTGGGACCCGGTGCTCAAGACCGCGTTGTCGGATCTCGAAGTCGTCGCGGAGCCCGAACAGGGCAGCCTCTGGCACCTGCGCTATCCCCTCGTCGATGGATCCGGCCACCTGGTGGTCGCGACGACCCGGCCGGAGACCCTGCTGGGCGACGTCGCCGTCGCGGTCCATCCCGACGACGAACGCTATCGTGGACTGGTCGGCCGTTCAGTGCGGCTGCCGCTCGCGGATCGCGAGATCCCGATCATCGCCGACGCCTATGTCGACCCGACCTTCGGCAGCGGATGCGTGAAGATCACTCCGGCGCACGACTTCAACGACTATGAAGTCGGCCAGAGGCATGGACTGCCGCTGATCAACGTGCTCACGCCCGAGGCGAGACTCGCCGACGACGTCGCGCCGGCCTACCGGGGTCTGGACCGTTTCGAGGCCCGCACCCGCATGATCGCCGACCTCGACGCGCTTGGTCTCGTCGAGCGCATCGAACCGCACCAGTTGACGGTGCCACGGGGCGACCGCAGCCATGCGGTGCTCGAGCCCTTGCTCACCGACCAGTGGTTCGTCAGGATCGCGCCCCTCGCCGCTCCGGCGATCGAAGCGGTGGAGGACGGCCGGATCCGCTTCGTACCCTCCTCCTGGAGCGGCGTCTATTTCGACTGGATGCGCAACATCAAGGACTGGTGCATCAGCCGCCAACTGTGGTGGGGACACCGCATCCCGGCGTGGTACGACCCCGAGGGACGAGTCTACGTCGGCCGCGACGAGGCCGAGGCGCGCGCCGTTCATGGACTGGACCCGCAGATCCCCCTGCGCCGCGACGAGGACGTGCTCGACACCTGGTTCTCCTCGGCGCTGTGGCCGTTCTCGACACAGGGCTGGCCGGCGCAGACGCGCGAGATGTCGGTGTACTACCCGACCTCCGTGCTGGTCACCGGCTTCGACATCATTTTCTTCTGGGTCGCCCGGATGATCATGATGGGGCTGAAGTTCACGGGCCAGGTGCCGTTTCGCGAAGTCTACGTGCATGGCCTGATCCGCGACCACGACGGCCAGAAGATGTCCAAGTCGAAGGGGAACGTGATCGATCCGCTCGACATCGTCGATGGCATCACGCTCGACGCCCTGGTGGCCAAACGCACCACGGGCCTGATGCAGCCGCAGATGAAACCGGCGATCGAGCGGGCGACCCGCCGCCAGTTCCCGGAGGGCATCGCACCCTTCGGCACCGATGCGCTGCGCCTCGCCTTCGCCTCGCTCGCCACGCAGAGCCGCGACCTGCGCTTCGACATGGCGCGCGTCGACGGTTTTCGTAATTTCTGCAACAAGCTGTGGAACGCCGCGCGCTATGTGCTCCTGAACGTGAGCGCGGACGGCGCCGGCGGCGAAGGCGAGGTCGAATACGGCATCGCCGATCGTTGGATCCGCTCGCGCCTCGCCGCGACGCTCGCCCGCGTGGAGAGCGGATTCGCCGATTACCGCCTCGACGTCGTCGCGAGCGCGCTCTACGAGTTCACCTGGCACGAGTACTGCGACTGGTATCTGGAGGCGTCGAAAACGGTCCTCCAGGCAGACGACGCCAGCGAGGCGCAGAAGCGGGCGGCCCGGCGCACCCTCGCGTCGACGCTCGAGACGCTGCTGCGCGCGCTGCATCCGCTCGCCCCGTTCATTACCGAGGAGATCTGGCAGCGGGCGCGCGAGTGCGCCGGCGCTGGCGGCGAGACGATCATGCTGGCCCGTTATCCTCTGCCCGGCGACCTGCTCCCGGATCCCGAAGCCGAACGCGAAATGCAGTGGCTGCGCCAGTTCGTGCTCGGCGTGCGACAGATCCGCGGCGAAATGGACATCGCGCCGAGCCGCCGCATCGAGGTCGTGCTGCACGGCGCGGGTCCCGAGGACCTCGCCCTGCTCGAGCGCAACCTGAAGACCCTGCAGCGGCTCGCGGGCCTCGCCTCGGTGCGGGTGCTCGCGGCGTCCGAGACGCCGCCGGTCGGCGCGGTCGCGCTGCTCGGGACGCTCGAGATACTCGTGCCGATGGCCGGACTGATCGATCCGGCGGCCGAAGGGGAAAGGCTGGAGAAGCGCCGCCGCAAGGCCGAGGCCGACCTGCGCAAGCTGGAGGCCAAAGCGGCCAATGCGGAGTTCGTCCGCAACGCCCCGGCCGAAGTGATCGCCAAGGACCGGGCGCGCATCAGCGAGCTGCAGACCGAGCTCGGCCAGCTGGAACGGCAGTCGGCGCGCGTGCGTTCGCTGATCGGCGGATGACCCCGGCCGCGCCGTCTGCGATCCAGCCGGTACTCGCCCAGCTCGGCAGAGTGCTGCTCGGCAAGGAGGACAAGCTGCGGCTCGCCCTCGCCTGTCTTCTCGCCCGCGGCCATCTGTTGATCGAGGACGTGCCCGGCGTGGGCAAGACCACCCTGGCACAGGCGCTCGCGACCTCGCTCGGCTTGGGTCTGCAGCGCATCCAGTTCACCAGCGACCTGTTGCCCGCCGACGTGCTCGGGGTGTCGGTATTCGAGCGCGATAGCGGCACCTTCCGATTCCAGCCAGGACCGGTCTTCGCCGAGGTCGTGCTCGCCGATGAGATCAACCGCGCCTCGCCGAAAGCTCAGAGCGCACTGCTCGAGGCCATGGAGGAACGGCAGGTCACCATCGACGGCCGCTCGATGAAGCTGCCCGATCCGTTCTTCGTGATCGCGACCCAGAACCCGCACGATCGGGTCGGCACGTTCGAGCTGCCCGAGTCCCAGCTCGACCGCTTCCTGATGCGCATCGAGATCGGCTACCCGGCGGCGGCCGAGGAACGGGCCCTGCTCGCGGGAACCGACCGGCGCCAGCTGCTCGCCTCGCTGAACCCCAGCCTCGACGCGCCGGGCCTGATTGCCCTGCAGCGGGCTGCCGAGCAGATCCACGTCGCACCGGCGCTGCTCGACTACCTGCAGGCGCTGCTCGCGCATAGCCGATCCCGTCCGGAACTGCGCCGCGGCCTCTCGCCGCGTGCCGGCATCGCCCTGCTGCGCGCCGCGCGCGCCTGGGCGCTGATCGAGGGACGCGACGCCGTCCTGCCGGAGGATCTGCAGGCGGTTCTGGCTGCGGTCGTCGAACACCGTCTGCTCGACCGCGCGGGCCGGCCGCTGCCGTCGTCGCGGCTCCTGGAAGCCGTTCCGATTCCATGACGAGTCCGCCACGCGCGGCGATCACGGCGCTGCGCGCCTGGTCGCGGCGCCGGCACGCCCACGATGCACTGCCGCTGCGGGTGGCAAGACGGCGGATCTACATACTGCCGACCGGCCGGGGTATCGCCTTCGCGGCGGTCGTCGCGGCCATGACGATCGCCGGGCTCAACTACGCCAACAATCTCGCCATCGCGTTCGCGTTCGTGCTCGCTGCGAGCGGAATCGTCGCGATGCACCATTGTCACCGCAATCTGCTCGGGCTGCGCATCGATGGTCCGCAGGAATTCGACGCGTTCGCCGGGGAACCGGCCGAACTCGCCTGGCGGTTCGAGAACGACACGCCGTTGCATCGATTCGCGATCGAACTGCGATGCGCGGAGCACGTCGCGTACATCGGTCTGCCGGCCTTCGCATCGCGCCAGCTCGCGCTTCGCGCCGGCCCGTTCGCACGCGGCCTCGTGCGCATCGATCACCTCGTGCTGCGGAGCGAACACCCGTTCGGCTGGTTCCGCGCCTGGACCTATGTCGAGGCGCCGCTGACCGTGCACGTCGCACCGGCGCCGCAAGGCGCCAGGACCCTGCCGGCCGACGACCGAACGGCGACCTCCGAAGAGTCGATCCTCGCGGAGGCACGAGGGGACGAGGAATTCGCCGGACTGCGGCCCTACGTGCCGGGAATCGCCCTGAAGCACATGGCTTGGAAAACGCTGGCCCGGGGCGCACAGCCGGCTGCGCGTCGCTACACGGGCGCCGGAGGCGCGCCGCTCTGGCTCGACTGGTCGTCGCTGGCCGGACTCGACAGCGAAGGGCGGCTCGGGCAATTGTGCCTCTGGGCGCTCGACTGCGACCACGCCGGAAGGCGATATGGGCTACGCCTGCCGAGCGCGGAAATCGAGCCAGACTGCGGTCCGGCTCACCGGCGACGCGTGCTGCGCGCGCTC
>JAGWPY010000093.1 GCA_028870275.1 Gammaproteobacteria bacterium | reverse complement strand
TCGGACTCACGAAGAAGTGCCGCGCGTCGCGACGCACCGAGACATTGCCGGCCGTGCCGACGACCAGGCCCCGGCGCGGCAGTTCCCGGCAGCAGGATACGAGGCTGCGCCGCAATGCCTGGTCGCGGTCCCCGGGCTCGGCGCCCGGCGTATCGTCACCCAGGCTCACGCCGCCGCTCCGCAACCGGGATACAAGGCGCGCAAGCCCTCGGCGCTTGCCGCGCAAACGCCCCGCTCGGTGACGATCCCGCTCACCAGCCGGGCCGGCGTCACGTCGAAGGCGAGATTGAGCGCACGGCTCGCTTCCGGGACGACGCGTACCGAGACGACGCGCCCGTCCTCCAGGGCACCCGAGACGTGGGTCAGTTCGCTCGGCGAGCGCTCCTCGATCGGGATCCGTTCGCCATCCGACAGCGACCAGTCGATGGTGCTGAACGGAAGCGCCGCGTAGAAGGGCACGCGGTTGTCGCGGGCCGCGAGTGCTTTCAGGTAGGTGCCGACCTTGTTGCAGACGTCGCCGCCGGCGGTGACGCGGTCGCTGCCCACCAGCACCAGGTCGACCTGGCCCCGCTGCATCAGGTGCCCGCCGAGGTTGTCGGCGATCACGGTGTGCGGAACGCCGTGCGCGCCGAGCTCGTACGCGGTCAGCGAGGCGCCCTGGTTTCGCGGGCGAGTCTCATCGACCCAGACGTGCACCGCGAGGCCCGCGTCGTGCGCGTGATAGATCGGCGCGAGCGCCGTGCCCCAGTCGACGCAGGCGAGCCAGCCGGCGTTGCAATGGGTGAGCACGTTGACGGCGCGGCCGGCGGCACGGTCGGCGATCCGGCTGATCAGCGCGGCGCCGTGCGCTCCGATCGCACGGCAGTGCGCGACATCCTCCTCGCAGATCGCTGCCGCCTCCTCCCAGGCCGCTGCGGCCCGCCGGGACGGCGCGAGCGGCGCGAGCCGCTTGCGCATGCGTTCGAGCGACCAGGCCAGGTTGAAGGCCGTTGGACGGGTTGACAGCAGAGTCTCGATCGCCGTCCCGAGCGCGCCATCGCCCGGGTCCTCGCGCAGCGCGAGCGCCACCCCGTAGGCGGCCGTGGCGCCGATCAACGGCGCGCCGCGCACCGTCATCCGGCTGATCGCCGTCGCGGCATCCCGCAGCGACCGAAGCTCGACCACGCGCAGCTCGAACGGCAGCCGCGCCTGATCGATCACGCGCACCAACCCGCCGTCGGGCCAGATGGTCCGATACGGGATTCCCTGAATCTTCATGCCTGCATGGTACCCGATGGGCGCATCGGCGCGCGGCGCCGTGTGCGCCAGGTCGCAGTTACGCCGCCCCGAGGATCGCCCACGTTCAGTCTCCGGTCCGCGCGGCCGACACATCGTCGACCAGCGCGCCGATGGCCGGCGGTTCGCGCGCGCCACAAGAGGAAGCCCGTCCAGATCATGCATGACCCGAGGTCCCTGCTCGCCGAACGCATCCGTCAGCTCGCCCGTGCCATTCCGGCCGCGGCCGGCGGCGGCCTCGTGGTCGCCGCGCTCGCGCTGATCTCGCTCTGGCCTTCGACTCCGCACCGTTGGCTGCTCGCCTGGCTGGCCGCGCTGCTCGCCACCTCGGCCCTGCGTCTGGGGCTGTATCTGGCCTGCCGGGATCAATCGGTCGACACCCATGAGCGCCTGCAACGCCGGCTCCTCGGCATGCGCATCGCCTCGGCCGCGGCTGGCGCCTGCTGGGGCGCGATCGCGCTGATCGCGCTGCCGGCCGGGGACGCCGCGATCGAACTCATCGCCTTCATGATCGCCGGGATCACGGCCGCGGCCAGCGCCGCGCTGTCGGCCGACCGCTGGGCGGCCCAGCTCTTCCAGTGGCCCGCGATCCTGCCGATGGTGCTGCGTCTTTTGACCGCGAGTTCGACGAACCATGCAGCGATGGCGGCGATGGGCCTGATGTACGCGGCGTATCTCGCCCAGTCGGCGCTGCGATCCCATCGGGAATTCAGCCGCTCGACCGTGCTCAAACTGCGCGCGGTCCGCGATCAGCGCCAGCTGCGCGAGGGCCAGCGCCGCTACCGCGCGCTGGCCCACAGCGATCCGCTCACCGATCTGCCGAACCGCCTTGCGCTCGCCGTGCGTCTACCGCCGTTGCTCGAGCGCGCCGAGCGCACCGGCCGGACGCTCGCGCTGCTCTACATCGACCTGGACAACTTCAAGGACATCAACGACACCCACGGTCACCGCCTCGGCGACCAGGTGCTGGTCGAGGTGGCGCAACGCCTGCGCGCGAGCGTCGGCGAGGACGATCTGATCGTGCGCATGGGCGGCGACGAATTCGTGATCGTCACCGCGACCCCCGCCGATCGCCCGCAGATCGAGGCTCTCGCACATCGCCTGCTCGCACGGCTTGCCGCACCGGTTCAGATCGAGGGCTCCTCGCGGCTCGTGCAGGCGAGCATCGGCATCGCGCTTTGTCCGCAGGACGGGATCGATGCGGGCTTCCTGCTGCGGGCCGCGGATCTGGCGCTCTACGACGTGAAGGCGCGCGGCCGCAACGGCTACCAGTTCTTCCGCGCCGAAATGTCGCGTCGGCTCGAGGAGCGGGTGTTCGTCGCCGAGGCGATCCGCACGGCGATCGCCGCCGAACAGTTCTTCGTCGAATATCAACCGCTGGTCGAGCTCGCCACCGGTCGGGTGCTGTCGTTCGAGGCCCTGTTGCGCTGGCGCCACCCCGAGCGCGGCCTGATCCCGCCGGGTGATTTCATTCCGATCGCCGAGCAGTGCGGGTTCATCGACGAAATCGGCGATCATGCGATCCGGCTCGTCTGCCGGCAGTTGCGCGCCTGGCTCGATGAGATGGTGCCGGTCGTGCCGGTCGCGGTGAACGTCTCGGCTCGTCAGATCGAACGCCGCGGATTCGTCGAACGCCTGACGTATCTCGCCGCCTTGCACGAGGTGGATCCGGCGCTGCTGCGCATCGAGATCACCGAATCGGCCCTGATGGTCCAGGGCGATGCCCCGACCGAAGCGATGCTCGCCCTGCAGCGCCTCGGCGTGCGCATCGCGATCGACGACTTCGGCACCGGCTACTGTCACCTCGCCTATCTGAAGCGCCTGCCGATCGACTGTCTGAAGATCGACCGCAGCTTCGTGCGCGACATGGAGCGCGACCCGCGCAACGACACGTTGCTCGGCGCGATCATCGGCATCGGCCGCAGTTTCTCGCTCACCGTGGTCGCCGAGGGTGTCGAGACCGCGCGGCAGGTCGAGTTGTTGCGGGCCCTGGGCTGCGAATGCGCGCAGGGCTATTTCTTCCACCGCCCGGTCGGCGCCGAGCGGGCCCGGGAACTCCTCGATCTCGAGGCGGCGCGGCCGCCGCGCGAGAGCGGTCTCGTGCGGCCCCGGGTCCTCACCTGGCGGGGCTCGGCCGCTTCCTGAGTTCAGCGACCGAGCCCCGGGCAACGGACGCCGTCAGCGTGTGCCGGTCGACGGGCGGAGCAGCAGACGACGATCGTCGCCGGGCTCGCCGTTGAAGTCGAACATCGTCGCGATCGAGCCCGCATGCGCGTCGAGCGAACCGCCGCCGATGCGCCCCGTCATCCAGTTGTCCTCGATGAAGCGGATGATCGAGCTCTGGTCGGTGAGCGCATGGTCGACGAAGTCACGCTTCGCGTACGGCGAGATCACCATGAGCGGCAGGCGCGGTCCATAGCCGCAGCGGCCGGCGATCGGGTTGCCCGAGTCGTCGGCGATCACCGCGGTGTTGCCGCAGCGGCCGGCACCGTTCAGCTGGTCGCTGTTCCTGCTGTCGGTCGCGTTGTAGACGGCCGAGCCGTTCGCGATCGGGCTCATCTGGTGGTCGTACCAGCCGTCGGAGTCGTCGTAGGAGATCACGATCGCGGTGGTGCTCCAGTACGGCGAGCGCATGATCGCATCGATGGTGCGCACGATGAAGGCCTGTTCGAGCAGCGGGTCGGAGTAGCCGGCATGCCCGTCGGCGTAGGCCGGCGCCTTCAGGAAGCTCACCGCCGGCATGCGGCCGGCCGCCATCGCATCGAAGAAGTCGTGCAGCGAATACTCGTGCTTCGCCGGACCGTCGTGACCGATCTCCTCGATCGAGGCCGGGCGCGTGTGATTCGCGTTGAGGGTCGAGGCCCAGTACTGGAAGAACGCGTGATGCGGAATGTAGTCCGCCGTCGGCCCGCCGTTCGCGGCGGTGGCGGGGCTGCGGCGGCTGCAGCCGGTGCTGCCGTCGGGATTCTGGCGGCCGAGATCGAATCCGCCCATGAACGAGCCCCAGCTCACGCCCTTCGCGCTCAACAGGTCGCCGATGCTGCGGCCGCCGAGCCGTACGGTCGCGCCATGTGAGCAGACATCGCCCGTGGGATCGAGATCCCCGACCAGCGTGCCGGTGCCGTTGGCGGCGACCGGGCCGTTTGCGGTGACCACCTTCGGGGAAGTTCCCGACAGGGTCGCCGGGTAGGTGTTGCCGGCCACCAGGTTGAGCACCCCCGGGGTCGAAGGACCGAAGGTCGTCCCGTAGGAGTTGTCGCTCATCGCGAAGTGCTGGGCGTAGTTCCACAGCGCCGTGACCGTGTTGCCGTCGTAATAGCCCATCACCAGGCCCTGGCCGTGGTTCCAGGCATAGGTCGAGGCGCAGTAGGGGCTCGCACCCACGCCCGTGCTGCCCGGGAAATCGTCCATCAGGCCCTGGTCGAAGGCGAGCTGCTCGTGACCGTAGTTGTGGTCCTGATCGCAGGTCGAGGCCTGGCTGCGATCGAGGCGGAACGGGTTGCTCGCGTCGGCACCATTGGCCGGGTTGGCGGCGTTCGGGTTCGCGGTCAGCAGCACGCCGGAGGGTTGGCCTCCCATCAGCGTGCCGAGGCCGTTCACCGTGGGCGTGCCGGGCATCGCGTGGAACGCCGGTTCGCCGGCCGGATTCAGCGCCGCCGGATAGGTCGCGAAATAGTGATCGAAGGAGACGTTTTCCTGGAAGATCACCACCACGTGCTGGATGGGCGTCGTGGTGGGGCTAGGCCAGGCGCCCGCGTTCGCATCGACCGAGGCGAGCACGCCGACCGCGAGACAGCCGCCCGTGAGCAGCGAACCGATGGAGGCGCAGTCGCGCCGGAGGAATCGAGTACGCATGAGGTCACCCCTGTTGCGAGTTGTGGACGAATAGCAGACCTCATTCCGTCATTCGCGCGTGACTGGTCCGTGACCTCCCGGTTAAATTTCTGTCTCAATCGAATCGGCAGGGCTGGGCGGGATCGGCGCGAAATGCGAAGGCCGCGTCGATGTCGCGCTCGAGCGTCCGGCCGCGCGACAGCGGCGGCAGGCGTCCGGCCTCGAAGTAGCCGACCTCGCTGGTCTCGTGGCCCGGACGCGGCGCCTCGTCGTTGAGGCGCTCGCAGAGAAAGAACAACTTGTAGAAGTCCCGGGTGTCCGGATCGTAGGGATGCTTGGCCTTGTGGAGCACCGCGTAGAGCGCGCGGGCCTCGACCCGCAGCGCGGCTTCCTCGAAGACCTCCTTGACGGCATTCTCGCGCGCCGAGAGCCCGACGTCGGCGAACCCGCCGGGCAGCGTCCACAGGCCGTCGCTCGTCTCGCGCACCAGCAGCAGGCGCTCGTGCTCGAACACCGCTGCGCGTACCTCGATCAGCGGTGTCGCATAGCCCTTCGCGAACTGCGGCACCAGTTCCGCAATGCGCCGCGGCGGGACGTCGGCGAGCGCGGCGATCATGTGCTGGGCGATCGCGGCGACCTCCGCGTACCGCTCGCGGTCGTAGGAACCCTCGGTGTAGTGCAGGCCGGTCGAGGCGATCGCCTGCAGGCGCTTCGCCCAGGTGAGCCAGAGATCTTCCATGGGCGCCGAGGATGCGGTTGCGCCCCGCTGAACGCAAGCGTGGTGCCGCATCGCGCGGG
>JAGWPY010000092.1 GCA_028870275.1 Gammaproteobacteria bacterium | reverse complement strand
TAGATCTGTTCAGCGACTGACCCATGGTTAACGACCCGTCTTCTTGACCCAGACAATTGTGCTAAAGGCCCGGTCTCGCACCCGCCTTATTGGCACAGCTTGAACCCCAAGGTCCAACAAACTCAATGTATCGACCGCTAAAGGGAAACTCACCGGTTCCCACGATCGGCGGGTCTTGAGCCGATAGCGGAAACCTAGTCCCATCGTTTACCGCGGTGCGTTGCTTTGCGAAGAGTGAGGGGGCGCTCGCAACCTCTGAGTCGCACTTGGAACTTGCGATTGGAGCCAAGTGCGACTGTGGGTGCGAATGCTGGAGCAATGCCCGGCAATTCGCGGCAATGACACGGGCGAGTCCGAACGGGCTCTGGCCACGAAATTTCCCAATCAGTCAGATATTTGCGGCCGCTGCTGTTGCCGCAGCTTGCCTGGGGTTGCCTGAGAGTGGAGCGGGTGATGGGAATCGAACCCACGTTAGTAGCTTGGGAAGCTACAGTTCTACCATTGAACTACACCCGCGCGGGGCCCCGATTCTATTCGTGATCTTCGTGGACGGGCAAGCCAGGTGGGAGCCGGTCGCCGGCTCGAGGTCATTGACCCTGCCGCCGCACTAAAACGGGTCACCGCGCGCGAGCGGCGCACGATTGTTGCACACACGCATCGGCGCGAGGCGGCGCCCTAAACTGCGGATATTGCCTGGGCAATGGGCTTTGTCTATGCTCCGGGATCGGCAGGAGCCGGACCGATCCGTTGCCCCCCAGCAACAATGCGCCAACGCAACAGCACCTGCGTGCGATCCGGTCCACTCGGCGGCGCGAGCCAGGGAAGCCGGAGGGGATTGCAGAGCATCCTGAGAACGATTTACCGGAGGGAGAGTCCATGTCGATCAATCACCCGCGCAGCCTGCGCGCCGGCATCGCCGCGGCGCTGCTGATCACGTCCGCCGCAGCCGTCGCCGCCCAACAGGATGCGCAGCCGGTCGGCGCCCTGGAAGAGATCGTGGTGACCGCGCAGAAGCGCGCTCAGAACTCCCAGGACGTCGGCATCTCGCTGTCGGCGATCACCAGTGCGGACCTGACGCGCTACGGTGCGGCGGCCGCGACCGACATCACCAAGGACATGCCGGCGGTGGTGATGACCCAGCCGAATGGCCCGTCGAGCTTCAGCCTCGCGATCCGCGGCGTGACGCAAAACGACTTCGCCGATCACCAGGAAAGCCCCGCGGCGATCTACGTCGACGACGTCTACGTGAGCCAGATGGCGGGTCTCACCTTCTCGCTGTTCGACATGGACCGGGTCGAAGTGCTGCGCGGACCCCAAGGCACCCTGTTCGGCCGCAACGCGACCGGCGGTCTTGCCAACTTCATCACCAACCGGCCCTCGAGCAAGGACGGCGGCTACGTCGACGTGACCTTCGGCTCGCACAACCTCGAACGCATCGAGGGGGCGATCAACGGCGCGCTCTCCGACTCGATCGACGGCCGCTTCTCGTTCGTCTCCAACCACTATGATCCGCTGTTCACCAACGTCGCCGGCGGCGCCGCCAATGCCGAGAACGGCAACGATTACGGCCTGCGCGGCCAGTTGCTGTTCAAGCTGCCGAACGACGCGAAGCTGCTGCTGAACGCGCACGGCAGCCGCGAGAACGTCAACGCGGGCTCCTGGGAGGAGATCGCGGCCTATTCGCTCGGCAACGGCATCGACGTGCCGGTACCGGCCAACCTCAATCCCTACGGCACCTGCAATGGCTGCAACGCGACCGGCCTGCCGAACAGCGGACCCTACACGATCCGCGACAACATCAGCGGCTACGCCAAGATCAAGACCGGCGGCCTGACGGCGAAGTACACCCAGGACTTCGGCTCGACGACCTTCACGGTGATCGGCGACTACTCCTCGCTGCGCAAGGACTACCAGGAGGACTCGGACGCCTCGCCCTACACGCTGTTCGAGTTCTTCAATGGCAGCAACGTGAACCAGCAGTCGCTCGAAGCGCGCCTGAACGGCCGCAACGGCAAGTTCGACTGGACCGCGGGTCTGTATGGCCTGCGCATCAACGGCAGCTACTACGAGGGCTGGATCGGGCCGGCGTTCTACACGGCCGCGCAGTACCAGGACGGCGCGATGGGCGCGACCACGCCGACCAATCCGAACGACGGTTATTACGGTGGGGCGAATCTCGGGCCTTGGCCGTACGGCAGCTACACGAACTACTACACCACCAACGCGGTTCCCGGCCCGAACGGTGAAGTCCCCGCGACCAAGTCGCCGTACAACCTCCTCACCAAGTCCTACGCGGCCTTCGGCCAGGTGGAGTGGCGGGCGACCGACCTGCTCGGCTTCACCTTGGGTGCGCGCGTGACCACGGACAAGAAAGACTACAACTTCACCTGGTATCCGTACCTGTTCTATCCGCAGAGCCCGTCGAACCAGATCACCGTGCTCACGCCGCCGACCGGGATCGCGCTCTACAACTACTCGAACAGCCGCAACGACACCCTCTGGAGCGGCAAGGCGCAGGTCGACTTCCACCTCGCCAAGGACCAGCTCGCCTACATCAGCTACAACCGCGGCGTGAAGGGCGGCGGCTTCAGCGCGCCGCTGTTCCCGTTCACGATCAACGACCTCTCGACGCTCACCTTCAAGCCCGAGACGCTCACCTCGACCGAGATCGGCTACAAGTCCGAGTGGTTCGATCACAAGCTGCGCTTCAACACCGCGGCCTACTACTACGACTACAAGGACTACCAGGCCCTCATCTACACGCTCGGCCTCGAACAGCTGATCGTGAACGCGAACGCCCGGCACAAGGGCGCCGAGGCCGAGCTCGACTGGGCGCCGAACGAGTACTGGCAGTTCACCCTCGGCGGCGCCTATACCGACGCGGTCGTGCTGAACGTGGCCGGACGCTGCTGCAACTCGACCACCGGCCTGCCGATCAGCGGCGACTACACGCCGCCGAACGCACCGCGCTGGAGCGGCAACGCGATGGCGCGCTATACGGTGCCGATGGGCACGGGTCACCTGTCGTTCCAGGTGGACGGCAACTACATGACCAAGTTCTGGTTCAACCTCTCGGACGTGCCGGACGTGCTGCAGTCGGGTTATGGCATCGGCAACGTGCGCGTGGACTACACCTCGCAGGGCGACCGGTTCCAGATCGGCGCCTCGGTCGAGAACGTGACCAACAAGCACTACGGGGTGATGGGCTTCGACAACGTGTCGATCAACGGTCTGGCGCAGATCTACCCGGGCATGCCGCGGTGGTTCAAGGTGCACCTGCGCTACCAGTTCTGATCGCAACGCGGACGGGCCCGCAATGACGAAGGGCCGGCGGATCGCTCCGCCGGCCCTTTTTTTCGCCTGCCTGGCGGCCTTCGTCGCCCCCCCCCCGACGAAGGCGAGACCTGCGCCTCGCTAGATCGTCGCGGTGAACGGCGCGACGTCGCGGGTCCAGCCGAAGGGATCGGCGGCCCGGCGTTCCTGGATCGCGAGCAAGGCTTCGCGCAGTCGCGCCGCGACGCCGTCGATCGTCTTCGGCGTGTACTCGCGACCGTCGCGGTCGGCGAGCACGCTGATCGGGCTGACGATCGCCGCGGTACCGCAGGCGAACACCTCCTCGCAGGCGCCGCTCGAGACCTGGGCGAGCAGCTCGTCGATCGCGATCCGGCGTTCGTGCACCTTCAATCCGAGGTGCCGTGCGAGCTGGATCAGCGAGTCGCGGGTGATGCCCGCGAGGATCGCCCCGTCGAGTTCCGGCGTGTGGAGCTCACCGCCGATCACCGCGAACAGGTTCATCCCGGAGAGCTCCTGGATGTAGCGCTGTTCGCGCGCGTCGAGCCAGAGCGCGACCGTGTAGCCGCGTGCCGCCGCCGCACTCGAGGCGCGCAGCGAGGCCGCGTAGTTCGCCGACGCCTTGGCGGTGCCGACGCCGCCGACGGCCGCGCGCACGTCGCTGCGTTCGACCGCGACCCGCATCGGTCCCGATGCATAGCTCTCGACCGGATTGGCGATCACCATGAAGCGGAACTCGGTGGAGTTGCGCAGCATGTAGCCCGTCTCCGCGCCGTAGAGGAACGGGCGCAGGTACAGCGATCGTCCCGTGGCATTGGGGATGAAAGGCCGGCAGGCGCCGGCGACCGCATCGAGCGCCTCGAAGAACAGGTCTTCGGGCACCGGCGTCATCGACAGCCGTTCGGCCGAGCGCGCGAACCGCTGCCAGTTGTCGCGCGCCCTGAACAGGTTCGGCCACTCGCGGCCGACGCAGTAGGCCTTCATGCCCTCGAACACGAGCTCGCCATATTGCAGCACGCGCGCGCCCGGCAGGATCTCGATCGGCCCGTAGGGCAGCAGTTCACCGCGGCCCCAGCGGCCCTCGCGGCAATGCGCCGAGAACATCACCGGAGCCCAGACCGCGCCGAAGCCGAGGCGCTCGGGGACCGTGAAGGCCTTGATGGCCGCGGCGACCCGCGGCGAAACGTCGAAGCCGGCCATGGGCTTCAGCGCCGCAGGTACGCGTCGGTACCCGTGAGCCAGTCCTGGCGCGGCGGGCAGAACACGTCGACGTCGAGCGTATCCTCGAGTGCGAACGCGCGATGCGACAGGTTCGAGGGGATCACGATCACCTCGCCGGCGCGCACGGTGAGCTCCTGCTCGTCGTTCGCGCCGAACCAGAACTGCAGCGCACCCTCGAGGATGTAGGTGAGCTGCTCGTTCTCATGCGAGTGTCGCGGCACATCGTCGCCTTTCTTGAGATAGACGTGCGCGATCATCATGCGCTCGCCGGTGACGATGCGGCGGGTGATGCTTCCTTTCAACGGTTCCGCGGGGATGTCCTTCCAGCGGTGCAGTTTGATGGCGGGTGTCTTCGTTTCGCTCATGATGGATCTCTCGATCGGAATGCCTGAACCCTGTGCGCGAGCCGGTCAGCGGAACCGCTCGTCGATCGGCACGCCCATGCCCGTGACCAGACGATTGGTCTCGTTGGCGAGGCCGACGATCGCGAGCATCTCGGCGAACTGCGCGCTCGTCATCCCCTTGTTGCGCGCGGCGGCGCCGTGCGAGGCGATGCAGTAGCTGCAGCCGTTGGTGACGCTCACCGCGACGTACAGCAGCTCCTTGGTGAGCGGGTCGAGCGCGCCCGGCCCCATCACCTGCTTGATGTTCGACCAGATGCGCTGCAGGGTCGGCGGATCGTTGGCGAGCGCCTTCCAGAAGTTGTTGATCCAGTCGGTCTTGCGCGTCGCCATGATGTCGTCGTAGACCGCGCGCACTTCCGGGCTCGCGTCCGCGTATTCGATCAGCGGGGTCGATGGCCCCATGCCCTCTGCGCTCATGGGACGATCGCGATCACGCGCGCCGGGAAGCCGGAACCGTCGCCGACCTTCGGAAAGGACACCCAGACGAGGCCGCCGGCTTCCGGCACCCGGTCGAGGTGCGCGAGCAGCTCGATCTGGTAGTGATTCAGCCCGAGGATGTAGGACTCGAGCGAGTAGTCGTCCTTGGTGGTCGAGGACCCAGGATCGGTGTCGGTGGTCTCGTGGCCGGAGGCGGTGATGTGGCGCGTCTCGTAGAGGTACTTGAGCACCGGCAGGCTCCAGCCCGGGTAGTGGTACACGCCCTTGGCGTCGCGGTTCATCATCCGCGTCTGGTCCGGCCAGCGCTTCGACCAGTCGGTGCGCATCGCGACGAAGGCGCCGCGCGGAATCGGTCCGTGCTTCTTCTCCCAGGCGCGCACGTCCGACATCTGCAATACGTAGTCCGGATTCTTCGCGACCTTCTCATGGACGTCGATCACCACCAGCGGCATCAGCATGTCCTTCGGCGGAATCTGGTCGACCGTCCACAGGCCGTCGTGAAAATGCGCCGGCGGATCGACGTGGGTACCCCACTGGCCGATGTGGCAGTACTCGTTGATGCGGAAGCCGTCCTTCTTGATGGTGTAGAGCGTCTTCACGGTCTCGTTGGGCGCGCCCTTCCAGTGGGGAATCCCCGGGCGGAAGGTGTGGGTGAGGTCCACGAAGCGATGCGACTGCAGCACCGCGAGTGCCTGATCGATCGTGGCCGGCGCGGACGCGGCCGCGAGACTCGTGCCGGCGGTCGCGGTCGCGATCGCGACGGCGCAAATGAACCCTCGAAGCGTACAGCGCATATCCATACCCCTTGGCGGAACCGAACGACGAGTGGCGGATGTTAGCATGCAGGTGCGCACGCGCGACCCGTCTCGCGGCGCGCCTTGCGCCGCCAACCGGTGTCAGGTCGCCGCGGCGAAACGGCCGAGGGCCCGCGAATATCGCTCGGCCGTCTGCTCGGCGCTCGACACGGTGCACTCGAGGTCGCGGACCCAGCCGTTGGCGAGTCCGTAGATCCAGCCGTGCACGCGCAGCGACTGGCCGCGCTGCCAGGCCTCGCGCACGATCGAGGTCTGGCACACGTGCATCACCTGTTCGATCACGTTGAGCTCGCAGAGCCGGTCCTCGCAGACCGGCACCTCGCTGATCGCCGCGAGCATGGCCTGGTGCTGGTCGCGCACGTCCTGCACGTGACGC
>JAGWPY010000091.1 GCA_028870275.1 Gammaproteobacteria bacterium | reverse complement strand
GTCACGGTGTCGCCGGTCGCGCTCACGCGCAGCACGAGCCCGCGCTGCCGGTCGCGCGGATGCGCGTCGAAGTAGTCGATACGCTGGCCGGGCTCCGCGCTCACGCGCTGGATTACGGCGTCCGTCATCTTGAGTTGCGGCATAGTCACGTGCTCCTCGCGGGTAACACCCGGGTAACAAAATTGCCTTGTTAGCAAATGTTACCCGCCGTTGATAACGTTGTCTAACGGAACGCGCGGAGACTGCAAAAACAGGGGTTTCGAGGCAGGTGGAGCAAGAGACTAGGTTAGGCGTCGTTAGGGGGCGAAAGGCCGTGGCACGAGACTCTTAATCAATTGGTCGTAGGTTCGATCCCTACACGGCCCACCAATTCCCCCTAACGCGGCCCTCCTCGACCCGCCGGCAACGTCCGCTGCGGCGCATCGCCACCGAGCACCAGGTAGAGCTGCACCGTGTCCTGATAGCGGGCGCTCACGGCGCGCGCGTGACCGAGGCGGGCCTGCTGGTAGAGGCGCTCGGCGTTCAACAGGTCGAACACGTTCGACTGGCCGGCCTGAAAGCTCTGTTGAGTGAGTTCGAGCGAAGCGCGCGAGACTTCGAGCGCCGATTCCTCGGCCGCCAACGCTTCCGCGTCGTGCTGGAGCGCATTGAGGGCGTCGGCCACCTGGCCGAAGGCCCGCAGCACGGTCTCCCGATAGGCGTCGAGACTGGCGCGGCAGGCCGCGATCGCGGACCTTCGTTCGGCGCGCAAAGCGCCGCCGTGGAACACCGGCGCCGACAGTCCGGCCGCGGCCGACCAGGCCCCCGCGGCCGCCGCGAACAGATCGGCGGTGCGGGCCGCTTCGAGATTCCAGTCGGCGGAGATACCGAGACTCGGGTACAGGTTGGCCGTGGCGATGCCGATCGCGGCGGTCGCGGCGTGGAGTTGGGCTTCGGCGGCGAGGATGTCCGGGCGCCGGCGCACCAGCGCCGAGGGCAGGGTCAGTGGCAGGTCCGAAGGCAGCCGCAGGGTCTCGAATCGAAACTCCGGCGCGCGCCAGTCGGCCGGTGACCGGCCGACGAGGATCGCCAGGGCGTGGCGCGAGGTGTCGAGCCCCTGGCGAAGTGGCGGCAGCAGAGTCCGGTCGTTGGCGAGTTGTCCCTCGGCGGCGAGCACATCCGTACCCGAGGCCTTGCCGGCGGCGGCGGCCGTGAGAATCAATCGCAGGTTCTGCGCGTCCACCTTCAGGATGTCGTAAACCGCGTCGATCTGCGTCTGCGCGGCCGCGATCCCGACCGCGCCCGCGACCACGTTGCCGGTCAGCGTCAGATACGCGGCCGCCACCTGCTCGTCCTGGTAGTCGGTCAGCGCCGCTTGTTGTTCGATGCGTCGACGCGTGCCGCCGAACGCATCCAGGGGAAAGGCGAGCGCGGCCCCGAGGTGATAGACGTTGCCCGTGAATGCGCCGACCGGGTTACCGGACCGCGCCCCGCTGCGGCTCGCGCCGAACGACGCGTCGACGGTGGGGAAGAGTGCGCCGCGCGCGGCGGCCAGCGTCTCGCGCGCGGCGTCGAGGCTCGCGGTGGCCGCGCCGAGAGTGGGGTTCGACCGCAGCGCCCGCGCCAGGGTCAGATCGAGCGGCGGCGAACCGAAGACGCGCCACCATTGCGCGGCCGGTGCGGAGCCCGCCCGCAGGCGCTGGCGCGGCGAATTCGCGCCGGCCGGTGGCAGCACGATCGGTTCGGGCGTGTATCGCTCGTCGATCGGCAGGGCAGGCCGTTCGAACCGCGGTCCGACGGCGCAGCCGGTGAGCCACGCCAGCAGAGCCGCGCCGACCAGCAGGCCCGTGATCGGTCCGCGTCTACTCATAGCGGAGCGCCTCGATCGGGTCCAGGCGCGCGGCCTTGCGGGCCGGGTAGTAGCCGAAGAAGATGCCGACGGCAGCCGAAAACGCGAAGCCGAGCGCCACCGCCGCGGGCGAGAGGACGGTGGGCCAGCGCGCCAGGGACGCGATCAACTCGATCACGACGATGCCGAAGACGATTCCGCCGAGACCGCCGACGACGCTCAGGATCACGGCTTCGGCGAGAAATTGCAGCATGATGTGCACGCGTTCTGCGCCGACCGCCATTCTCAAGCCGATCTCGCGCGTTCGTTCGGTCACGGAGACCAGCAGGATGTTCATGATGCCGACCCCGCCGACCAGCAGGGAGATCGAGGCCACGACCGCCAGCAGGATCGCCATCACGCGGCTGCTGCCTTCGGCGGCGGTGGCGATCTGGCTCAGGTCCCGGACGCTGAAATCCGCCGTCTCGGTCGCGCGGATGCGATGCCGGCGGTTCAGCGTGACCGTGATCTCGTCGATCGCCGCCCGCACGCGAGCCGCCGAGACCGACTGCACGAAGATCACGTTCACGTAGCCCAGCAGGCGCGGCGCGATGGCGAAGGGGTTCGGTGGCGCCGGATAGCCCGCGAGCGAGCCGACGATGCCGCTCGGCACGGCCGCGCCGAGCACGCGGCGCTCCCCGGTGCTGAAGGGGATCATGACCAGGTCGTCCTGGTCCTGCCCCATGGGCGATTGCCCTTTGGCCGCGAGCAGCCCGACCACGCGCATCGGCACGCCACGCACCATGATCATCGCGCCGATGGGATTTTCGCCGGCCGAGAACAGTTGCCGATAGACCGTCTGACCCAATAGCGCGACCAGGCCGGCGTCCTCGACGTCCCGCTCGTCGAAGCCTCGACCCGCGGCGATGCGCCAGTTCGTGAGTGGTGGATAGTTGGCGGTCACCGCCTGAATGCCCGTGTTCCAGTTCTGATTGCCGTACTGGATCTGTCCGGACTGACGGATGAGGTAGCTGACCGCGGCCACGTCGGGACATTCGCGGCGAATCGCCTCGGCATCGCCCACGGTCAGGCTCGAGGCGCTGCCGAATCCGGCGCGCATGCCCCCGGAGTGCATCGCTCCGGGCAGCACGATGGAGAGGTTCGTGCCGAGACTCTCCAGCTGCTTGCGCACCGCCTCGTTCGCCCCCTGGCCGACGGCTACCATGGCGATCAGTGCCGACACGCCGATGAAGACGCCGAGCGTGGTGAGAGCCGAGCGCATGCGATTGCGACCGAGTGCGCGCAGCGCCGCGCCGACGATCATGGCGGCGAATCCCGCGCCCGGGACGCGCGCGGCCGCGGGTGTGGCCGCGTCCGTTCCCATTCGGCGGGGGGGCGGCGGCCCGGCCGGCGGGGGCGTCGCGTCCCGCACGGCGTCGGCGACCGGCTCCCGAAGTTCGTCGCTCACGATGCGGCCGTCGCGCATCGTGATGACCCTGCGCGCATAAGCGGCGATGTCCGGTTCATGCGTGACCACGACGATCGTCAGGCCGCGCTCGCGATTGAATCGCGCCAGATCCCGCATGAGTTCGTGGGACGTGCGCGTATCGAGATTGCCGGTGGGCTCGTCCGCGAGGAGCAGGGTCGGAGCGTTGATCAACGCCCTCGCGATCGCGACTCTTTGCTGCTGTCCACCGGATAGCTGTGCCGGAGTGTTGGCCGCGCGATCCTCCAGGCCGACCCAGGTCAAGGCGTCGCGTGCGCGTGAGAGGCGATCGGACCGGCTGAGCGGCGCCGAGGCGCGGTAGAACAGCGGCAGTGCCGCGTTCTCGAGGGCACTGGTCCGGGTCAGCAGATTGAAACTCTGGAACACGAAGCCGATCCGCTCGCTGCGAATCCGCGCCAGCGCCGGCTCGGCGAGGCTGGAGACGTCCTGGCCGTCGAACAGGTATCGACCGCCGCTGGGGCGATCGAGGCAACCGAGGATCGCCATCAAGGTCGATTTCCCCGATCCGGAGGAGCCCATGATCGCGACGAATTCGCCGAATCCGACGCGCAGGTCCACGCCGGCGAGGGCATGCACCTCGATGTCGCCGACCTGATAGGTGCGACGAAGGCCGACGATGTCGATCAGTGTCTGGTCCACGGCTTGCACTGTGCTAGAGCCGTGGCGGTCGCGGCCCGGTCGCGGCACCCGGATCCGCTCGCGCGCCGTTGTCGGCGAGAACGACCCGGTCTCCGGCCGCGAGGGCGCCCGAAAGAACCTCGGTGTAGCTCGCGTCGTCGAGGCCGAGCCGCAGCGGCACGCGCCTTGGACGGCCATCGACCAGAGTCCAGACGACTCCCTGCGAACCGCCTTGCCGGGAGCGGCTCCCCGGGCGAGGCGCCTCGGCCTCGGCTCCATTCGAGCCTTTCGCCGCGGCGGGCGTGTAGCGCAATGCCTGATCCGGAACGCGCAAGGCGCCTTCGCGTTCGGCGGTGACGATGCGCGCCGCGGCGGTCATTCCCGGCATCAGGCGCAGATCCCGATTGGCCACCGCGATCACGGCGTCATAGGTGATGACGTTCTGCACGCTTTGCGGCGCCTGACGCACCTGCACCACTCGTCCGCTGAACGTCTCATCGGGGTAGGCCTCGACCGTGAAGGTCGCCTCCTGTCCCACCCGGATCTGTCCGATGTCCGACTCGCTGACATTGGTGTCCACCTGCATCTGTGTGAGATCGGTGGCGATCAGGAACAGCGTCGGCGTCTGAAAGCTCGCCGCCACGGTCTGGCCTTCGGTGACGTTGCGAGAGACCACGGTCCCGGCGACCGGCGAGACGATGTTCGTGTAGTCGAGGTTGACGCGCGCGGCCTTGAGCGAGGCCAGGCGCTGGACGATCGCGCTGCGGTCGTAGGCGACCTGCGCTCCTGCCTGGTCATAGGCGTTGCGGGCGGTATCGGCGATCTCCGTGGAGACGATGTGTCGAGCGAGCAATTCCTGGTCCCGTCGATAGACGGAGTCCGCGAACCGCAGATTCGCAATATCTTTTGCCAACTGAGCCCGCGCCGAGTCGAGGGCGGCGAGATCCTGATCGACGATCGTCTGATATGGGCGTGGATCGATCTTCGCGCACAACTGGCCGACCGCGACCCGATCATTGAAGTCGCACAGCAAGCGTTGAATCACGCCCGAGACGTAGGTCCCGACCTGTATCGTGCGTACCGGGTTGACCGTCCCGCTCGCGCTGACGACGCGCCGCAGATCGCCGCGCGTGACCAGAGCGGTCCGATAGGTCGGCTCGGCGGCACGCGATCGCCACCAGTAGGTTGCGATGACCGCGGCCGCGCCGGCGAGGAGCGCGGCGAGGACGAGGCGCCGCCGTGAGATTCGCATGCAGACTCCGTCGAGAGCGCAACGCTCCCTGGGCCCCGACGAGTCCATCTTGCGAACGAACCCCGGGCGCGGCCATACGTGATTCCCGGGATCGCCGCGCCGCGCGGGACGTATTCCGGTAGGCGGATTCCCGGATGGTTTCGCGGCCGCGGCGGTGCGATCGTTGTCCCCGGTTGCAACGCAAGGAGACGTGTCATGAAAGGATTCATCGCGGTCGGGCTGGCGGCCGGGTTGCTGTTGGGTGGCATCGCGGCCGTCCAGAGCCAGGAACTCGAGGAAGTGGTGGTCGAGGCCCATCACATGGTGACCAGCAAGCAGGTCGGTCGAACCTCGTCCGGCATACCGATCGTCGAGATGTCGGTCAGTTATCGAGTCAGCACGGAAGGACTGGATCTGTCCAAGCACGCGGACATGCAACGGATGGAGAAGCGCATCAAGGACGCGGCACGGTCGGCCTGCAAGGACATCGCCCGCGAGTGGCCGTTCGAGTCGCACGACGAGGCGCAGTGCGCGGGCGAGGCGGCCCACAAGCCGCTCGAGCAGGTGCACGCGATGGCGCACGAGGGCTCGGAGTCGTCCGACTGAACCGCGGCCGCGGATTTGCGCGACTGGACGGATTCTTTGCGCAGCTGGAGGTCGAACATGAACGCGAAATGGATCGCATGGGACCGGATGGCATGGCTGTCGCTGGTGGCGGGCGCATTGCTCGCGTCCTGCGCG
>JAGWPY010000090.1 GCA_028870275.1 Gammaproteobacteria bacterium | reverse complement strand
GGTCACGCCGGTGAGGGCGCACTGCGCCTGCGTGTACGTCGGCGTCGTCCCGGAACACGGATCGGTATTGCCGTCGAGCGCGACCGACTGGGTCGAGAACAGTTCGCCGATGTTCGGCGCGCGCGAGGCGCGCGCGAAGCTCGCCCGCAGACGCACGTCGTCGACCGGTTTCCAGTCGAGGCCCAGCTTGAAGGTGTTGGTCTTGAAGCCGAGGTTGTAGTCCGAATACCGGTAACCGGTATCGAAGTCGATCGCCTGCGCACCGGTCATGTGATCGACCAGGGGCATGTGCGTCTCGAAGAACGCCTCGCGGCTGACGATGCCGCCCTTCAGGGGCAGGGTCGCGCCGCCCTGGCCGGCGAGATCGCCCGACTGGAACTCCTGATCGGGCTCGAAGAACGAGGTCTCGTCGCGCCAGTCGACGCCGCCGTTCACCTGCAGGCCCGAATCCGTGTGCGGCAGTTGGATGCCGTACTTGGCGAGATCGCCGGTGAAGTTCACGTCGACCGAATGGGTCTTGATCTGACCGCGTTGCAGGCCCGGGGTGCTGAGATAGGCCACGGCCGCCGGGGTGACGCCGCCCAGCTGGAACACGTTGTAGGGCACGCACTGCGGATCGGTGCCGTTGATCACCGATTGGCAGGTCGGCACGCCGTTGACGCTCACCACGTCGAGCGCGTTCTGTAGCTTACGGACCGAGACGTCGTTGTAGTAGGTCTCGGCGCGGTTCACCATGCTGAACTGATAGCTCGCGTCGTACTGCCAGACGTCGTTGATGTCGCCCCTGGCGCCGAGCACTTCGCGGAAGTCGGTGTGCTGCAGGTCGTCCTGACGATTGCCGCCCTCGACGTTACGCCGCAGGATGTACAGACCGTTGGCGTTGCCCGCCGTGCTGCCGGCGCACCAGGCGTTGAGTTCGGCCGTGGTCAGGAACGGGTTGGCGCAGTTCACCGAGTTGGTGTTGCCGAAGTCGCCGGACGGCGCGATCTGGGCGATCGTGCGGTCGTCCATGAACATCGAGTTCGCATAGACCTTGACGTGGTCGTTGAAGTCGTAATGCAGGAACGCACCCGCCGTATAGCGCTCGTCGGGACGCTGGAAGTAGTTCAGCGGACCGTAGTTGAACAGATGGCCGCTACCCGCGAACGGGATCAGGGTGTTGTTCGGGCCGAGGGTCGTGTCGCTCGACGGGGTCCCGAAGTACAGGAACCGGCCGAACGGATTGGTCGAGGATCCGGCGCAATGCAGGGGCTTGCCGCTGAATCCGGAACCGAGCGTACAGGCGCTGACCGAATAATCCGACTGCAGCGCCGCGTTGACGTGACGATAGGTCGCGTAGAAGGTCGCGTTGCCCTTGCCGTCGGCCGAATTCAGGCCGGCGATGAACGACAGCTCCTGCTGCGCGCCCGGATTGACCTGGCTGGGCGCCTGCGCGAAGTTCGCGCCGAACTTCGTGTTGAAGGTCGAGATCGCGTCCTGCACACCGGCCGTGTTGCCATTGCTGTGGTTGTAGAAACCACCGTTATAGATGAGCTTCACGCCCTCGAAATGCTGGTCGAGCTTGAAGTTCACGACGCCGGCGACCGCGTCGGCGCCATAAGTCGACGAGGCACCGCCGGTCAGCACTTCGATGTTCGAGATCAGCGCTTCGGGGATCATGTCCACGTCGGAAGCGCCGGCGCTGCTCGGGTCGCCGGGTCCGAGGCGATGGCCATCGACCAGCACCAGGGTGCGCTTGGCGTTCAAGCCGCGCAGGTCGACGGTCGCCGTACCATCGGAGCCGTTGACGACGTTCGAGCCTTGCGAGGCGAACACCTGCGGCAGCTGGTTCAGCAGGTCCTCGACGCGGGTGATGCCGGTCTCCTGGATCTGCGCCGCGGTGACGAAGGTGACCGGGCTGATCGAGACGTTGTTGGGTACCGCGATGCGCGAACCCGTGACGACGACTTCCTGCAGCTGGGTGTCGGAGGTGGACGCGGGCGCCTGCTGCGCCTGCGCGGTGCCGATCGTCGCGGCGATCGCGCCGCCGGTCAACGCGGCGTGCACGGCCATCCGCAACAAGGGACTACCGAGGTTGTTGTTCATGCGTGAGATCTCCCGATTTGGCGATACGGACCAAAGTTGATGATGTCGGTGTCTGACGAGGCGTTGCGTTGCGAGTCCTTAAAGAACCGATCGATGTCGTATGGCGATCCGCGGGAGAATTCCGAAGTGCCGCGAATCGCTTCGCGGTGACGCTCACCGTCGCGTTGACCCCTTCCTGCCCCGTGTGCCACCCGATCCCGACGACGTTCCGGACGCGTCGTTTCAGATCAATATGAAAGTGCTATGACACTGCTTTGTGGCGCGAACTATAACAACACTGTCGGGGAGCCACAACATCCGTATTCGGAACAATACCTAGCTCGCCCCCGGAAATTACCCAGGGTGGCCGCCTCTAAGCCACCGATGGCAAGGCCCCGCGAGGCGCCTGGATCATCGCTGGGGTGGTTGATAACATATTGAAAAAATTAAGTTAATTAAACGCGCCGAAGCCGACGATCGCGGCTTCGAGCACGCCCTCGGACGTTCATCGCGAGACGCTCGCTGCCGACCCTGCGGGTCGTTTGCAGGCTGCGATGTTGTGGCATCGCTACAACAGATCGTTCGACCCGATCGGCGGCTGGCGCCGGGCCGCCTTTGCGGCGATAGTGTGCAGCCGCAGCAGACGGCAGGGTGGATCCATGGGCACGACGATTCGATCGGTCGCGGAATACGAGTACGAGATCGGGGCCCTGATGCGCCGCAAAGACCTGGCCGGCGCGGGGCTCGCGGCGCTCGCCTGTCGCGAAGCCTGGCCGCATGTGGCCTCGGGCTGGCTGTACGGCAGCATCGCGGCTCTGCTCGCCGACGACAAGATCTCGGCGCTCGCGCTCGTCGATCTCTGGCTCGAGCGCCATCCGCGGGATTTTCGCTGCCAGCTGCAGCGCGCCGAGTGTCTGTTCTCTCTCGGCCGACGCGGCGAGGCGCGGCAGGCCGCGGCGGCCGCCGTCGAGGCGGCCATGGGCCCCCCGGTCGACGTCGCGGCGCTCGACGCGGTCGGGCAATTCCTCTCGCATGCCGGTGAGCAGCACGCGGCGGCCGAGGCCTACGACCGGGCGATCGCCGCGGCGCCCGGCGACCCGACCTGGTACGGCAAGCGGGCGGTGGTCCGGCGTTATCTCGGCGACCTCGAGGGCGCACGCGCCGATCACGCGGCGGTGCTCGAGCGCGCGCCGGGCGAGCCGGAGTCGCTGAAGGCGCTCGCGGATCTCGGCGCCCAGACGAGGGACGGGCCGGTGCTCGATGCGGCGAGCGCGGCACTCGCCGCGGTACCCGCGGATTCGCCGGCGGCGATCACCTTGCACTTCGCCCTCGCCAAGGCGCTCGATGATCTGGGCCGCCACGCCGAGAGCTGGGATCACCTCCTCGCCGCCAACCGGCTCGAACGCGCCCGATTCCGCTACGAGTCCTCGCTCGACCGGAACGCGCTCGAGCACATCGCGGCCGCCTATCCCGAAGCGGAGACGTCCAGGCCGGATTCCACCGGCGAACGGCCGATCTTCATCGTCGGCCTGCCGCGCAGCGGCACCACCCTGCTCGAACGCATCGTCAGCGGCCACTCGCAGGTGGATTCGGCCGGCGAACTATCGGCGCTGTCGAACGCCATGGGCTTGGCGGTGGATCGTCTCGGAGGCGCGCAGCCGGCCAACTGGCTGGAATATGCCGACGCCCTGCCGAACGTCGAGGAGGCCTGGGTGGCGCGCGAGTATCTCGCCCGCGCTCGCCCTTACCGCGGCGACCGGCCGCGGTTCATCGACAAGATGCCGATGAATTTCGTTTATCTCGCGGCGATCTTCCGCGCATTCCCGCAGGCGCGCGTGCTGCATCTGACCCGTCATCCACTCGCCGTGAGCTACGCGATCTTCAAGACCCGGTTCAGCCAGGCCTATCCCTTCGCCTACGATCTCGGCGAAATCGCCGAGTATCTGCTCGGCTATCGACAGCTGATGCGACACTGGCATCGGGTCCTGCCGGGCCGGATCCTCGACGTCGCCTATGAGGACCTGGTGGGCGATCTGGAGAAGACCACGCGTGGCGTGCTCGCCTACCTCGATCTGCCGTTCGAGAGCGCATGCCTCGAGTTTCATCGCAATCCCAGCGCGGTCACCACCGCGAGCGCCATCCAGGTGCGCCAGCCGCTCTACGATCGCTCGCTGGAACATTGGCGCCATTACGCCGAATGGCTCGCGCCGGTGCGCGAGCGGCTCGAAAGAGCCGGGGTCGACGTCGAGCGGCGCTGAGCCGCCGCCGATCGAGAGCCGGCTCTCGCCGCCGTTCAGCGGATCCGATCGACCTTGGTGTCGCGGCCGGAAGGCACTTTCAGCATGAAAGAGCCGAACCAGCCCCGCGAGACGACCACCGGATCGCCGACCTTGGCGAGGAGATCGCCTTCGGCGAGCAGCTCGCGCCAGCGTTGGCCATTGTCCAGCTGAAACACCACACGGCCGTCGGACAGCAGCGTGATGCCGACCAGACGCGCACGGATCTCGCGCACGTCCTTGGAACGCACACCGGCTGCGACCTCCCTCTGCGCGATCACGGCTTCGGGCAATCCGAAGGTCTTGTGCGGATCGAGCCGCGCGTGCGTCGACTCGGGAGCCGGGACCGGAATCTGCGTCCGAGGCGTCTCGGTCGAGCCCGACTGCACCGTGGCGGGCGCCGCGAACTCGTCGGCCGCACGGTCGTAACAGGCGAGCCGCGCCGTCGGATCCGCGACCGCGCGGCAGTGGCGCAGACTCGCCGCGGGGTCCGCACTCGCGCAGCCCGCGGCCAACGTAAGGCCGAGGCACAGTGCCACCGCGATCCGGTCATTCACCCTCATCGACTCCATCGCATCGCTCCAATGATTCGCGACCGGCGTCGCGGTGTTCTCTACAGGCCCGCCGCAGCCTCGGGATCCTCGGCGCGATGGTACTCGACCAGGGCGACCAGAGTCTCGCGCACCAGGTCGCGTTCCAGGGCCGTCAGCTGAGGATTCCAGACGTCGAAGATCAGGATCGCGCGCGGCAGGTCCGAATCATTCCAGGCCTCGTGCTCGATCGTGTCGTCGAACACCCAGGCGACGCCTTCGCGCCATTCGCGCGTCTCGCCGCCGACGCGGAAATGGCATCCGGGCGGCACGACCAAGGGCAGGTGCACGGTCAGTCGCGCATTGGTGATGCCGGTGTGCGGCGGGATCCGGGTACGCGCATCGAGTATCGAGAAGAACGCCGTGGGCCCGCGACCGGGCACGTCGACCTGCGGCGCGTGCGCGGTCGCTTCGACGGTGCGCGGACAGCGCGCCATGTGCTCCTCGACGCGGCGACCCTCGTTCCAGAGAAAATACGCGCTCCAGCGGCGTGAGTGATTCAGCTCCCTCCACTGGTTGAGCGGCAGCCCCTCGGGATAGGCGATGTAGGGCTCGAGTCCCTGCGCGTCCTCGGCAAGCACGGCGAGCGCCTCGGCGCGCACCGCCGCCGTGCGACGCTCGAGCTCCTCGAGCCAGGGGAAATGTTCGCGCGCGTAGTACTCGTAGTTCGCCAGGAACGGGAACAGCACGAAGGTCGGCTCGGGCATGTAGATCCGCTGACGGCCGAGCAGCCGGTCGAGACAGCGGTCGTAACGCAGCCGCTCTTCGCGCGGTGCCCGATCGCGAAGCGCCGCGATGCGCGATTCGACCAGAGTCTCCACTCGCGCCGCGTTCTCGGCGACGCGGCGCCGCGCTTCGGCGAGGTGCGCCTCGATCGCCGGCGGCAAACGCACGCCGGCCGGCAGCGCCTGCAACGCATTCGCGTAGACGTTGGCGGCGCTGCGCGGCTTGCCGAGGCGTTCGAGCAGCGCCGCTTTCTGCAGCAGGACCACGACATGGGTCGGATCGGCGACGAGGGCCCGCTCCAGCACGGCGAGTTCATCCTGCGGCCGCTCGAGCCGGCGCAGCGCCGCGGCGAGGCTCAGCAGGAACGGCACGTGCGCCGGGTGGCGCGCCACCAGACCCTCGAGCACCGCATGCGCGCCCCTCAAGTCGCCGGCGATCAGCAGGCGGCGTCCGCGCTCGTGCAGCAACAGCGGATGCGCCGGGTACTGCTGCTCGGCGGCGTGCAGCAGGTTCGCCGCTTCGGACTCGCGTCCGGCCGCGGCGAGGCGCTCGATCTGGCCGAGCAGGATCGCGAGCCGTTCGTCGGCGGCCAGTGCCGTGTCGCTGCGCGCGTTCATGTCGCCAGTATATCGCGCCCCCCGCAGTCGCGAGCTCGCGCAAACGCGCGGGCGCGGCGCGAGGCTATAATGGCGGACCTCGACGCCGCCGCGGCGATCCCGGAGAACACGCTTGGCCGCACCGAACCTGATGAACATGTTCGCGGTGCCGTTCGCCTTCGGCCGCCATCCGCAGCCCTCGGCGCTCAACGCGGCGCTCAAACAGCGCCTGTTCGCGCTCGAAGCGAGCGGCGGTGCGACCAACCCGCGGCCGCTCACCCAGCGCAACGCGGCGCTGTTCGAGAGCCATTTCAACCTGTTCCGCGATCCCGATCCGGCCATCCAGGAACTCAAGGCATTCTGTTGGGATCAACTGCTCGCGGTGATCGGCCGCCTGAACGGCTACGACCTTGCGACGCTCACGCGCCTTCAGATCTACAACGACTGCTGGTTCCACATCACCCGGCGCGGCGGTTTCTTCGGCCTGCACAACCACCCGAACGCGTCCTGGAGCGGCGTCTACTGCGTCGATCCCGGTCGCCACGACGCGGACAAGAAGGACAGCGGTCAGCTGAGCTTCGTCAATCCGCAGCTCACGAGCGTGATGCACATCGACGCCGGCAACGCACGGATGCAACTGCCCTATGCGCCGCACGTCGCGAACCTGCGGCTCGAGGCCGGCGATCTGGTGATCTTCCCGTCCTGGGTGCTGCACGACGTCAAACCGTTCGAAGGCGAAGGCGAACGCATTACGATCGCATTCAACTGCTGGTTCACGCTGCCGGACGATGCGCACCCGACGAACGCCGCCACGCCGACACCGGCAACCGCGACTCAGGGCTCGTAGTAGAAGCGCCGTACCCAGGGGTCCAGGATCGGCAAGGCCGCGGCGAGCTGCGGCTGATAGCGGCGCCAGTGACCGAGTCCTTCCGTGTTGAGTCCGCGCACGAGTTGGGCGGTGCTCGGCGTGAGGGCGGCGCGCTCCCGGGTGCGCAGCGCGAAGTCCCCCATGGCCTCGTGCCATTCGATACCGATGAACGCGCAGATGCGCTTCATCTCCCGGGCGAACTCGGTCACGACGTCTTCGTGGCGCACGAGCGTCGCCTGGAGCGGCAAGCGGCTCGTGCACAGGACGCCGAAGTGCATCACCGCGTCGTAGTAGCGCGCCGCGCCCTCGACGGTGAGGAGCTCGTAGATCGGCGCGCTCATCCTGAAGCGGTGCCGGAACGCGCTCAGCACCACGTCGCGCGGGTCGCGGCAGGCGAACAGGATCTTCGCCCGAGGGAACAGGCGCGCGATCAGGGGTAGCTTCAGCGTGTTCAGCGGATTCTTGTCGACGAACACCTTGCCGCCGACCTCGGCGCCGGCGGCGGCGACCCGCCGCCAGTAGCTCGCGCGCAGGGGTTCGAGCGCACGCGCGTCGGCGCGCCGCAATCGCTCCAGGTCCTGGGCTTCGCGCAGGTACTCGCGCACCGCATCGATCAGCGACTCCTGTTCCTCGAGACTGACGACGTCCGGGTGTCCCTCGAGCACGATCTCCAGCAAGGTCGTGCCGGAACGCGGGAAGCCGAGCACGAACACGTGGTCGCGCACTCCGGAAGGATCCGCGCCGAGCGGCTCCACGCTCTCCCAGTCCGCGGCCGTGCTGCGCTCGAGCTGGCTCGAGAGCCAGCGTACGTGCCGCAGCGCTTCGCCGTCGCCGTAGTGTCTGGCGAACGATTCGCGCAGCAACTCGTTGCAGCGCGTATAGGCGGCGAACGCCGCGTCGCGACGATCGATCGAGTCGAGCACGTCGCCGAGCAGGCCGAGCGCATACGCCCGATCCAGCGGTCCGGTGCGCCGATCCTCGATCAGCGCGTGCAAGCGCCCGAGCGCCCTCTCGGGCTCGCGCTCGCCGAGTTCGGCGCTCGCGAGGCTCATCACCGCATCCGGCAGTCCCGGCAGTCGTTCGAGAGCACGCTCGGCCCGAACGCGCGCCTCGGCGTAGGCGCCGCGCCGGCTGGCGATCCCGGCGAGACCCGCGAGCGCAACCGCTTGCGCCGGATCGAGTTCGAGCGCCCGATTGAACGCCGCCTCGGCATCGGCGATCCGACCCTCGGCGAGCAGCGCCGACCCCCGGCTCGCGTGCAGGAACGGCAGCTGCGGATGCGTCACGAGCAGCGTATCGAAGTGCGCGAGTGCGTCGGCGGGACGGTCGAGGCGCAAAAGGCACAGGCCGAGTGCGTTGCGCGCGCCGAGATCTCCGGGCGCGATCTCGACCGCCCGCTCGAGAAGTCGTTCGGCGCGCAAAAGCTCGCCGTCGCGCTCGCATCGCAGGGCGAGCACGTTGAGCAGCAGCGGATGTTCGAGTCCATCGTCGAGCGCGCGCGCCGCGAGGTGCGCCGCCTCCTCGTGCCGACCGGCGCTCGCCGCCGCATGGACCTGCTGCAGCGTGGCGAGGTCTCGTTCGCGATCGCGTCCGGGCGCCTTCGGCGGCTGCGGATCGCTCATCGGCCGCTCAACGGGACCACATCCGCTGGAGATTCGCGATCGCGTACTCCATCCGCATGCGATTGTCCCATTCCATCTTGAGCCCCTCGAGTGCGCGCACCTCGCCGAGCGTGTAGAGGATCTCGCGCTGCATCGGGTCTGGAATGCGGCTCTGCACGAAGGTGATCACGACCAGGCGCGAACCCGCGGTCACCGGTGCGACTTCATGCAAGGTCGTCGAGGGATAGACGATCGCCGAACCCGGTTTGCCCTTGATGCGCAGCTCCTCGGTGCCGAGATGGACGATGAGGTCGCCGCCCTCGTAGGTCGACGGATCGCTCAGGAAGATCGTGCACGAGACGTCGGAGCGCAAGGGCGCGGGCGAGACCGGCAGGAAGGCCACGTCGATGTGCGTGCCGTAGCGCATCCCGGCGTCGTACCGGCACAACGAGGGCGTCGCCATCCGCTCGGGGTAAGCGAAATCGCGGAACGCCTCGCTGCGCTGAAAGGCCGCGAGGGCGATCTGCGAGGCCTTCTGCGCGGCCGGATCCGCAGGATCACCGATCAGGCTGACCTTGGTCTGATTGTGAGGGTTGGAATTGCGGCCGTCGATGAAGCGCGCGTGCCGGGCGATCTCGATGAGCGAGGCGACCTCGGACGGACTCAGGAAATCCTCGATCTGCAGGAACATGGGCGCACCTTGGCGAAAAGCGGTGGATGCCGGATGCGGCCAGTATAAACCGCCCCGCGGAGAGCCCGGCGGCCCCGCCCCGGCGTCGGTCCCCAATCGAGTCTGCGTCGCTAGCCCGCGAGCCACGCGCGCAGGCCGGCGAGCTGCGCGGCGTAGTGCCGGGCGCGTCCCGAGGAGCGCGTATAGATGGGCTCGCGTACCTGCCAGACGCTCGCGGTGCGCACCGGCGCCTCGCCCCGATGGGCCTGCAGAAAATCCTCCGACCACGACAGGCCGAGCGCCTCGAACAATTCGCGGCCTCGCGCCGCGGGCTCGGCGACGAAGCGATCGTAGTCGAACTCGATGATCCGGGGGCCGCACAGCGCCTTCCAGTGCGCCATCAGACGGCGATATTGCCGGTAGTAATGGCCGATGTCCTCGAGGTCGAGCGCATAGGAGAGCCCTTGATCGAGGTGCAGGAAGAAGATCGACAGGCAGTTGTCGAGTGGATCGCGCACGGTGTGCACGATCGGCGCCGCCGGAAACAGCGTCCTCACCAGACCGAGATGCAGGAAATTATCGGGGCGCTTGTCGACCACGAAGCTCGCGCGGGGCGCAACGCGGGCGAGACCCTCGAGATAGCCCGCCGCGAGACCCGCAAGCGCTTCGGGGGACCAGTGGCGCAGGCTCTCGGGGTAAGGCGCGAGGCGCTCGGCGACCAGGCGTGGCAGGAACTCGAGCTCCCCGCCCGAGGCGACCTGGGCCGCGCGCGCCAGCAATCGCTCGGTCAGGGTCGAGCCGGAGCGGAACATGCCGCAGACGAAGATCGGCTGCGGCGCGCCCGGCGGCCGCGGCGCCGCGCTGCCGGAGACAGGAAGCGCCGGAAATGCCGCGATCAGCCGATCGACGTAGCGCTCCTGAGCCTCCCGATCATAGCTCGGCGTTCCGGGCGGCGCCGCCGCGCGGCTGTCGCGGTTGGCGGCCGAATAGGCGGCGAACGCCTCGGGATAGGCGCCGCAGGCATCGAGCGCGAGGCCGAGCGCGAAACCGAGAGTCGCGCGCGCATCCGGGGCCGTCCCCGGCCGCGCAATCGCCGCGCGCAAGCGATCGATCCACGGATCGTCGGGAGAGGCGGGATGCTCGATCGAGACGCGGCGCGCGAGCGCCGCCGGGTGCACCGGATCGCTCGCGAGGATGCGCTCATAGGCCGCGATCGCCGCCTGCCGCTGCCCGAGATCCTCGTGCAGGTTGCCGAGGTTCAGGAGCGCTGGCGCATAGTCCGGTTTGAGCGCGAGCGCGCGGCCAAGCTCACGCTCCGCGCCGGCGTAGTCGCGCAAATCCTCGGCAAGGATCACGGCGCGGTTGAGACAGGCTTCCTCGGGGCGCCGTAAATTCTCGGCGAGCGCACGCTCGTAGGCGGCGAGCGCAGCCTCGAAGTTGCCGGCGCGGCGCTCGAGCGCGGCGAGGCGGTACCAGACGTCGGCGAGTTGCGGCCAGCGTGCGACGATCGCCCGGTAGGCCGAGATGGCTTCCTGGACCTGCCCGGCCCGATCGAACCGCAGGGCTTCGGCGACCCGTCTCTGCGCCTCGGCGGCGCTCACCGTCGCCGCACCGGCCCCGGCAGGAAGGCGTTCGTGCGTCTGATGTACTCGGCATAGTCGGGCCGGCGCTCGCCGATGTCCTTCTCGAGC
>JAGWPY010000089.1 GCA_028870275.1 Gammaproteobacteria bacterium | reverse complement strand
TTCCGCTCCTATGCGGTGCCGCTGATCATCATGGCGCCGATTCCGCTCACCATCATCGGCGTGATGCCGGGCCACGCGCTGCTCGGAGCGCAGTTCACGGCCACGTCGATGATCGGCATGATCGCGCTCGCCGGCATCATCGTGCGCAACTCCATCCTGCTGGTCGACTTCATCAACGCCGAGATCGATGCCGGCCAGCGCCCGGAGAACGCGGTGATCCGCGCCGCGGCGATCCGCGCCCGGCCGATCGTGCTCACCGGCCTCGCGGCGATGATCGGCGCGTTCTTCATCATCGACGATCCGATCTTCAACGGTCTGGCGATATCGCTGATCTTCGGCATCCTGGTTTCGACGGCGTTGACCTTGCTGGTGATTCCATTGCTCTACTACGGCTACGTTGCGCGCGCCCGGGCGCGCGCGGCATAAAGAGGGGGACTCGAACAATGGCGAACGTGATCGTGATCGGCGCGGGACTCGGCGGCGTTCCCGCCGCATTCGACCTGCGCAAGCAGCTCTCCAAGGAACACCGCGTGACCCTGATCGGCGAGCGGCCGTTCTTCGAGTTCACGCCCTCGAACCCCTGGGTGGCGGTCGGCTGGCGCACGACCCAGCAGACGCGCGTGGAGATGCGCGAACCGCTCGAGCGCAAGGGCATCGACTGGGTCGTCGGCCGGGTCGAACGGATCGACGCCGAGAAGAACACCCTGACGCTCGCCGACGGCAAGGAGATGCACTACGACTACCTGGTGATCGCGACCGGCCCGAAGCTCGCCTTCGACGAGGTTCCGGGACTCGGCCCGAACGGCCACACGCAGTCGGTCTGCAGCCAGGACCACTCGGCGCAGGCGTGGGAACGCTATCAGCGGTTCCTCGACAATCCCGGCCCCGTGATCGTCGGAGCGGCGCCCGGCGCGAGCTGTTTCGGGCCGGCGTACGAGACGGCGATGATCATCGACGCCGATCTGCGCAAGCGCAAGGTGCGCGACAAGGTGCCGATGACCTACGTCACGAGCGAGCCGTACATCGGCCACATGGGCCTCGGGGGCGTCGGCGACAGCAAGGGCCTCATGGAGTCTGAACTGCGCGAGCGCCACATCAAGTGGATCACCAACGCGAAGATCGTCGCGGTCACCGAGAACGAGATGACCGTCCACGAACTCGACGAGGGCGGCGCGCTCAAGAAGGAGCACAAGCTGCCGTTCGCCTACGGGGCGGTGATTCCCGCGTTCAAGGGGGTCGACGCGGTCGCCGCGGTCCCGGGACTGTGCAACCCGCGCGGCTTCGTGCTGATCGACAAGCACCAGCGCAACCCGAAGTATCCGAACATCTATTCGGTCGGCGTCTGCGTGGCGATACCGCCGGTCGAAGCCACCGCGGTGCCGACAGGCGCACCCAAGACCGGTTACATGATCGAATCGATGGTCTCGGCGGCGGCCTCCAACATCGCCGCGGCGATCGCCGGGAAGCCGAGCACCGCCGAGGCGACCTGGAACGCGATCTGCATCGCCGACTTCGGCGACACCGGCGCCGCCTTCGTGGCCCTGCCGCAGATCCCGCCGCGCAACCTCACCTGGTCACGCAAGGGGAAGTGGGTTCACCTCGCCAAGATCGCCTTCGAGAAGTATTTCATGCGCAAGGTGCGCACGGGCTCGCTGACGCCGGTGTACGAGACCTACGTGCTCAAGGCGCTCGGCATCATGTCGCTGAAGGGCGGCTCGCACTGATGGCCGCAGGTCCCAAGGCGGTCGCCGCGCTGCTCGCCGCCGCGCTCGCCGGCGCCCTCGCGGCGCGCGGTG
>JAGWPY010000088.1 GCA_028870275.1 Gammaproteobacteria bacterium | reverse complement strand
CGCACGCCGAGGCGAAGAAGATCGATCCGGCGGTGTTCCTGCAGTCGCGCCTGTTCCCGGACATGCTGCCGCTCGCCCGCCAGGTGCAGATCGCCTGCGACATGTCCAAGGGCGGGGGCGCGCGGTTCGCCGGGGTCGAGAACCCGAAGCACGAGGACCACGAGAAGACCTTGCCCGAGCTCAAGTCGCGGATCGCCAAGACCATCGAGTTTCTGCGCAGCCTCAAGCCCGAACAGATGCAGGGCGCCGAGACGCGCGAGATCGAGCTCAAGTTCCCGACCTCGACCCTGAACTTCAAGGGCCTGCAGTACCTGAACCTGTACGTGCTGCCGAACCTCTACTTCCACGTGTCCATGGCCTACGCGCTGATGCGCGAGGGCGGGATCGAGATCGGCAAGCGCGATTTCCTCGGCCCGATCCAGTGAGCCCTGCGGCCGGCTCGGGCCGCGTGCTGACCGTGAACGGCGGCTCCTCGAGCGTGCGGTTCGCGGTGTTCGCACGCGGTCTCGAGCGGCTCGCGCACGGACGGATCGAGCGCATCGGCCTTGCCGACACGACGCTGTGCGCCACGGGTCCGGCGGGCCCCTGCGAGCGCCGCGTCGAAGCGGCGGACCATGCGGCCGCGGCGAGCGTGCTGATCGACTGGCTCGCCGCCGAGGGGATCCTCGAGGCGCTCGCCGCGGTCGGCCATCGGGTCGTGCACGGCATGGGACGGACCGAGCCGCAATCGCTCACGCCCGAGCTGCTCGCGGAGCTCGAGCGTTTCGCCGCCTACGATCCTGAGCATCTGCCGCGGGAGATCGCCCTGATGCGCGCCTGCGCGGTGCGCCTGCCCCGGGTCGCGCAGATCGCCTGCTTCGATACGGCCTTCCATTCGCAGATGCCGCCGGTGGCGAGGCGCCTGCCGCTGCCGCGCCGCTACGCCGAGCAGGGACTGCGCCGCTATGGCTTTCACGGTCTCTCCTACGCCTACCTCTGCGAGGAGCTCGCGCGCCTCGGCGATCCGGCGATCCGCCGCGGCCGTGTGATCCTCGCCCACCTCGGCAGCGGCGCGAGCATGGCGGCCGTGCTCGACGGGCGCGGCATCGACACGACCATGGGGTTCACGCCGGCTTCGGGACTCGTCATGGGCACGCGCAGCGGCGATCTCGATCCCGGCATCGCTTACTACTTCGCGCGCAGCGAGCATTTCGACGCGGAACGCTTTCAGCGCATGGTCAACCACGAGAGCGGCCTGCTCGGCGTGTCGTCGGTGAGTCCGGACGTGCGCGATCTGCTCGCCCGGGAAGCGGGCGATGCGCATGCGGCCGAGGCGCTCGAGCTGTTCTGCTACCAGGCGCGCAAGACGGTCGGCGCGCTCGCCGCCGCGCTCGGCGGCCTCGACACGCTGGTGTTCTCAGGTGGTATTGGCGAGAACGCCGCGCCGATCCGCGCACGCATCTGCGCCGGGCTCGAGTTCCTCGGACTGCGGCTCGATCCGGAGCGCAACCGCGCGCACGCACCGCTGATCTCGGCCGAGAACGGCGCAGTCAGGGTGCGCGTGCTGCATACCGACGAGGAGCGCATGATCGCGCGAGCGGCGGTCGCCGCGAAGGAGGAGATGTGAGACTTCTGCTGAAATTCTGCGCATTGGCCACGATCCTGTCGGCCTGTGCCGCCGCGCCGCGGTCGCCGATCTCGACCGTCGCACACGTCGATCTGCCGCGATTCATGGGCGACTGGTACGTGATCGCGGCGATTCCGGCCTTCATCGAGAGGAACGCCTACGACGCGGTCGAGTCCTACCGCCTCGATCCGCGGGGACGGATCCAGACCACCTACCGGTTTCGCAAGGGCGGATTCGACGGTCCGCGAGAGGTCTATCACCCGGTTGGCCGCGTGGTCGATCCCGCGAGCAACGCGCGCTGGGAGATGCGCTTCATCTGGCCGTTCGAGTCGCAGTACCTGATCGCCTATCTGAGTGCGGACTACGGCGAGACCATCATCGCGCGCGACGCGCGCGACTATGTCTGGATCATGGCCCGCAAGCCGACGCTCACCGTAGGCGAGTTCCGTCGCTTGCGCGATCGGGTCGCAGCGATGGGCTACGACGTGGCCAAACTGCGGCTCGTGCCTCAGCGCGGCGCGGTGCCGCCGGCGTCCCCGCCCACGCCCGCGTCCCCGCCGACGCCGGCGTCCCCGCCGACGCCCGCATCCGCGGCGGCCACGCCGGCGAGATAGGCACGCGCCTCGGCGAGACCGATCACCTCGGCGTATTTGGCCTGCAGGTCGAACAGGTTCGCCTCATGCGGGCCGCTCGCGCGGTCGCCGACCGCGTCGCGGACCACGACCGGCACGAAGCCGTGCTGGCAGCAGTCGACGGCCGTCGCCCGCACACAGCCGCTGGTCGATACGCCGGCGATCAGCAGCGTGTCGATACCCAGCGAGGTCAGCGTCGAGGCGAGCGGGGTCGCGAAGAACGCGCTCGCGTACTGTTTGGTGATCACGCTCTCGCCAGCTAGGGGTTCGAGTCCGGCGACGAACCGGCCGTAGATCGCGTTCGGCGCATCGGTCGCGAACCAGCGCAGCGCGCCGACCTTGCGGTAGAGCAACCCGCCGTCGCGACCGCCTGGCTCGTAGCGGAGGTTGGTGTGGAAGATCGGCAGCCGGGCGGCCCGTGCCGCGCCGAGCAGCTCGATCGCGCCACGGTGCGCCGCGCGGATGCCTTCGCCGCCGTACAAGGGGCCGTCCTCGAGCAGGTAGGCATTGACGAAGTCGATGATCAGCAGCGCCGGTCGACGGCCGAGTTCGAGCGAGCGTAGGAAGCCGCCGCGGCGATAGTCATCGTGCAGCGAGGCGGGACTGACGTCGTTCATGCAGGGCACTCCGTGGACCGGCGCGCGATGCAGGACGGCCCGCGGGCAACGGTGCCCGCGGGGACTTCAAGGGTCGGCGACCTCAGCGGCCGGCGATCTTCGCGGCGGTCTCGGCCACCAGTTTACCCTGATGGCGCGCGCCTTCGAGATCGGTCGCGCTCGGTTGCCGTTCGCCGCGGCCGCCGGCGATCGTGGTCGCGCCGTAGGGACTGCCGCCCACCACCTCGTCGATGCGCATCTGTCCCTGATGGCTGTAGGGCAGACCGACGATCACCATGCCGAAATGCAGCAGGTTGGTGATCACCGAGAACAGCGTCGCCTCCTGGCCGCCGTGCTGGGTCGCGGTCGAGGTGAACACCCCGCCGACCTTGCCGTTCAGAGCGCCTCGCGCCCACAGGCCGCCGGCCTGGTCGAGGAACGCGGCCATCTGCGAGGCCATGCGGCCGAAGCGGGTCGGCGTACCGACCACGATCGCATCGTAATCGGCCAACTCCTCGACCTTGGCGACCGGAGCGGCCTGATCGAGCTTGAAGTGGGCCGCGCGTGCGACCTCTGCGGGCGCAGTCTCCGGCACCCGCTTGACCTCGACGATCGCACCCGCGGCGCGGGCACCCTCGGCGACGGCCTGGGCCATCGTCTCGATGTGTCCGTAGGAGGAGTAATAAAGGACCAGTACCTTCGCCATCGCGTGCTCCTGAGCTCTTCGTGTAACGCGCGGCGCACCGACTGGACGCGCCTCGTAAGAAGTTTACGTAAACTCCAACTACCACGGTAGATGGGGCAATATGAAAGGACTATGCCATTATTGGCAGAAATGATCGCCAGGGAGCGCGGTCGAGGAGCGAGGTCGTGCGCGCGACGGACTTGAATGACATCCGCCTGTTCGTGCAGGTGGCGCGGGCCGGCAGTTTCGCGCTGGCGGCGCGCCAACTCGGCCTGCCGGTGAACACCTTGAGCCGGCGCATCCGGCGGCTCGAACTGCGCATGCAGGCAAGGCTCCTGCATCGCTCGACGCGCAAGCTCGCCCTGACCGCTGCCGGCGAGTCCCTGCTCGCGCGCAGTGCCGGCGCCGTCGATGTTCTGCTGCACGCCGCCCAGGATCTGGCCGAGGACAGCCGCGGAATACGCGGCCGCATCCGCGTGGCCGCCCCCGCGGGGTTTCTCGAACTCGTCCGACTCGAATGGATCGCCGAATTCCTCGCCGCCCATCCGGCGTTGAATCTCGAGTTCGTGCTGGAGGACGAACGCACCGATCTGATCGGCAGCGGCATCGACGTCGCTCTGCGCGCAGGACCGGTGCCCGGCGCGACGCATACGGTGCTACAGACGCTCGTGCAACAGGATTCGCGCCTGTTCGCGAGTCCCGACTACCTCGCGCGTCGCGGGACGCCGCGCCGGGTCGCGGACCTCGCCGCCCACGACTGCCTGATCGCGAGTCGTCGCGGCGACCGGCAGATCTGGACCCTGGAGGGACCGAACGGAGCGGAGGAGGTCGGGGTTCAGGGGCGTTTCGCGGCCAATAACGCCCAGGTGCTGCGTCAGGCGGCGGTCGCCGGCCTCGGCATCGCGCTGCTGCCGGTGCTGCTCACGGCGGCCGATCGGGTCGAGGGGCGTCTGCGCGAAGTGCTGCCGCGTCACGGGCGCGGCGGCACCGATCTGCGCGTCGTGGTGCCGATCGGACCGCTCGTGCCGCCGGCCGTGCGCGTCTTCGTCGCGTTCGTCGAGGAGAAACTCGGCGCCGCGCTCGACGCGATCGGCTGACTCGGCGAAATGTGTACCGTCGCGGGCACCGTGCCGCCGCTCGCTGGGACCTGAAGCTCGGACTCCACAGCGCGATCGGCCGTGTATTCCCGCTTGCGGCCGCTTCGGACCCAAATCTGTGTCGACAATACAACGCGTGATGTATACAAAATTCGCCCCTCGTTGTATACAATCGGGCCGGAGAGTTGCGCCGCTCGGGCGCCGGACCGAGTCCCGATAACAGCCATCACGCAATCGAGGGATGCCATGATCACGCGCAGGATTTCGCTGCCCTGGTTCACCGCCGCCGCCGCACTCACGCTGACCGCCGGCTCGGCGCTCGCGCAGACCGATGCCGCCAACACCGCGACTCCTGCGGCCTCCGCGAGCGAGGACCTCGGCGAGATCGTCGTCACGGCCCGACAACGCAAGGAAAAGCTGGTCGACGTGCCCGTCACCGAACAGGTGTTCACGGTCCGGGACATTCGCGCCGCAGGGATCGAGCGCCCTCAGGACTTCATCGCGCTCACGCCCGGCGTCTCGCAGGTGCAGACCGCCGAGGCGGGGGACATGCAGGTGAGCATTCGCGGCTTGAACACCGGCCGCGACGCCGAAACGAACTTCGCCCTGGTGATCGACGGCGTGCAGCAGGTGAACCCGAACAGCCTGAACCAGGAGCTCGCGAACCTCCAGCAGATCGAGATCGTCAAGGGACCGCAAAGCGCGCTCTACGGCCGCAACGCCGTGGCTGGCGCGATCATCGTCAAGACCAAGGCGCCGGGGGATACCTTCGACGCCGACGTGAACCTCGGCTACGGCAACAAGGACACGCAGACGGGCAATTTCTGGGTCTCGGGTCCCGTGAACGACGCGGTGTCGCTAGGCGTGAGCGGCTTCTACCGCAAGACCAACGGCTTCTTCTACAACAGCTACCTGCACTGCGATCACTGCAACGACTATTACAAGGAGTACGGCTTCACGCCGCGCATGATCGTGAAGCTCGGCGATCACGGCACTCTGGACGTGAAGGCGAAGTTCTCGCGCATCAGTTCCGGCGCGATCAACTTCAACGCGGTGTTCGCGCTGCCCTATTTCGCCAGCGCGTTCAACAACCCGGACTTCTGGCAGAACGTCAACCAGCATCCGTTCGTCTACGACAACAACGTGATCCCGCAGAACGTCCAGACCAACAAGCAGTTCTCGGTGAAGGGCGACTGGAAGCTCGATGTCGGCGAGCTCACCGCCTACTGGGCCTACGCCGACGAGACCAATTACTTCCTCACCGACGGCACCAGCGCCGCGTTCAACCTGTATGCGAACGTGCCGACCAGCGTCGGTCCGGACGTCTGCTCGGTCTCGGTGGCCGCCGAACCGGGCGCGCCGCTGCCCTCGCCGACGTTCTACGCGAACCAGTTCGGCCCCGGCGTGCCGGGGTTCAATCTGCTCGGCGCTTACGGGCCCTCGACCTGCGACGGCTATCAATACCAGCAGCGCGACGAGATCGACAACTCGTTCGAGATCCGCCTGTCATCGCCGAGCGACCAGCGCTTGCGCTGGCAGGGCGGTCTTTACTACGCCGACATCAACCGCCACGTCGTGGTCTCTCAAGGGTCGGACAACGGCAACGGTTTCTCGGCGACTGCGTTCGTGCCGACCGGCGGACCGAACCCGACCGACCTCGAGTACAACGATCGCTTCCACTCCAGGGTGGCCGCCGCGTTCGGCAACGTCGCCTACGACGTGCTGAGCGACCTCGAGGCGGCGCTCGCCCTGCGCTTCGACCGTGAGCAGCGCGGCGTCGACAACCGCGTCGGCACCGGCACCGCGGCTCTCGCGCAGACTCCCTGCTTCAATCAGGCCGCGACCTGCACCACGGCCAATGAGGTGCAGCCCTACATCAATCCCGCCTACACGATCGACCCTGCGCTTGCGAGCAGCGGGATCCCGAGTCGCTCGGCGACCTACAGCGCCTGGCAGCCGAAGGCGACCCTCACCTGGAAGTTCCACCCGGACATGTCGCTGTTCGGTTCCTATGGGTACGGTTTCCGCAGCGGCGGCTTCAACTCCACGGGCAGCGCCGCCACGGTTCTCGACGGATTCGGCGGCTTGCATTACGTGCAGGGCGGCGCGCCGGTCGCGGCGATGCCGGCGCTCCCCGTCGCCTCGCTCGGCACCTGCGCGAACGGCCAGAACAATGCGGTGGTCTACGACTCGGCGGGCGTCGGTACGCCGACCTGCGGCGGTACGCCGACCTTCGCGAACGGCGTGAGCGACAGCTACAAGAAGGAGATCTCGCGCGCGGCCGAGCTCGGCTTCAAGGCCGATCTGTTCGACCGCAAGCTCTTCGTCGGCGCTTCGCTCTATCAGACGAAGGTCGACAACATGCAGATCTTCAACTTCTTCGCCGGTCCCTTCGGTCTCCTGCGGGTGGTGACCAACATCGATCAGGCGACCCTCAAGGGCGTCGAGGGCGACGTGCGCTGGCAGGCGACCTCCTGGCTGTCGCTGTTCGCCGGCATCGGTACCGTCGACAGCCGCATCGACCGCTATTCGGGCCGTCCCTACACCGCCGGCAACAAGGTGCCGTACGCGCCGGACTACACCGGCGACGCGGGCATCGACCTGCACGTGCCGGTGTCCGAGGGCCTCGCGCTCATCGCGCACGTCGACATGAGCGCGATCGGCAAGACCTGGTTCAGTCCGGTCCAGAACAACCAGGTGCAGAGCGTGTTCGGCGTGCCCGCCGATTACTCGCGCACCTACCGGGATCCCTACCAGCTGGTGAACGCGCGCCTCGGGGTGCAGTCCGATCACTGGAGCGCCACCGTCTGGGGCCGCAACCTCGGCAACAAGCAGTACCTCGCCGAGGTGATCCCGGCGCCGGAGTTCGGCGGCTCGTTCGTCTATTCCGGGACCGGGCGTGCCTACGGCGTGGAGTTCGGCTACCGCTTCGGCCACTGACCGGCCGCGGCATCGGATCGGAGGACCGATCCGATGCCGCGGGCGTCAAATCACCTTGTTCCGGCGAAGCTCGGCGATGCGTTCGGCCGGGTAGCCCATCAGCCCCGCGTAGATGGCATCGTTGTGCTGGCCGAGTTCGGGCGAGGGCGAGCGGATCGCGCCTGGCGTCTCCGAAAGCTTCGGCGCGACGTTCTGCATCCTGAGGTCGCCGAACTGCGGATGCTTGACGGTCACGATCGCCTCGCGTGCCGCGAACTGCGGGTCCGTCAGCATGTCCGGCGGGCGATAGATCAGCCCCGCCGGCACGCCGTGCCGATCCATCAGATCGAGGACCGCGGAGGTCGAGAGCGTCGCGGTCCAGCGGCCGATCAGCTCGTCGAGTTCCTGTTGATGCGCGCCGCGCGCCTGGTGATCGACGTACTCGGCGCGTTGCGCGAGTGAAGGATCGCCCATGGCCTCGCACAGCCGCCGGAACACCGTGTCCTGGTTCGCGGCGATCAGCACCCAGCCCTCGGTCGTCGGATAGACGTTCGAGGGCGCGACGTTCGGCAGGATCGCGCCGGTGCGCTCGCGGATGAAGCCCGCCTGGTCGTATTCGGTGATCAGCGATTCCATCATCTGCAGGACCGCTTCGTAGATCGCCGAGTCGACCACCTGGCCGCGGCCGGTTCGCTCACGGTAGTGCAGCGCCGAGAGCGCCCCGACGCAGGCGAAGGTCGCGGCGAGCGAGTCGCCGATGCTGATGCCGACCCGCGAGGGCGGGCTCGCGGGATCGCCGACCACGTAGCGCAGGCCGCCCATCGCCTCGCCGATCGCGCCGAAACCGGCGCGATGGGCGTAGGGTCCGGTCTGTCCGTAGCCGGAGACGCGGATCATGATCAGGCGCGGATTGATCGCGGCGAGGGTCGGGTAATCGAGGCCCCATTTCTCCATCGTGCCCGGTCGGAAATTCTCGAGCAGGAAATCGGCCTTGCCGACCAGTTCCTTGAGCACCTGTTGGCCCGCGCTCTGGCGCAAATCGAGCGTGATCGATTTCTTGTTGCGCGCGACGACCGGCCACCACAGCGAGGGGTCGCCATGCTTCTGCCGGCCCCAGACGCGCATCGGGTCCCCCTGGTTCGGCGGTTCGATCTTGATGACCTCGGCGCCCATGTCGCCGAGCAGCTGTCCGCAGAAAGGTCCCGCGAGCAGCGTGCCCAGCTCGAGCACGCGCAGATCGGCGAGCGCGCCCGACTGGAATTGCACCGGTTTGATCATGGTCTAACCCTCGGGGAAGCCGATCAGGGCTGCCCATATGTATACAATGCACGGCGCCTGCCGACCGGATGCGCAGGGCATCTCAGGCGGGTCGGGTCATTTGCCGACGCCAAGCGGTGGCGCGAACGTGGAAAATTGTATACAAATCGGGGTCGGAGTGAAATGATGGGAATCGCCGCGGCGGGATCGGTTGCAAGGGCAGCGGGCCCGCGCCTCGTGGTGCACTCCGCGGCCCTTTCTTTGAGGATGGCAAGCGCATGAAAGTCGATCTGGTCGAAGTCGGACCGCGCGACGGACTGCAGAGCGAGGGCGTGATCTTGCCGACCGCCGCCAAGGTCGAGATGATCGGGCGGCTGGTCGCCGCGGGTCTCAGGCGGATCGAGGTGGCGAGCTTCGTCAACCCGAAGCGCGTCCCGCAGATGGCCGATGCGGAGGCGCTGTTCGCGGCTCTGCCACGGCGCGACGACGTCTCCTACATCGGTCTGGTGCTGAACCGCAAGGGTTACGAGCGTGCGCGCGCGGCCGGCTGCGAGGCGATCGGCATGGCGGTCGTCGCGAGCGAGACCTTCAACCGCCGCAATCAGGGCGTGGGCACCGAGGAGTCGATGGCCGCGTGGGCGGAGATCGCGCGCGAGGCGCGCGCCGCAGGACTTGCGCCGAACGTGACGATCTCCACCGCGTTCGGCTGCCCGTTCGAGGGCGAGGTCGACCCGCGCCGCGTGATCGAGCTGGCGCTGCGTTGCGCCGAGAGCGGGCCCGTCGAGATCGCGCTCGCCGATACGATCGGCGCGGCCGTGCCGACCCAGGTCGCCGAACTCTTCGCTGCGTTGCGCGACGAGTTGCCCGGCATGCCGCTCAGAGCTCACTTTCACAACACCCGCAACACCGGGCTCGCCAACGTGTACGCGGCGGTCGCCGCCGGAGTGCGCGCGATCGACGCGAGCGTCGGCGGCATCGGCGGCTGTCCGTTCGCACCCGCGGCCACCGGCAACGTGCCGACCGAGGACGTGTTGTACATGTTGAATCGCATGGGGATCGAGACCGGGGTCTCGATCGACGGCCTGATCGAGACCGCGCGCTGGCTCGAGCCGCGGATCGGCAAGCCGGTGCCAGGCATGTTGGTCAAGGCGGGAGATTTCCCGCGCCCTCGGGTCGCAGTCTAGAGGAAGCGCTCATGGCATTTCGATTGGGAGTCGACGTCGGTGGCACCTTCACCGACCTGTTTCTGGTCAACGAACGATCGGGCGAGATCTTCACCGCGAAGGTGCCGAGCACGCCCGCCGATCAGTCGGTCGGCGTGCTGAACGGCATCGCCCGGGTCTGCGAGAAGGCGGATGTCGATCCGCGCAAGATCGATCATGTGATGCACGGCACGACGGTCGCGACCAATACGGTGCTGACCGGCACCGGCGCGCGCTGCGGACTCGTCACGACCCGCGGCTACCGTCAGGTGCTGCAGATCGCCCGCTCGTTCGTGCCGGGCGGTCTCGGCGGCTGGGTGATCTACAACAAGTCCCTGCCGATGGCCCCGCTCGAGTGCACCATCGAGGCGCATGAGCGCATCGGCGCGCGCGGCGAGGTCGTCGAGTCGCTCGACGAGAAGCAATTGCGCGCGGACCTGCGCACGCTCAAGACCCGGGGGATCGAGGCCCTCACGGTCTCGCTGATCAACTCGTACGCGAACCCGGTCCACGAGCGCCGGGTGCGCACGATCGCCACCGAGGAATTGCCGGACGTGCCCGTGTCGCTGTCCTCGGAAGTGGTTCCCGAGATGCAGGAGTACGAACGCACCGTCACCACGGTCGCGAACTCCTACGTGCGTCCCCGCGTGGCGCGTTACGTGGCCAACCTCAAGGCGAAGATCGCCGCGATCGCCGCCGACGTGAAGCTGCACATCCTGCGCTCCGACGGCGGACTCGCGGGCGCGGCGGCCGCCGAGGAATATCCGGTGAATCTGCTCATGTCGGGGCCGGCGGGCGGAGTCACGGGCGCGCTCTGGGTGGCGGTGCAGGCCGGGTTCCCGAACCTGCTCACGGTCGACGTCGGCGGAACGTCCACCGACGTCGCGCTGATCCAGAACGGCGCGCCGCGCCTGCGCCGTGAGACGACGGTCGGCGATGTGACGGTGCGTGCCTCGTCGGTCGACATCCGCACGGTCGGCGCCGGCGGTGGCTCGATCGCGCATGTGCCGCAGCTCACCCGCGCGCTGCGCGTCGGACCGCAATCGGCCGGCGCCGATCCCGGTCCCGCCGCCTACGGCAAGGGCGGGACCGAGCCCACGGTCACGGACGCGAACGTCGTCCTCGGCTACCTGCCGGAGTTGCAGCGGCTAGGCGGCGAGATGCCTCTCGACCGGGCACTGTCGGCGCGCGCGGTGCAGAAGATCGCTGATGCGCTCGGCCTGTCGCTGCTGGAGGCGGCGCACGGCATCTACCAGATCGTCAACGAGAACATGGTCGGCGCGCTGCGCCTCGTCTCGGTCGAGCAGGGTTACGATCCCCGCGACTATGCGCTGATCGCCTTCGGCGGCGCGGGCCCCCTGCACGCCAACGCGCTCGCGCGGCTCCTTGGGTCCTGGCCGGCGATCATACCGCCCGGTCCCGGAGTGCTGTGCGCGCTCGGCGATGCGACCACCGCGGTGCGCGACGAGCGCGCGCGCACCTACGTGAAGAGATTCTCCGAGACCAGCGCGGCCGAGTTGCTGGCGATCCTCGAGGAACTCGCGCATGAGGCCGCCCGTTCGCTCGAACGCGAAGGCGTGCCGAAACGCGAGATCACCACCAGCTACGAAGTCGATCTGCGCTACCACGGCCAGGGGCTGCGATTGACCGTGGCCGTCGATCTCGCCGAGTTGAAGCGCCGCGGGCTCGCGGCGGTCTCCTCGAAGTTCGACGCCGAGCACGAGCGTCTGTTCACGTTCGCGCTCGGCCTCGAGCACGAGGTCGTGACCCTGCGCGCCGCGGTTCAGGGACGCGGCATCCGCATCCGGCGCGCGGCGATCGCTTCCGGCGGCGCGAGCCCGAAGGCCGCCGTCGCCGGGCGGCAGGCGAGCTACATGGATGGCCGCAAGCTCACCGCCACGGTGTACGATCGCGCCCGGCTCAAGGCCGGCAACGTGATCGAGGGTCCGGCGATCGTCATGGAGATGGATTCGACCACCGTGATCCTGCCTGCCCATCACGGCCGGGTCGACCGTCACGGCAACATCCTGATCTATCCGGACCGCGGCCGGGGCGGGAGCGCTCGCCGTCGCGGTACGAAGCGCGTCGTGGGCGCGAACAAGCGAAGCTGAGGAGTCATTCGATGCCCGCCAAGATCATTGAGCGCAGCAAGAAGCGCCTGAAGAAGGTCAAGGTCGACACGGTCACCATCGACATCATCGAGAGCGCGCTGCGCAATGCGCGCTTCGAGATGGACACGGTGTTGTTCCGCACGGCCATGTCGCCCGGAATCCGCGAGCAGCACGACGAGTTCCCGATGATCGCCAACGTCGACGGCAAGATGGTCGTGGGCCAGTTCGGTTCGTTCATCCACGGGTTCATGCAGGGCTACGAGGGCACGGTGGAGGAGGGCGACGTGTTCCTCACCAACGACCCGTACTCGGTGCGCGGCGCGATCAGCCATGCCAATGACTGGCTGATGCTGATGCCGATCTACCGGGCCGGCCGGCTGATCGCCTGGGCGGCGATGTTCGGCCACATGACCGACGTCGGCGGCAAGGTGCCGGGTTCCCTGCCGACCGATGCGCGCAGCATCTACGAGGAGGGCGTGACCGTGCCCCCCGTGAAGATCTACCGCAAGGGCGCCCTCAACGAGGACGTGCTGTCGATCCTGCTGCACAACTGCCGCCTGCCGCACTGGAACCTGTCCGACTTCAACGCGATCGTCGCGGCGCTGCGCACCGCGGCGGCGCGCTGCATCGAGATCGGCGAGCGCTTCGGCGACGACGTGTTCCACTCGGCGATGGCCGAGATGCTGGCGCGCAACCGTCGCGCGATGCGCGAACTCATCCAGCGCACGGTGCCGGAGAAGAAGCAGTACTTCGAGGACTACATCTGCGACGACGGCATGAACATGGGGCCGTACAAGATCGCCTGCTCGATGTGGCGCGAGGGCGAGAAGTGCATCTTCGACTTCGCCGGCACCGACCCCCAGTCGATCTCCTCGATCAACTTCCTCCTCAACGAGGAGATGTTCAAGATGTTCGCGGGCGTCTACATGATCATGGTGTTCGACCCGCAGATCCTCTTCAACGACGGCTTCTACGATCTCATGGAGGTGCGCATCCCGCCGGGAACGCTGCTCAAGCCGCAGAAGCCGGCGGCGCTGTCCTGCCGTACCCACGCGCTCGGCCGCATCTTCGACGTGCTCGGCGGCCTGCTCGGCCAGGGCAATCCGCAGTTCATGTGCGCCGCGGGTTTCTCCGACTCGCCGCACTTCATGTACTCCGGGCATGATCGCAACGGCGAGTGGTTCCAGCTCTACCAGATCACCTTCGGCGGCATTCCGGGCAAGCCGTTCGGCGACGGGCCGGACGGTCATTCGCTCTGGCCCTCGTTCACCAACGTGCCGAACGAGTTCCTGGAGAGCTACTTCCCGTTGCGCATCGAGACCTACGAGACGATTCCGGACTCCGGCGGCCCCGGCAAGAACCGCGGCGGCAACGGCCTTCGGATCGGCTACCGCTTCCTCGAGACCGGCGAGATCTCGATCCACGACGACCGCTGGCTCACCTATCCCTGGGGCGTGAACGGCGGTCTGCCGGGAGCCCGCAGCCGCAAGACGCTGCTGCGCGCCGACGGCTCGCGTGAACTGCTCCCCTCGAAGATCGACCACGTCAGGGTCGAGGCGGGCGATCTCCTGCTCGCCGACACCTGGGGCGGCGGCGGTTGCGGCGATCCGCTCGAACGAGACCCCGAGATGGTGCGTTTCGACGTCGCCGCCGGGCTCGTGACCGCCGAGGGCGCGCGTCGCTACGGCGTGGTGATCGATGCGGCCGGCACGGTGGATGCGGCCGCCACCGGCGCATTGCGCGCCGAGCTCGCCAAGCGGCGCGGCGCGGTCTCCCTGTTCGACCGCGGCTTCGCTTCGATCGAGGAGCTGAAGTCCCGTTGCGTGGCCGAGACTGGACTGCCCGCGCCCATCCAACCGAAGTTCAGCGCCTGGGCGGTCAAGGCGAGCGCCGCGAGGCCAGGGTGATGCGTGCCGCTGAGCGCGCCTACGTCACGGTCCGCGAGGGCATCCTCTGCGGGACCTACGCGGCGGGCTCGCGGCTCACCGAGACCGAGGTCGCGCAGGCCGCCGGCGTGAGCCGCACGCCGGTGCGCGAGGCGCTGCGTCGCTTGCACGCGGAAGGCCTGGTCGAGTTCGAGCCGAACCATGGCGCGGTGGTCGCCGCGTTCGAGCTCGAGGATGCCGAGGAGATCTTCGAGCTGCGCTCGCTGCTCGAGCCGATCTGCGCGCGCCGGGCCGCCGAGCGTGCGACCCCGGAGCTCGTCGCCGAGCTGCGCGCACTCGCCGAGCAGCAGGTCGCCGAGTGCGCGCGACGCGGCCCGGGACATCTGTCCCGGATCGGCGAGCTCAATGACCGCTTCCACCGGGCGGTGCAGCGCGCCGCGGCGAGCCCGCGGCTCGCCAAGACCCTCGCCGGTCTCATCGAGGCGCCCTTGATCCTGCGGACCTTCGCGCAATACTCGAGCGGCGAGCTGCAGCGCAGTGCCGATCAGCATCTCGAGCTCGTCCAGGCGATCGCCGCCCGCGACGGCGTCTGGGCCCACAGCGTGATGCGCGCCCACATCCTCGCCGGACGCGCGACCTACCTGCGGGGCCGCCGCGGACTCTGACCCCGGCTCGATCCCCCGCGTTGTTTTGCGGCGACGTTTCGCCGGAAAAACGACAAATCATCGAATTGAAATGAAAGCGTCATAAAAGAGTCACCTGCGAGCCGGAATATGCCGGCGCGCCTGATCAAAGGCGCGCGTACAGACATTTCCGCAAAGAAGGTGCTCCAGTGACCGATGCCAAGAATTCCGAACTTCCCGTGTTCCGCAACGCGCTGATCGCCGCGGCCGTCGCCGCCGCGCTCGCCGCCCCGGCCGCGTTTGCAGCGTCGACCGCGCCCGCCGATACGGGTGGCGACACTTCCGCGGGCCGCATGCTCGACCCGGTGCTGGTCACCGCGCAGCTCCTCAAAGGTCCGCAGGACGCGCCCTCGCAGGGCTCCTTGGTCGCGACCCAGCCGCAGTCGATCGTCAACAAGACCTTCATCCGGTTGAATGATTCGCCGGCGTCCAACTACACCGACATCATGAAGTTCACGCCGAGCGTGTTCACGGTCGACCCGAACGGTCCGGGCCTGTCCGAGAATCTCGGCACCTCGATCCGCGGCTTCCAGGATGGCCAGTTCAACGTGACCTTCGACGGCATCCCCTGGGGCGACTCGAACGACTTTACCCATCACTCGACCAGCTATTTCATGCCCCAGGACATCGGCAACGTGATCGTCGACCGCGGTCCCGGCAACGCGGCGACCCTGGGCGATGCGACCTTCGGCGGCACCGTCTACGTCGAAACCGACAATCCGCACAAGGATGCCGGTGCGACCGCCTGGGCCTCCTACGGTAGCTTCAGGACCAAGCTCCTCGGCGTCCGATACGACACCGGCACGATCGACCGTTGGAACGGCGCGAGCGGCTTCATCAGCGCCAAGACCCTGTCGTCGAACGGCTATATTCAGAACGCCAAGCTCGACCGGAGCGATGTGTTCCTGAAATTCCTGTTGCCGGTCAACGACTTCACGACCTTGAGCTTCGTCTCGAACCTGAACAAGGTGCACCAGAATCCGCCGTTCGGCGCGAGCGCCGCGCAGATCCAGGCCTGGGGGCCGAGCTACGGCTACAACACCAACCCGAACAGCCAGTCTTACTACCAGTACAACCTCGACAAGATCACGACCGACTACGAATACCTCGGCCTCAACTCGCATTTCTCGGGCTGGACCTTCGACAACAAGGTCTACACCTACGGCTACTTCCATGATGGCTGGAACGGCGAGGACCCGATGGGCCAGGCGCCGGACGGCTCGATCCTGCCGGCCGGCGTTCCGAACGGCACGATCTACGGCCCGAACAACGTGCCCGCGCAACAGATGCACATGTACTATCGTTCGGTCGGCGACTTCTTCCGCGTGGCCAAGGAAGTGGGTCCGGGCGAGGTGCAGGCGGGTGCCTGGTTCGACCACCAGACCAACTCGCGCGCGCAGTTCGAGATCGACGCGACCAACAACAACGCGTTCGACCCGCTGTACGGCGCCTGCGGCTGTTGGACGCCGGGGACTCTGCCGACTCTGCTGAACTCGGCCGATCGCCTGATGAACGACTATCTGTTCACGCGTCAGTACTACGGCCAGTACGTCTGGCATGCGATCGATGGCCTGGACATCACCGCGGGCGTCAAACACGTGAGCTTCGAGCGCGTGCTGCACGCCGACTACAACCAGGGTCCGATCGGCGGGTTGCTGAATTACGATCACACCTGGACGCGCAACCTCGCCTCGGTCGACGCGCACTACAAGATCCTCCAGAACTGGTCGGCCTACGTGCAGTGGGCGCAAGGCTTTCTCGCGCCTAACCTGAACGTGTTCTACGTGGCCGATCCGTCCAAGGATCAGGTGAGCCCGCAGGCGACCACCAACGTGCAGGCCGGTACCACCTGGGTCGGCCATCGCGTGACCGTATCCGCCGACGTCTACAAGATCGACTTCACCAACGAGATCGCCTCGACCGGCAAGGGCGCGAGCAAGATCTTCGTGAACCTCGGTGGCGTGAAGTACCGCGGCGTCGAGCTCGAGGGTTCGGTCGCGCTCGGCGCGGGCTTCACCGCGTATGGCAACGCTTCGGTGAACAGCGCCAAGCTGACCGCCGACCAGACCTGGGTGCCGAACACGCCGGATCGGACCGCGGCGCTCGGGCTGCTCTACCACCATGCCGCCTGGCAAGGCTCTTTGATGGGCAAGTACGTCGGTCACCGCTATGGTGACACCACCGACCAGTTGCCGCTCTCGAGCTACGTGACGGTCGACGGCGCGTTGAACTACGACTTCGGCGACGCGCTGCGCGGCTTTCAGGACCTGCAGGTGGGCATCACCGCGCAGAACCTCGCCGACCGGCATACGATCTATGCCGACAACGGCACCAACGCGAATGGCGACTATCTGTTGTTCGCGCTGCCGGGCCGCAGCTACCAGGTGAACTTCACCGCGAAGTTCTGATCGTCGCAGTGGTTCGATCCGGATCGTCCCCCGGCGGCCGGTTCGACAGGCTCAGGGATGAGCGGCGAACGGGCGGCCCCTCGCAAGAGGGACCGCCCGTTTGAATTTTTACCGGCGCATCAGCGTGCTCTTGCCGAACAGCGAGGCGGTCAGGTCGACCGCGACCTCGGCCGTGCGGTTCCTGAGGTCGAGCGCCGGGTTCAGTTCCATGATGTCGAGCGAGCCCATGCGTCCCGTATCGGCGATCATCTCCATGCACAGCTGAGCTTCCCGGTAGGAAGGGCCGCCGGGCACCGTGGTGCCGACGCCCGGGGCGATGTCCGGATCGAGAAAATCGACGTCGAAGCTCACGTGGACGTGCGTATCGGCACCCACGCCCTCGAGCGCGACCTCGAGCGTGCGGCGCATACCGACTTCATCGACGTAGCGCATGTCGAAGACTTCCAGGCCGACCTCGTGGACGAAGCGTTTCTCGCCTTGATCGACGCTGCGGATGCCGATCTGACGGATCTCCTCGGGCGCGAGCGCGGGCCGGCGTCCACCGAGGTTCACGAGCGCCTCGGGGCCGTAGCCGCACAGGCAGGCGACCGGCATGCCGTGGAGATTGCCGCTCGGCGTGAGTGCGCTGGTGTTGAAATCGGCATGCGCGTCGAGCCAGATCACGCGCAGCGGCCGGCCGTGGTCGCGGCAATGGCGGGCGACCGCGCTGATCGAGCCGACCCCCAAGCTGTGGTCGCCTCCGAGCAGGATCGGCAGTCGGCCGATGCGCAGCTCGGCGGATACCGCCTCGAACACCGCGCGGTTCCAGGCGAGCACTTCGTCGAGGTGCCGGTAGCCCGAGAGTGCGGGCCGCAGTGGATTGGCGGGTCCGGTGAGATCGCCGCGGTCGACGACCTCGACGCCCTGCGCTTCGAGCGTCGCCCGCAGCCCGGCGACGCGCAACGCTTCCGGTCCCATCGAGGCGCCGCGCGAACCGGCGCCGACGTCGGTCGGCGCACCGATCAGCGACACGCATGCCACGGCCGCGCCGGAGGCGGGGGGCGGTGCGCAGGTGGGGGCGGCCACGATCAGGCGCTCTTGCGCAGGCGGCGACGCAGCCCGCCCGCGCCGAGCGTGCCGCCGAACAGGTCCTTGGGATCCTCGAGCCGCGGCACCAGGTCGATCCGCCGCCGCTCGATCCGCTCCTCCTCGAGCAGCAGGTGGAGGAAGCGCAGCGCCGAGAAGTCCTCGAGCGCGAAACCGACCGAATCGAATACGGTGATCTCCGCCGGGCTCCTGCGTCCCGGGGTCTCGCCGGCGGCGATCCGTGCGAATTCGGTGACCGGGTAGTCGGCGGCGACCTGTTGGATCTCGCCCTCGATGCGCGACTGCGGCTCGTACTCGACGATCACGCGCACGTCCGGCATCGCGAGCACGTCCGGGTGCAGTTCGGTCTTGCCGGGACAGTCGCCGCCGACCGCGTTCAGGTGCATGCCGGCCGCGAGCATCGGCGGGGTGAGGATCACCGCGTTGCGCTTGTCGGCGGTCACCGTCGTGACGATGTCGGCGCCGCGACAGGCCTCGGACGTGCTTGCTGCGCGCTTGACGACGAGGCCCTCGAGCGCTGCGAGCGTGCGCAGGTTGCGTTCGAGCTTCGCGCTGGCGATCGGATCGACGTCGAACAGGCGGATCTCGCGTATGCCGAGCATCCGGTGGAAGGCGATCGCCTGGAATTCGCTCTGCGCGCCGTTGCCGATCAGCGCCATCACGCGGCTCTCGGGCCGCGCGAGGAAGCGGGCGGCGAGGGCCGACATCGCCGCGGTGCGCAGCGCGGTGGTCACGGTGAGTTCCGAAAGCAGCAGCGGATAGCCGGTATCGACGTCGGCAAGCACGCCGAACGCGGTCACCGTGAGCAGTCCGCGTGCGGTGTTCTTCGGGTGGCCGTTCACGTACTTGAACGAATACCGCCGGCCGTCGCTGGTCGGCATCAGTTCGATCACGCCGACCGCCGAATGACTGGCGAGCCGCGCGGACTTCTCGAACTCCGCCCAGCGCCGGTAGTCGGCGAGGATCTCCCCGGCCAGCCGCTCGATGAATTCTCCGGGCCCGAGGGCCTGGATCAGGCGGGTGACGTCGCTGACGCCGATGTAGTCGACCATGATGGGGCTCCGAACGGCAAAACTGCATGATTGCGCAATGCGGCGCTAAACTGAACCCGTGAAAATCGCCTGAAAGAGCGGTATATTGCACAATATGCCCAGTTACAATGGCGAAATGATCAATGGATGACTTGGATCGCAGCCTGATTGGCCTGTTGCGCGCGAACGCGCGCACCAGCGTCGCGGCGCTGGCCAAGGCACTCGGCGTCGCCCGCGGCACGGTGCAGAACCGGCTTGCCCGGCTCGAGGCCGAGGGAACGATCGCTGGCTACACGCTGCGCCTGCGCGCCCAGGCCGAGGAGCAACGGATCGGCGGGATCATGACCATCGCGGTCGAGGGCAGTCATCTCGACGGGGTGGTGCGCATGCTGCGCGGCGACCCGGCCGTGGCCGCGCTGCACTCGACCAACGGCCGCTGGGACCTGGTCGCGGAGCTGCGCGCCGACAGCCTCGAGGCGCTCGATCAGGTCATCAACCGGATCCGCCGCGTCGAGAGCATCGCGCGCACCGAAACCAGCCTGCTGCTCTCCTCGTACAAGCTGTGAGCGAGGGCCCCGCGGTGACCGGCGCATCCTGGAACGGCCGGCGACTCGCAGCGGTGCTGTTCGACCTCGACGGCACCCTGCTCGATACCGTCGGCGACATCGCGCTCGCGCTCAATCGTGCCACCGCTCCACTCGGCTGGCCGCCCCTGCCGGTCGATGCGGTGCGCGGCATGATCGGCCGCGGTTCGCCGATGCTCGTGCGCCGCGCGGCTGCCTACCTCGGCCGCGACGCCGACGAGGCGCTGCAGGCGAGCATCGTCGAGCGTTTCTTCGATCAGTATGCCGCGCTCGACGAGCGCGCCGAACGGCTCGCACGCCCGTTTGCCGGGGCCGAGGAGGCCCTGCGCGCCCTCGACGCCCGCGGACTCGCCCTCGCGGTCGTCACCAACAAGCAGTACCGCTTCGCCGATGCGCTGGTGCGCGGCTTCGGCTGGAACGGCTGGATCGACCTGGTGGTCGGCGGCGACAGCTGCGCGCGCCGCAAGCCCGACCCCGAGCCTCTGCTGCATGCCTGCGAGCGGCTCGGCGTCGCCCCCGGCGCCGCGCTCATGGTCGGCGACTCGATCAACGACGTGCAGGCCGCGCGTGCCGCCGGACTTCCGGTGATCTGCGTGCCCTATGGATACAACGAGGGGCGCGATCCGCGCAGCCTGCCCTGCGATGCACTGGTCGAATCGCTCGCCGACCTGCCGGCGCTGCTGACGCCGGGCGAGGCGCTCTGAAGAGCGGTCAGGCGCGGCGGCGCGATTCGATCAGGATCGCGCGAAAGTCATTGACGTTGGTGCGGGTCGGCCCTGTGAAGACCGCGTCCTCGAGTGCCGCGAAGAACGAATGCGCGTCGTTGTCGGCGAGCATGGCCTTCGCATCGAGGCGGAGCGCCCTGGCGCGTGTGAGCGTGTCCGGCGCGATCAGGGCGCCGGCGACCGGGGCGCCGCCGTCGGCCGGGTCCCGGCCGTCGATCCCGTCGGTGTCGGCGGCGATCGCATGCACGCCGGGTTCACCGTCGAGCGCACAGGCGAGAGCGAGCAGGAACTCGGCATTGCG
>JAGWPY010000087.1 GCA_028870275.1 Gammaproteobacteria bacterium | reverse complement strand
GGGGGCTCGCCCTGCAGCGTGGCGGCGTGGGCGGCCGAGTGCCGGTGCACGGCCAGGACGACCAGAATGCCGCCGCGGCGGCGAGCGACCATGTTCTTAGTCTGCTCATTCGAATGCGCCCCTCCCGAAAGGATGTTGCGAAAACACCCCCTAAAGACCGCCCGGAGGGCCGGTTGGTTTCATATTTTCGCGAACCTCTGCCCATTTTTCCTCGACGCCGCAGGTTAGATTAGGTCGGCGTCCCGCCAGGGGCGCTCAAGGAGTGCGGGTGCAGGAGGCCAAACAGGGTGCGATAGAGGACATGATCGAGGAATCCAGCCCCCCCAACCTGCTGGTCGTCGGCGGCGACGCGAAGCGCATGCAGTGGCTCAGCCATCACGTGACCAGCCACTGGCCGCAGGCGCGCGTGACCCTGGTCCCGGCCGGCGATACCCGTGCGATCGCCGACCTGATCGATTCCGAGGAACCGGACGCCCTGGTCATGCAGATCGACTTCGCGAGCGAAGGTTCCGCGGTGCACGGCCTGCGATCGATGCGCGAATGGCTGAGGATCCGCGAAGGACTGCACTGCATCGTGCTCGCCGAGAACGGCGACGAAGTCGCCGCGGTGCGCGCCATGAAGAGCGGAGCGCGCGACTACCTGCCCATTGGCCAGCTGACGCGCGAGGTGCTGCTCGCCGCGGTCGCCGAGGCCCAGGCGCACCACGGCGAGGCCGCCGCGGAAGCCGAACTCCTCGCCACGGCGGGCGGTGATGCGCACGCCGTGGACGTCCCCGGCTACGGCATCATCAAACAGCTGTCGACCAGCAATTTCTCCTCGGTGTACCTCGCCCGCGCCGAACGCCTGCGGCGCAACGTCGTGCTGAAGGTGATGCAGCGCGGCTCGAGTGCCCGCGAACTCGAGGACGCGGAGCGCTTTCAGCGCGAATACGAGATCATCTCGAGCATCGCGCATCGCGCGATCGCCGAGATCTACGACTTCGGCAGCATGCCGCAGCACCTGTACCTCGCGATGGAGTACTTTCCCTGCGGCGACCTCCGCGCGCGCCTGCGCAATCCGCTGAGCATCGCCGAGAGTCTGTATTACCTGCGCTCGATCGCCGAGGCACTGCGCGTGATCCACGTGTTCGGCATCCTGCACCGCGACCTGAAGCCGGCCAACGTGATGCTGCGGGAGGACAACGCGCCCGTGCTGATCGACTTCGGACTCGCCCGAAGATCGATGGACGAGGTCTCCATGACCGGCGTGGGCCAGGTGCTCGGCTCGCCCTACTACATGAGCCCCGAGCAGGCCCAGGGTCAGCGCGTCGATGCGCGCACCGACCTGTACAGTCTGGGGGTGATGTTCTTCGAGATGCTCACCGGCCGTAAACCCTACGTCGGCCGCAGCGCCATGGCGATCATGACCCAGCACGCCAACGCTCCGGTGCCGGAACTGCCGCCGGCGGCGGCCGCGCAGCAGGCCGTGCTGAACCGCCTCATGGCGAAGCGACCGGACGATCGCTACGCCTCGGCCGACGAACTGCTCGCGGACGTCGATCCGGTCGTCTCGGCGGTGGCCTGAAGCGATGTCCGCGAGCCTGACGATGCCGATCACCCACCCGCCGGAACCCGCGATCCTCGACGAGTTGCCGATCGGCGTGCTGCGGTTCGACGAGCACGGGCGGCTGAACGCGCCCGCCAACCGGGCGGCCGCCCGCCTGCTGCGCGGCGAACCACCGTTTGGCCGCACCCTGATCGAGCTGCTGAAGCCCCTGGTCGCCGAAAAGACGCTACAGGGCTTCGCAGCCTCGCTCGGCGCCGCGCCGCGCGCGCTGAGCGGCGAAGGCCCCGCCCTCGTGCACACGATCGAGCTGCGCGCGATCGAGCATGATCCTGGAGCGACCACCGCGCACCTGCGCATCGAGTTGCGTCCGCTCGCGGATCCGAAGGGACAGGCGCTCGCGCTGATCTGCGACTGGAGCCACGAAACCCAGCTGCAGCGGGAGCTCGAGGACTTGCGTCGCGAGAGCGCCGCTCAGGCCGAGATCCTGCGCGGCGTACTGAGGCTCGGCCGGGCCCGCTTCGCGTCCTCGGTGCAGAAGAGCGATGCCGCGCTTGCCCAGATCGATCAGATCCTGAAGAAGCCGGCCCGCGAACAGGCCTCGTTCCGGCGCAAGCTCGAGGAGACGCTCGACCAGGTCGACCGCATCCGCCGCGAGGGCGCCGCCCTGCGGCTCGGCTCTCTCGAGGCGGCCGCACGCTCGTTCGAGGACGCCCTGCACGAATTGCGCGGCCGCGCCACGCTGAGCGGCAGCGACTTCCTGCCGCTCGCGCTCAAGCTCGACGATCTCTACGGTCGATTCGCGGCTCTGCGGACCGCGACCAAGAACGCCCTGCCCGCCCGCAAGGCGGCCCCCGTTCCGGTCACGGAGAACGGCACGCGGATCATCGATGCGCCGCAATTCATCCGCCAGGCGCGCGCCCTGGCCGCGGCTGAGGCCGACGCCCGCGCGGCCGGCGAACCGGCCGCGGATGCGCCGCGTCTCGCGCCGTCGGGCGCGACGCCGCAAGCGTCCGTCGCCGCGCATCACGTGTCCCCGGGCAGTCTCGAGAGCACGCTCGAGGCGCTGACGCGCCATATCGCCGAAGAGCATCGCAAGCGCGCTTCGCTCGAGTGCAGCGGCCTCGGTCAGGTGCCGGCGGGATACCAGGCCACGGTCAAGAACGTTGCGATCCAGCTGATCCGCAACGCGATCATGCACGGAATAGAATCGGCGGGTCGGCGTCTGCGCAATGGTAAGGCACCCGATGCGCTGCTGCGGCTCTCGTTTCAGGCCATACCCGCGGGCGGCTACGAAATGCGCTTCCAGGACGACGGCCGGGGCATCGATCCCAAGCTCGTGCGGCGGGTCGCGGCCGCCCGTGGCCTGCTGAGCGCGGAACAGCTCGAGTCCATGACCGATCGTCAGGTGATCAAGCTGATCTTCAAATCCGCATTCAGCACCCTGACCGACGAGCCCGGCGGGCCGGCCCACGGAACGGGTTTGTCCCTTGTGCGCAGGTACGTCGAGGAGACCGGAGGGACGATCGCGCTGGCGAGCGAGACCGGTCAGAGCACCCGTTACAAGATTTCTCTGCCGCGCATCGACGGAGCCTGAGCGCCACGCGCCTAGAGGATCACTTCGCGTTCGGTGTCCCCGCCGTTCGGGTCGTGCGGAATCGAGCTGAACGAGACCAGCACCATCGGAACGTCGCCGTCGTTGCGATAGGCATGCGCGACGCCCGGGGGAATCCGCAGCCTCCAGCTCTGCCCGGCCGGTATCTCCAGGTCATGCAGCCCTCCCGCGGCGTCCTTCCAGCGCACCCGACAGGGGCCGACCACCGCGGTGATCTCGGTCGCGACTCGATGGCGGTGATTGCCGCGTACCTCGCCCGGCCGGGTCAGCACGACGTGGACGTTGCGCTGCATTGCGAGCCCAGCCTCGTCCAGCGGCTCGAACAGCAGGCCGCGCGCATCGACGTGCGCGGACAGCGGCTCGGCGATCACGCCGCCGACGGCCGGGGGCGGCGGGGTCGTCCGACCGCTCATCGGCCGCGGCCACGCAAGCGTCGCGGCCGGATCAGCACGACCAGTCCCGCGCCGATCAGCAGGTCGGGCCAGGAAAAGGCGCCGCCGCCGTGCGAGGGCGCATTGACCGTGAGATTGCCGCTCGCGGCCGCGGTGTTGCCGCCGGCCGGAGCGGTGCTGAGAGCGTTCGCGGCAATCGACACCGTATAGGTGCCCGCAGTGGCGCTCTCCACCGGAATCACCACATTGCAGCCTCCCTTGGCCGGAATCACCGCGCCGAGGATCGCGATGTTGGTCGAGGTGTAGGTCGCCGAGATCTGCCCGCCCGTACAGCTGGTGGTGGTCTGCGGCGAGCTCGCGATCGTCAGGTTCGCGGGCAGCGTGTAGTCGATCGCCGCCTGGGTCAGGGCGAACGGATTGGAGTTCGAGAAGGTGATCGTGAGGGTCGAGACGGCATTTTCGCCGACGCTGGACGGTGAGAACGCGACGGCGACCGTCGGCGCGGCGACGTTCACGGCGAGCGCGCTCGGACAGGCGCTGGTCGCGGTGCCCGCGCTGCTCGGCGCGGTCGTGGTGGCGACGCCGCCGACCAGGGTGATCGTCGCGACGTCGGTCGCGCCGCTCGAATCGGTCACGGTGAGCGTGAGCGTGCCTGTGCCGCTCGCCGTGACCGTGGGGCCGCTGGTCGAGGAAACCGTGACCCCCGTGCCCGCGGCCCAGGCATAACCCATGATGGTGCGGCCACAGGACGGCGCACTGACGCTCGCGTCGAGCGCGCCGCCGCTACCGATCGCGACCGCCGCGATCGGCCGCTCGGCCGCGGTGACTGCGGCGAGCGCGTTCGCCATGCCGCTGCCGCACTGGCCGCTCGGCGGACACGCGCATTCGCCGGTGGTCGCGTCGTTGCTCGGACACACGGGTAGCCCGGTCGTATTCGCCGGGAACGGCGTCGCGCTCGAGGCGAGACGGGCCGAGAGCTCGGCCGGCGTCAGATTCGCATTCACGGAGCGCATCAGTGCGGCGATCCCGGCGACGATCGGCGTCGAGAAGCTCGTGCC
>JAGWPY010000086.1 GCA_028870275.1 Gammaproteobacteria bacterium | reverse complement strand
ATTCTGGCTGCTACCGTTCGCCTTTATCCTGTTGTTGTCCACGTTATTTCTGCCCGGCGGCGCACCGGCTGGGGGTTGGACAATGTACCCGCCATTCGTACTGTCGTCACCAGCAACCGCATATATGGTGTTCACTATTCACTTATTGGGAATCAGTTCCATTCTCGGCGCCATCAACGTCGTTACCACCATCCTCAACACACGCGCACCGGGGATGACGCTGATGAAGATGCCGCTGTTCGTCTGGACCTGGCTGATTACCGCCTATCTGCTGATCGCGGTGATGCCGGTGCTGGCGGGTGCGGTCACCATGATGCTGACCGACCGTTATTTCGGCACCAGTTTCTTCGATGCTGCCGGTGGCGGCGATCCGGTGCTGTACCAGCATGTGTTCTGGTTCTTCGGGCACCCCGAGGTCTATATCATGATCCTGCCGGCCTTCGGCATCATCTCGGAGATCATCCCGACGTTCTCGCGCAAGCCGCTGTTCGGCGCGACCTCGATGATCTACGCGACGGCCTCGATCGCCTTCCTGTCGTTCATCGTCTGGGGCCATCACATGTTCGTCGACGGCATGCCGATGGCGGCCGAGATGTTCTTCATGCTCGCGACCATGCTGATCGCCGTGCCGACGGGCGTGAAGATCTTCAACTGGACCGCGACCATGTGGCGGGGCTCGCTCTCGTTCGAGCCGCCGATGCTGTTCGCGATCGGCTTCCTGTTCATGTTCTCGATCGGCGGCTTCTCCGGGCTGATGCTCGCGCTCGTGCCGGCCGACTTCCAGTACAACCAGTCCTACTTCGTGGTCGCGCACTTCCACTACGTCCTGGTGCCAGGCGCGGTGTTCGCGATCATGGGCGGGGTCTATTACTGGCTGCCGAAGTGGACCGGCAACATGTACAGCATGACGCTCGCCAAGACGCATTTCTGGCTGTCGACGATCTTCGTCAATGTGCTGTTCTTCCCGCAGCACTTCCTCGGCCTCGCCGGCATGCCGCGCCGCATCCCGGACTATGCGGTGCAGTTCACCGACTGGAACATGGTCTCCTCGATCGGTGGCTTCGGCTTCGGTCTGTCGCAGATCCTGTTCGCGATCGTGATCATCCAGTGCGTCCGCGGCGGCAAGAAGGCGACCGCCGAAGTCTGGACCGGAGCGGCGCCGCACGGCCTCGAGTGGACCATCCCCTCGCCGGCCCCGTACCACAGCTTCGCGACCGCGCCGGAGATCCATTGAGCCCGAGCCGTTCGCCGGATCTGGACCGGCGCGTCCGCAACAGCACGCTGGTGCTGCTCGGGGTCGCGCTGGTCCTGTATTTCGGCTACATCGCGATGACGGTCCTGCGTCACGGGCACTGATGAGCGGATCGCAGACGGGCGGCGGCGCGGACGGCCGGCCGAACCGCAGGCTGCTGCGCTCGCTGCTGGTGATCACCGCGGCGAGCTTCGTGGTCGGCTGGCTGCTGATCCCGGTCTACTGGGCCTTCTCCAGGGCCACCGGGATCGGCAATGCCGCGGCCCATGAGGGGCCGCGCCGGATGCCGATGGGAGCGGCGGTCGACCGCAATCGCGTCGTCACGGTGGAATTCGTCGATTACGCGCCGGCCGTCGGCACCTTCGAGTACCGGCCGAGCGTCGCCGAGCTGCGGGTCCATCCGGGCGAGGTCTACGAGACCTCGTTCTATGCGCACAACCTCACCGCGGGCCCCGAAGTGGTTCGCGCCGTGCCGAGCGTGCAGCCGGAAAACGCCTACGCCGACGTGCGCACGATCGACTGCTTCTGTTTCCACGAGCAACGGTTCGCACCGAACGAGGCGCGCTCGATGCCGCTGCGTTTCGAGATCGCCCCGTCCCTGCCGGTCAACGTCGACCGCATCAGCATGGCCTATACGTTCTACGACACGTCGCAAACCGCCGCGCGCCGCTGAACGGGGTCGTTTAAACTACGCCACCAGCCAACCCTGAGTCCCCATCGCCCGAGAGATCGAACCCATGGCGCAAACCCACGCGACGAACGCTGACCACTACTACGTACCGCACTCGAGCCCCTGGCCGATCTACGGCTCCGTGACCCTGTTCACGATCATGGCCGGAGCCGTCTCGACCCTCGACGGCTGGCTGCCGGTCTGGTCGCTCCTGCCGGGCTTCGTGATGCTCGCCGGGCTGTTCATCTTCTGGTTCGGCACCGTGATCGCCGAGAACGAGAAGGGCATGTACAACATGGCCGTGGACCGCTCTTTCCGCATGGGAATGATGTGGTTCATCTTCTCGGAAGTGATGTTCTTCGCGGCGTTCTTCGGCGCGCTGTTCTACGCGCGCGACTTCGTCATGCCCTGGCTCTCCGGCGACGGCACGAAGCTGATGACCAACACGCTGCTGTGGAGCCATTATCACGGCACCTGGCCCACCAACGGGCCGGCCGCGGTCGGTCCGCGCGCGAACGGCACCTTCGAATCGGTGCCGATCCTGTTGCCGGCGATCAATACCGCGATCCTGCTCACCTCGGGTGTGACCATCACGATCGCCCACCACGCCCTGCTGCGCGGCCACCGGACGCGGCTGAAGATCTTCCTCGCCGCGACCTTCCTGCTCGGCTTCACGTTCGTGGCGCTGCAGGCGACCGAGTACCACGAGGCCTACACCCGGCTCGGCCTGCAGCTCGGTACCGGCATCTACGGTTCGACGTTCTTCATGCTGACCGGATTCCACGGACTGCACGTCACGGTGGGCGCGATCATGCTCGTGGTGATCTGGTTCCGGGTCATGAAGGGCCACTTCACCCCGCAACGGCACTTCGCCTTCGAGGCCGTGGCCTGGTACTGGCACTTCGTCGACGTGGTGTGGCTCGGCCTGTTCGTCTTCGTCTACTGGCTCTGAAGCGGTGAAGGCGGGGGGCGGCGCGCCCCCCGTGATGCGGCGCGGCGGCGGCCAGCCGCCGACGGTCGGTCAACCGCCCGGGCGGATCCAGCCCTCGCCGTAGGCGAGGAGCAGCAGGAGAAACAGGGACACGGACAGTCCCACCCGCCAGGCGAGCGCGGTGACCATGCGGTTGCCGTCCTCCGGTTTGCGGCTCGACAGGTGGAACAGCGCCTTGCCGAGGCTCGCCACGATCAGGATCAGCACCACGATCACGAGGAACTTGAATTGCATGGACGCGCCTCTTCGTCGCTGAAAACGAGGCTCCGATTATATCTTGAGGATCCGCATCGCCAGCCGTGAATTCGCGCCGCGCGCATTCACCACCGTGCTCACCGTGGTGGTGTTCGCCGCCTTGATCGCGCTCGGCCGATGGCAGGTGCGCCGCGCGGCCGAGACCCAGCGCCTCTGGGATCAGTTCGCCGCCGGCAGCGACGCGACCATCGGCGTCGATGCCGCGACCCCGCCGCTCGCGCGCTTTCGCCATGTGACCCTGCGCGGCCGCTACGACGCGGCGCATCAGGTGCTGATCGAGGGTATGGAGAGTCCCGACGGGCGCACCGGCGATTACGTCCTCACGCCGTTCGCGCTCGTGGGCGGCGGCTGGATCCTGGTCGATCGCGGCTGGGTCGCGGCCGGCCCGGACAACCGGCCGGTCCAGGACCTCTCGGTCGGCGCCGATCTGCGTACCCTGCGCGGCCGAGCCGACGACCTGCCGCGCCCGGGCCTGCGGCTCGGAGGCGGCGCGCCGCTCGCGCCGCCCTTTCCGGTGCTGGCGCTCTATCCGCGCCACGCCGATCTCGCCGCCCTGCTCAAGGGCCAGCCGCTGGTCGCGGCGGCTCCGCAGGTGCTGCTCGATCCGGACCAGACGGACGGATACCTGCGGCACTGGACTCCGCCCGGTTTCCCACCGATGCGCTATACGGCCTACGCGGTGCAATGGTTCGGGCTCGCCCTGACCCTGCTCGTGATCTACGTGGTCACCAATCTGCGGCCCGCGCAGAGCGAGCCCGCGCCGAAGGATGGATCTCGATGAACGCACCCCAACCGCTCGACCGCCGCCGCCAACGCCGCCTGCTGCTCGGCATCGCCGCCCTGTTCTTCGTTCCGCTCGGCATCGCCTTCTACCTGTACTACGGGCATCCGGCGCTGCGCCCCGCCGGCATGGTCAACCATGGCGATCTCATCCAGCCGCCGCGGCCCCTGCCTTCGCTCGCGCTGCCGCTGTTCGCCGGCGGCGATACCGCCCCGGGATTCCTGCAGCACAAATGGACCTTCCTGTACGTGGGCTCCGGCGTCTGCGGCGAGCACTGCCGGGCCGCGCTCTACGAGACGCGGCAGATCCGCACCGCGCTGAACCGGGACATGACCCGGGTGCAGCGCGTGTTCCTCGCGACCGGCGCCTGTTGTGACGCCGAGTTCCTGCGCACCGACCATCCGGACCTGATCACCGTGCGCGCGGGCGCCGCCGCCGCGCCGCTCATCGCCCTGCTGCCGCGCTATGGCGGCGTCGATCCGGCCGAGGCCGGCCGGATCTACCTCGTCGACCCGAACGGCAATCTGATGATGAGCTACCCGGCCGATGCCCGTCCCAAGGGCATGCTCGAAGACCTGAAACGCCTGCTGCAACTCTCCAACATCGGCTGAAACGACCATGCACCCGCAACGACGACTGCTCTGGTTCCGCCGCCTGGCGCGCGCAGGCGCGCTGCTCGCGGCGATCGTGGTTCCCCTCGGCGCCTGGGTGCGCCTGACCGACGCCGGTCTCGGCTGCCCGGACTGGCCGGGTTGCTACGGCCACGTGTTCCCGCAGGCGGGGGCCGGGTTCGGCAAAGCCCTGCACGAGATGATTCACCGCTATTTCGCCACGACGCTCGGCGCGGTGATCGCGGCGACCCTCGCCTGGGCCGTGGCCAACCGGCGCACGCGCGGCCAGCCGCTCGCCGCGGTGGTCGCTCTGTTCGTGCTCGTCTGCCTGCAGGGCGCGTTCGGCGCCCTGACGGTCACGATGCTGCTGAAGCCCCTGATCGTGACCAGCCACCTGCTCGGCGGCATGACCACCCTCGCGCTGCTCTGGTGGCTGTCGCTCGAGCCGGAGCGGCGCGACCTCGCCGAGCGCGAACGCCGCCTGCGCCGCTATGCGCTCGCCTGTCTGGTCATTCTCGCCCTGCAGATCGCGCTTGGTGGCTGGACGAGCACCAATTACGCCGCGGTCGCCTGTCCGGATCTGCCGACCTGCCAGGCGTCCTGGTGGCCGTCGATGGACTTCCGCAACGCGTTCGTGCTCTGGCGCGGCCTCGACGTCGACTACGACGGCGGGATCCTGGCCAATCCGGCCAGAATTGCCATCCACGTGACCCACCGGATCGGGGCTCTGGTCACCGGGATCGCGCTGATCACGTTCGCTCTCCTCACCCTCGCTCGCGCCGGGAGCCGCCGGCTGCGTCGAGCGGCGGCCTTCCTGGTGTTCGCCGTGGTGTTGCAGATCGTGATCGGCGTGTCCATGGTGCACTTCGGCTTCCCGCTCGCGCTTGCTACCCTGCACAACGCCGGGGCCGCCCTCCTGCTGCTCGCCACGGTCACGGTGGTACGCGGCTATTGGCCGGTTCCCTCGATCGCCATGGTACCCTTGGGCGATGTCGACCGTACCCACTGACCCGGCGGTCGCCGGGGCCGCGTCCATCGGCCACTGGCGAGAATATGTCGAGCTGACCAAGCCCAAGGTCAGCCTGCTGATCGTGTTCACGGCGATCGTCGGCATGCTGCTCGCCTCCCCGGGCATGGTGCCCTGGCAGGCCTTGCTGCTCGGTACGCTCGGCATCGCCATGGCTTCCGGGTCGGCGGCCGCGTTCAATCACGTGCTCGACCGGCGCATCGATCAGCACATGCTGCGCACCCGCGGTCGGCCGCTGCCGACCGGCACGCTCGGCGAACTTCAGGCGCTCGTCTTCGCGAGTCTGCTCGCGCTCGGCTCGATGCTCGTGCTCTGGCTCGGTGTCAATGCGATCACGGCGGTGCTGACCTTCGCCTCGCTGATCGGCTACGCGCTGATCTACACCCGCTGGCTGAAGCGTGCGACTCCGCAGAACATCGTCATCGGCGGCGCCGCCGGCGCCGCACCGCCGATCCTCGGCTGGTGCGCGGTAACCGGACACGTCGATCCGCCGGCGCTGCTGCTGTTCCTGATCATCTTCACCTGGACGCCGCCGCATTTCTGGGCGCTCGCCATCGCGCGTCGCGACGAATACGCGAAGGTCGGGATCCCGATGCTGCCGGTCACCCACGGCGTGGAGTACACGCGCCTGCAGATCGTGCTGTACACGATCCTTCTGGTGCTGTGCACGCTGCTGCCGTTCCTCGCGGGGCTCTCAGGTCTCCTCTATCTGCTCGCCGTGATCCCCTTGAACGCCCGCTTCCTCTATTATGCGATCGAGTTGCATCGCGGCCGCCGCGCGGAACTCGCCATGCGCACCTTCCGCTACTCGATCAATTACCTGATGCTGCTGTTCGCGGCACTGATCGTCGACCACTATTTCATGATCCACGTCTGAGCCACGGCTGCCCCGCGGGGGGCCGGTGCCGGCTCAGGCGTTCTCGATCAGCGCCGAGACCTCGCGCGCGTCGGCGCGCCGCATGGGTCGGCCGTCCACGGGCGAGCAGGGTGATTGGCGGATGCCGTCGATCGGGAACACCGTCGCCTCGATCGTCCGTCCGCCCGCTTCGAATCGCAGCGCCGGACAGTTCACGCTGCGCTCCGCGTCCATCTTCACGCGCCGTTCGCGCAGCGAGTGGGGTACGCCGATCTCCATGAGACGTATGGCCACGGATTCGGAACGGTCGGCGAACAGGTGCAGGCTGATCTCGCTGTGGGAAGTCGCGGTGCCGGAGAGCACGGGACCCACCAGTCTCGGCTGGAATTCATCCAGCCAGCGCATCGCATCGAGCGCCGCCTGACGCTGCTCCCTGATGCCGTCGCCATGGGCTGCGCGGCCGAACAGCCGCTGACGTTCGCGCACCGCCGCCTCGATCTCGAGGTTGCTCGGCAACACGGCGGAGTCGCGTACCCCGAGTCGCAGCGCCGCCTTGCGCTTGGCCTGCAGGAAGTCGTCGATCCCCTGATCCGTCATGATGCGCGCGGACTCCTCGGCGATCGTGCGCCGCAGATCCTCGGTGCGTTGCGTGAACTTCTTCGGCATGGCGACTGCGATCCCCATGGGCGGACACGGACGGTGGTCAGAAAATGGACTTCTCGCCCTCCGCCGGCGCGCTCTGCGCGCCGTGCGCCTCGTAGGTCTCCACCTTGGGCAGGTTGCCCTCGATGAATTTCTCCATGATCGCGCTGGGGTCCTCGGCGGTCGCGAGCAGCCCCGTCTCGGGGTTGATGCGTGCCGTGACGATGCCGTCGGGCAGGGGTACGTGGTGCAGGGGCGCGCCGGCGAGCGCCTGGTGCATGAAATACGTCCAGATCGGTACCGCGGTGCGGCCGCCTTCCTCGCCCGCGCCGAGCGAGCGGGACTGGTCGAATCCGACCCACACCGTCGCGACCAGATCGCCGTTGAAGCCCGAAAACCAGGCATCGTGATGATCGTTGGTGGTCCCGGTCTTGCCGGCGACGTCGTCGCGGTCGAGCGCGCGGGCCCGCACGCCGGTGCCGTGGCGAATGACGTCGGCCATCATGTCCGAGAGCAGGTAGGCCACCTGCGGTCGCAACACCTGGGGCGCAAGCTGTTGCGCCGGCAGTCGGAACCGGCCGTCGGGCGCGCCGACGTCGAGGCCGGCGGCACTGCGCGGACCGCCCGTGCCCTGCGCGGCGCCGGCCGCGACCGGCGCGGCCGGCGCCGCGACGGT
>JAGWPY010000085.1 GCA_028870275.1 Gammaproteobacteria bacterium | reverse complement strand
GTGGCCTTGCGTCAGATGATCGATCATGGTCTCGCGGCCAAGGATGCGGCGACGATCAACCGCTATTTTCTCGGCTTCCTCGCCGCGGCGGTGCTCTATGGGGCGTTCGCGGCTCTGCGCTTCTATCTCGTGACCTGGCTCGGCGAGCGCGTGGTCGCGGACCTGCGCAGCGCGGTCTATCGGCGGGTGGTGCGCATGGATCCGTTGTTCTACGAGACCACGCGCACCGGCGAGGTGCTCTCGCGTCTGACCGCGGACACGACCGTGGTCCAGGCGATCGCCGGCGTGAACCTGTCGATCGTGCTGCGCTCGAGCTTGAGCCTGGTCGGCGCGCTGTTGATGCTCACTCTGACCAGCGCCCGGCTCACCGCCGTGATCCTCGTGCTCATGCCGGTCGTCGTGGTGCCGCTGATCGTGATCGGCCGCGGCGTGCGCCGTTACTCGCGAATCTCCCAGGACCGGCTCGCCGACACCAATGCGCTCGCCGACGAGACCCTGAACGCGATCCAGACCGTGCAGGCCTTCACGCTCGAGACCCTGCAGAGCGAGCGCTACGATGCCGCGATCGCGAAGAGCTTCGCCGTGGCGGTCGAACGTACGCGGATCCGCGCGGCGTTGACCGCGCTCGGCGTGACCCTGGTGTTCGGAGGCATCACGCTCGTGCTGTGGATGGGCGCTCACGAGGTGCTCGCGGGCCAGATGACCGGGGGTGCGCTCGGTCAGTTCCTGATGTACGCGGCCCTGGTGGGCTCCTCGGCCGGCGCGCTGTCGGAGATGTGGGGCGAGGTGCAGCGCGCCGCGGGCGCGATGGAGCGGCTCTCGGAACTGCTCGCGGTGCAGCCCGGCATCGCCGCGCCGGCGCAGCCGCGAGCCCTGCCGGCGCGGATCGACGGGCGGATCCGCTTCGACGAGGTGTTGTTCCACTACCCTTCGAGGCCCGAGAGCGCGGCGCTCGACCGGTTCGACCTCGAGATCGCCGCGGGCGAGACCATCGCCTTCGTGGGGCCGTCGGGCGCGGGCAAAAGCACGACATTCCAGTTGCTATTGCGGTTCTACGACCCGGAGGCGGGACGCGTGCGGGTCGACGACATCGATCTGCGCGAACTCAGGCCCGAGGACCTGCGCCGGCAGATCGCGCTGGTGCCTCAGGACACGGTGCTGTTCGGCGCGACCGCGCGCGAGAACATCCGCTACGGCCGGCCCGGCGCAAGCGACGCCGAGATCGAGGCCGCCGCGAAGGCCGCGGCTGCCGATGAGTTCCTGCGGCGCCTGCCGGACGGTTACGACACCTTTCTCGGCGAGCGCGGCACGCGGCTGTCGGGCGGCCAACGCCAGCGGATCGCGATCGCACGCGCGATCCTCAAGGATCCGCCGATCCTGCTGCTCGACGAGGCGACCAGTGCGCTCGACTCGGAATCGGAGCGGCTGGTGCAGGGCGCCCTCGAGCAGCTCATGCATGGGCGCACGACGATCATCATCGCGCACCGGCTCGCCACGGTGCTCGAGGCGGACCGGATCGTCGTCATGGATCACGGCCGGCGCGTCGCGGTCGGCACGCACGAGCAGCTGCTGCGCGAGAACGCGCTGTACGCGCGCCTCGCGCAGTTGCAGTTCGGCCTCGCGGCCTGACCTGGCGGCCCGCCGGGCGGGCTAGGCGACCAGGCCTTCCTCGCGTAGCGCCTGCTGCACCTTGGGACGGTGGCCTACGCGCGCCTGGAACGCGCCGAGCACCGGCCACTTGCCGAGATCGACGCCGACGTGGCCGCTCCAGCTCAGCACGGTGAAGAGGTAGGCGTCGGCGACGCTGAACGTCTCGCCCATCAGGAAGTTGCGGTTGGCAAGATGCGCCGACAGCCAGTCGAAGCGCGCGCCGAGCAGGGCGAGCGCGGCCGCCCGCCACTCGGCGGTCGCCTTCGGGTTCCACAGCGGGCTGAAGCCCTTGTGTATTTCGGTGGCGACGTAGTTCAGCAGCTCGATCAGTCGGTAACGCTCGAAGCTGCCGGCGGGCGGTGCGAGTCCCGACGCGGGCGCCTGGTCGGCGAGATATTGCAGGATCGCCGCCGCTTCGGTGAGCACGTGGCCGCCGTCGAGCGCGAGCGCCGGCACCGAGCCCTTGGGGTTTACCGCGCGGTAATCGGCGCCGGTCTCGGTCTGCTTGGTTTGCAGGTTGACCTTCTCGAGCGCGCAGGCGATACCGGCTTCGCAGAGGGCGATATGCGGCGCGAGCGAGCATGCGCCGGGCGAGTAATACAGTTTCATCGTGATCGTTCCTGGGCGTACGGACACCGCGTCCGTAGGCATTCTAGCGCGGTGACCGAGCGGCCGGGAATTCCGGGCGTCGCGCGCCGAGGTAGGCGCGCGCGAACGCCGGCTCGGTGAGCGAGTCGACGCGCACGCTCTGGCCCGAGGCCGGCGCGTGCAGGAAGTGCTCGCGCCCGAGCATGATTCCCACATGCAGCGACTTGTGCGGGAAACGCATGAACACCAGGTCGCCCGGACGCAAGTCGCCCTGCGCGACCGGCGTGCCAGCGCGCAGTTGCTCGCCGGTGGTGCGCGGCAGATCGACGCCGGCCTCGTGCGCGGCGAAGTACACGAGGCCGCTGCAGTCGAATCCCGCGGGTGTGTCGCCGCCGTAGCGATAGGGGTGTCCGAGCATGGCCAGGGCGTCGTCGAGGAAGCGCGCGCGCGCATCGGGCGGGAGAGCCGGAGCCGGCGGGGCAACGGTCGGTGCAAGCGCCGCACCGTGGCCTTCGGCGGGCGCCACGGGCCGCGACGCGCAGGCCGCGAGGGCGGCCGCAAGCGCGAGGACTGCGCAGGTCCGGATCAAGCCTCGGCGGCCGCCGCGAGCGAAGTCGCGAGCGCCGCGCCCACCACGCCCGCCTCGGCGCGCAGCGCCCCAATGCGCAGTTCGGCCTCGCAGCGCAGGTGCGGCATGAACTGATCGGCGTCGTCGGTGATGCCGCCGCAGAGGATGATCAATTCGGGCCAGAGCAGCGCGTGCATCCGCGAGATCACCCGATTGAGCTCCGCGCTCCATTCCTCGTAGGACCAGCCGCGCTCCGTTTTGATGCGCGGCGCGGCGCGCAGCTCGGCCTCGACGCCGTCGACCTCGAGATGGCCCAGTTCGGTGTTCGGAACCAGCAGGCCGCCGGTGAACAGGGCGCTGCCGATGCCGGTGCCCAGGGTGAGCAGGAGCACGGTGCCGCGCTCACCCCTGGCCGCGCCGTAGCGCTGCTCGCCGAGCCCGGCGGCGTCGGCGTCGTTGATCGCCGTGACGGGGCGGGCGAGGCGCTCGACCGCGAGACGCTCGAGTGGACGACCGATCCAGTCGCGGTTGACGTGCGCTGCGGTGCGCACCACGCCCCGCGTGATCACGCTCGGGAAGGCGAGCCCGACCGGCAGACCGGCGGGCAGTCCGTCGACCGCCGTGGCGATCGCATCGAGCATGCGCTCGATCGACCCTTGTGCCGGCGTCGGTACGGAATGGCGTTCGAGCCGTTCGCCGCTGGCGAGGTCCACCAGGGCGCACTTGATCGATGAGCCGCCGACGTCGACGCCAATGCGCAAATTCTGCCGATTGTTTCGCACCTGCGACTCCGATTCCCCGGGGTTCCGAGAGGTCGGTCCGGGAACGGGTCTATGATACCGTGTACAGTCATGCCAATGAAAACCGAACCGTACCGGGACGATGCCGAACCGATGAACAACAGGGTCACTGCGTTGATGGCGCGTCGCGGCCCCGCGCTGCAACCCGGCGCCCTGCACGCCGCGCTGCTCGACCGGCTCACCCGCGAACTCGGCAAGACGCCGGAGACCGCCAGCGCGCGTGACGTATACGACGCTCTTTCCCTCGCGGTCCGCGAGGAGCTCATGCTGCGTTGGCTCGCGACCCAGCGGCGCGTCGCCCGTGCGAAGGTCAAGCGGGTCTGCTACCTCTCGGTCGAATACCTCCCCGGCAACTCGCTGATGAACGCACTCTTCAGTCTCGGCGACAGCTATGTCGCCGAGGCGCGCGAGACCTTGCGCGAGATGGACTTCGATCTGGAACAGATCGCCTCGCAAGAGATCGATCCCGGCCTCGGCAACGGCGGCCTCGGCCGGCTCGCGGCCTGTTTCATGGACTCCCTGGCGACGCTGCAGTATCCGGCGGTCGGCTACGGGATCCGCTACGACTACGGAATCTTCACCCAGCGCGTCGACGAGGACGGTTCGCAGCGCGAAGTGGCGAGCAGCTGGCTGAAGCTGCGCAATCCCTGGGAGACGCCGCGGGGCAACGCGCGCTATACGGTGCGCTTCGGCGGACGCAGCGTCGCGCCGCCCGGGGCCGATCCGACCGCACCGCACCGCTGGGTCGATACGCACGACCTGTACGCGATCGGTTTCGATCAGCTGATCCCGGGCAACCGCAGCCAGACCGTGAACCATCTGCGGCTGTGGTCCGGCCGTGCGATCCTGCCGTTCGACGTGGATGCGTTCAACGATGGGGATTATCCGGCCGCGGTCCGCGAACAGATCGACGCCAAGAACCTCTCGCGCGTCCTCTATCCGGACGACAGCACTCCGCAGGGCAAGGAACTGCGGCTCAAGCAGCAGTACTTCTTCGTGAGCGCGAGCCTGCAGGACATGCTCGCGACTCATTGCGCCGAAGGCCGGGCCCTGGATTCGCTGCCCGACGCGATGGCGGTCCAGCTGAACGACACCCATCCGAGCCTCGCCATCGCCGAGCTGATGCGCCTGCTGGTCGACGAGCATTCGGTCGACTGGGCCGAGGCCTGGCGGATCACCACGGCGGTGTTCTCCTACACGAACCACACGCTTCTGCCGGAAGCGCTCGAGACCTGGGCGGTGTCGCTGTTCGAGCGACTGCTGCCGCGGCACCTGGAGATCATCTATCTGATCAACAGCGAGTTCCTCGGCGAGGTCGATCGGCGCTTCCCCGGGGACTACGACCGCCAGCGGCGCATGTCCCTGATCACCGAGGATGGCGAGCGACGGGTGCGCATGGCCCACCTCGCGGTGGTCGGCAGCCACCGCGTCAACGGCGTCGCACGGCTGCACTCGGAGCTGATGCGGCGGCACGTGTTCGGCGATTTCGCCGAAATGCATCCGGAGCGCTTCATCAACGTCACCAACGGCATCGCGGTACGGCGCTGGCTGAAGCAGGCGAATCCCGGGCTCTCGGCGCTGCTCAGCGAACGCATTGGCTTCGCCTGGGAGAACGATCTCGAGGACATCGGCCGGCTGGCCGGAGCCGCCGACGATGCGCAGTTCCGCCGGCGCCTGCGCGAGATCAAGCGCGAGAACAAGCTGCGCCTTTCGGCCGAAATCGGCCATCGCATCGGGCTCGAAGTCGATGCGGAGTCGCTGTTCGACGTGCAGGTCAAGCGCATTCACGAATACAAGCGACAGACGCTCAATCTCCTGCACGTGATCACGCGGTACCTGCGCATCATCGACCAGCCCGATGCGGAGGTGGTGCCGCGCACGGTGATCTTCGCGGGCAAGGCTGCGCCCGGCTACGTGATCGCCAAGGCGATCATCAAGCTGATCAACAATGTCGCGCGCACGATCAACGCGGATCCGCGCGTGGGCGGCCGTCTGCGGGTGGCTTTCCTGCCGGACTACGACGTGTCCCTCGCCCAGAAGATCATGCCGGCGGCCGATCTGTCCGAACAGATCTCCACGGCGGGCATGGAGGCCTCCGGAACGGGAAACATGAAGCTCTCGCTGAACGGCGCACTGACCATCGGTACGCTCGACGGTGCGAACATCGAGATCCGCGAGAACGTCGGACCCGATCACCTGTTCATCTTCGGTCTGAATGCCGACGAGGTGGTCGCGCAACGCGCCGCCGGCTACAGGCCGCGCGCGCTGCGCGAGGCGAACCCGATGCTCTCCCGGGCGCTGTCTTTGATCGAGTCGGGTCATTTCAGCCCGGAGTCGCCGGGCGACGGCCGCATCGTCGCCGAGCGGTTGCTCGCCGACGGCGAGCCCTACCTGGTGCTCGCGGACTACGCCGCGTATGTTCATGCGCAGGACCGCGTGGACGCGCTGTACCGCGACGCGGACGAATGGAGCCGCAAGGCCGCACTCAACGTGCTCGGCATGGGATACTTCTCCAGCGACCGCAGCATCCGCGAGTACGCGGACTGGATCTGGGGCGTGAGACCGGTGATCTAGAGGGACCTCATCCGCCTTGACCGCCGACGCGATCACGGATTTCGATCTCTACCTGTTCGGCGAGGGCAGGCACGAACGCATCTACGACAAGCTCGGCGCACACCTCGTGCGCATCGACGGTCGCGATGGAGTGCGATTCGCGGTCTGGGCGCCCAATGCCGAGTCGGTCTCCGTGGTCGGACCGTTCAACGACTGGGACGGCCGTCGCCATCCTCTTCGGGGCCGCGGCGTGTCCGGTGTGTGGGAGGGGTTCGTACCCGGGCTCGGGGCGGGCACCGCATACAAATACGAGCTTCGCAGTCGCGACGGCCGGATGCTGCTGAAGAGCGATCCGTATGCGTTCGCTTCGCAGCTGCGGCCCGGCAATTGCTCCGTGGTCGCCTCGCTCGAGGGTCATCGATGGCGAGACGCGCCGTGGCTCGAGCGGCGGGGGCGCCTCGATCCCCGGCGGACTCCGATCTCGATCTTCGAGGTGCATCTCGGCTCCTGGCGGCGCCCCTGGCACGAGCGTTCGCCGCCCTTCATGAGCTGGAGCGAAGCGGCCGAGCAGCTGATTCCCTATGCGCTCGAGCTCGGTTACACGCACCTCGAGCTGATGGGCGTCGCCGAGCATCCCCTCGACGCATCCTGGGGTTATCAGGTCACCGGCTACTACGCGCCCACTTCGCGCTACGGCGGGCCGCTCGAGCTGATGGATTTCATCGACCGTTGCCACGAGGCCGGACTCGGCGTGATCCTCGACTGGGTGCCCGCGCATTTCCCCCGCGACGAACACGGTCTCGCCTCGTTCGACGGCACCGCGCTCTATGAGCACGCCGACGCGCGCCTCGGCGAACACGCCGACTGGGGCACGAAGATCTTCAACTACGGCCGGCACGAGGTCCGCAACTTTCTGACGGCGAACGCGCTGTACTGGTTCGACCGCTTCCACGTCGACGGGCTGCGCGTCGACGCCGTGGCCTCGATGCTCTATCTCGACTACAGCCGGAGGCCGGGAGAGTGGCTGCCGAACCGCCACGGAGGGCGCGAGAACATCGAGGCGATCGATTTCCTGCGCGAGATGAACGACGCGGTGCACCGGGCGCATCCCGGGGTGATCACGATCGCCGAGGAATCGACCGCATTTCCCGGCGTGTCGCAACCCCCCGAACACGGCGGTCTGGGCTTCAATTTCAAGTGGAACATGGGGTGGATGAACGACACCCTCAAATACTTCTCGATGGATCCGGTGCATCGACGCTGGAACCATCAGCTGATCACGTTCTCGTTCATGTACGCGTGGTCGGAGAACTTCATCCTGCCGATCTCGCATGACGAGGTGGTGCACGGCAAACGCGCGCTGCTCGACAAGATGCCGGGCGACGACTGGCAGAAGAGGGCGAATTTCCGCCTGCTGCTCGCCTACATGACCGGCCATCCGGGCAAACGACTGCTGTTCATGGGATCGGAGTTCGGTCAGTGGCGCGAGTGGCGGGATCACGATCAGCTCGACTGGCCGCTCGCCGGCGAGGCGACCCATGCGGCGCTGCGCGACTGCGTGCGCGAGCTCAACCGGCTCTACGAGGCGAGCCCGCAGTTGCACTCGGGCGACTGCGAGCCCGAGGGATTCCGCTGGATCGACCTGCACAATGCCGAGGAGAGCGTGTTCGCATTCCAGCGCAATGCGGTCGGCGGGGCGCTCGGCGCATCCATCGTGTGCGCGTTCAACGCGACTCCGGTGCCCCGCGGCGGCTATCGCCTCGGCGTCCCGGCTGCCGGCGAGTACCGCAAGATCCTGGACACCGACGAGCCCCGTTTCGGCGGCTCGGGCTACAACCGCCAGGCGACCGTCGCGAGCGAGGCGGAGCCGTGGCAGGGATTCCCCTGCTCGATTCGGGTCGACCTCCCGCCGCTCGGCGCCGTGTTCCTGCTCGGACCCGGCTGACGTGCGCTGGGTGCAGGGCGGACAGCCGCGGCCCCTCGGCGCCACGTGGACACGCCATGGCGTGAACTTCGCTGTGCATTCCCGGCATGCGACCGGGGTCAGCGTGGCGCTCTACGACGCGCGCAGCGGCCTCGAGCAGTCGCGATTCGTCCTGCCCGAGCGCACCGGCGACGTCTGGCACGGCCAGGTGTCCCTGCGGCGGGTCGGCTACGGCAGCGAATACGCGTTCCATGTCGACGGACCCGACGACCCGGCCGCGGGGTTGCGGTTCGACCCCGATCGGCCGTTACTCGATCCCTATGCGCGCGACATCGTGCCGGGTCCGCCGCTGCGGGCGCGTCTCGTGGATCCGCGCTTCGACTGGCGCGGCGACCGCACGCCGGCCGTTCCGTGGCGCGACACGGTGATCTACGAGCTGCACGTCAAGGGCTACACGATGCGCCACCCGCTCGTTCCCGCGGCGCTGCGCGGCAAGTATCTCGGTCTCGCGCAGCCGGCGGTGATCGACCACCTCAGGCGGCTCGGCGTGACCACGCTCGAACTTCTGCCCTGCCAGGCCTTCCTCGCCGAGGACTTCCTGCGTGACCGGGGCCTGACCAACTACTGGGGCTACAACCCGATCGCCTGGTTCGCGCCGGCGCGTGAGTACGCGATCTCCGATCCCTCCGGCGAGTTCAAGACGATGGTCAAGGCCCTGCACGCGGCCGGCATCGAAGTGGTGCTCGACGTCGTGTTCAACCACACGGCCGAGGGCAACGAGCAGGGACCCACCTGGTCGCTGCGCGGCATCGACAACCCGACCTATTACCGGCTGCTCGCCGGGGACCGCCGCTACTACGAGAACTCGACCGGGTGCGGCAACACGGTGAACTGCGCCGATCCCGCGGTGCGCGCCCTGATCGTCGACTGCCTGCGCCACTGGGTCGAGGAGATGCACGTCGACGGTTTCCGCTTCGATCTCGCCACGGTGCTCGGGCGCGGCGAGCGGGGATTCGACGAGCATGCGCCGATCTTCGAGGAGATTCGCGCGGACCCGGCGCTCAGCTTCGTCAAGCTGATCGCCGAACCCTGGGACGTGGGGCTCGGCGGGTATCAGCTCGGGCGATTTCCGCCCGGCTGGTCGGAGTGGAACGACCGGTACCGCGACACGATGCGGGCCTTCTGGCGGGGCGACGGCGGTCGCATCGGCGAGTTCGCCGAACGACTCGCCGGATCGAGCGACCTGTTCCGCCACGAGGGTCGCGGGCCGACCGCGAGCGTGAACTTCGTCACCGCGCACGACGGATTCACGCTCTGCGATCTGGTGTCCTACAACGAGCGGCACAACGAGGCCAACCTCGAGAGAAACGCCGATGGTCACGCCGACAACCTCAGCTGGAACTGCGGCGTCGAGGGACCGACCGACGACGCCGCGGTGAACTCGCTGCGCGGGCGGCAGATGCGCAATCTGCTCGCGACGCTGCTCCTGTCGCAGGGTGTGCCGATGCTGCAGGCGGGCGACGAGTTCGCGCGCAGCCAGCTCGGCAACAACAATGCCTACTGCCAGGACAACGAGATCACCTGGGTCGACTGGAGCGGGGCGCAACGCCACGCCGATCTCGTCGCGTTCGTCGCGGCGCTCACGGCTCTGCGTCGCGCGAACCCGGAATTGCGGCGCGACACGTACTTCAAGGGCACGGCGCGGGCCGAGTCGGAAAAGGACGTGACCTGGCTGCACGCGCGGGGCGGTGAAATGCGGCCGGCGGACTGGGCCGATGGCGAATTGCGCGCGCTCGGCGTCTGGCTGCGCCGGGCCGGTGGTGGCCGCCTGCTGCTGATCGTCAATGCCGGTCACGAGGCGCTCGACTTTGCCCTGCCGCGCCCTGCCGCGAATTCATGGCGGCGTCTGTTCGACACCGCCGCGGAACCTTTCGATGCCCCCTGGGATCCGGCGCCGGCCGTCTATACGATCGCGGGACGCAGCCTGGCGCTGCTCGAGAGCTGAACGCATGAACGAGGAGTTGATCGGCCGGATCGCCCACCTGCGCGGCATCGGCGATGCCTATCATGACTATCGCGGCGAGCTGCGACGCTTCCCCGCGTCGGCGAAGGCCGCGGTGCTTCGCGCCATGGGCGTGCGCGTCGACGACGATGCGGCGCTCAGCGAGGAACTCGCCGCGCTGGTCGCCGCTTCCCACGCGCTCGCGCCGCGCATCGCGGTCGCGTACACGGAGCACCTTGCGGTCGATCTCGCCTTCATGGGCGGCGAGGCGGCGGCGCAGCTGCAGTGGCGTCTCGATCTGGAGGACGGCCGGCGGCTCGAGGGCCGCGTCGCCGTTGCGGATCTGGTCGAGACCTCACAGGGCGAGATCGACGGTGTGCGGATCTCGCGCCGCCGGTTCGAGCTGCCGGTCGAGCTGCCGCGGGGCTATCACGAACTCGAACTCTCGGTGGACGGGCGCTCAGCGCACTGCCGCGTGGTCGCCGCCCCGGCGCGGTGTCACGAGCCGGTGGCGCTCGCCGCGGGGCGGCGCATCTGGGGCGTCGCGGTGCAGCTCTACACGCTGCGCTCGCACGGCAACTGGGGCATTGGCGACTTCGCGGATCTTCAGGATCTGGTGCGCGGATTCGCGAGGCTCGGCGCCGGATTCATCGGCCTGAACCCGCTGCACGCGCTCGCGCTCGCCGATCCCGAGCAGGCGAGTCCCTATGCGGCCTCCGATCGCCGCTTCCTCGACGTCCTGTACATCGCGGTGACTTCGGTCCCCGAATTCGCCGATTGCGCGCGCGCGAGAGAGCGAGTCGCCGATCCGCGGTTCAGTGCCGAGCTCGCCCGCCTGCGCGCGGGCGACTGGGTCGACTACCGCGGGGTCGCCGCGGCGAAGCTCGAGATCCTCGCCCTCCTGCACGCCGAGTTTCGCGAACGGCAGGTTGCGGCGGGTACGCCGCGAGCGGCCGCGTTCGCCGGGTTCGTCGCCGCCGGCGGGTCGGCGCTCCGGCGGCACGCGACCTACGACGCGCTCGATGGGTATTTTCGCGGCACGCTCGGCACGGATCCGGGCTGGATGAACTGGCCCGCGGAATTCCGCGATCCCGACGGCGAGGCCACGCGAGGCTTCGCAAAGGAGCATGCCGAGAGGATCGACTTCCATCTCTATCTGCAGTGGCTCGCCCAGGATCAGCTCGCCGCCGCGCAGGCGCTCGCCCGTTCGCTCGGCATGCCGATCGGGCTGTACGGCGACTATGCGGTCGGCGCCGCGGCGGCCGGATCCGAGGTCTGGTCCGACGGCGGCCGATTCCGGCTCGCCGCGGAGATCGGTGCACCCCCGGATCCGCTCGCGCTGCGCGGTCAGGGGTGGGGCGTGCCGCCTCAGGACCCGCAGGCGATGCTCGCCGAGGGCCTGTCGAGCTTTGTCGAGGTCATCCGCGCCAACATGCGCCGCTACGGAGCGCTGCGTCTCGACCACGTGATGTCGCTGTTCCGTCTCTGGTGGGTGCCGGCCGGCGTCTCGCCCGACGAGGGCCTGTACGTGCACTATCCGCTCGAGGCGCTCATGGCCGTGCTCGCGCTGGAGAGCGAGCGTGCGGGTTGTCTGGTGATCGGCGAGGACCTCGGCGTGGTTCCGGACGAGGTGCGTGCCGCCATGGCGCGCTCCGGCCTCTACCACTACAAGGTCATGATCTTCGAGAAGGACGCCGGACGGTTCCGCCGGCCCGCGGATTATCCGCGAGGCTCGCTCGCCACGGTCACCACGCACGACCTGCCGACGATCCGCAGTTACTGGCAGGGGAGCGACATCGAATTGCGCGAGCGGCTCGCTCTGTACCCCGGTGATGCGGCGCGGGATATGGTGCGGCGCGAGCGCGAACACGATCGCGCGGCGCTGCTGGCCGCGCTGGCCGAAGCCGGACTGGCGCCCACCGGGGGCGACTCCGGCGCGGCGTCGTTCACCGCCTCGCTCGCGCATGCGATGCACCGTTTCCTGGCGGGTTCCTCGGCCGCGCTGGTTGCGCTGCAGATCGAGGATCTGCTCGGCATGAGCGAGCCGGTCAACGTGCCCGGAACCCACGGCGAGTACCCGAACTGGAGGCGCAAACTCACCGTCGGCCTCGAGTCCCTGCTCGAGCGAGCCGACCTCGCCGAGGACCTAAGCGCGGTCGAACGCGCCCGCGGCTGAAGCTCCGCGCCGCTCGAGCGCGGTTTGCGATCGCGCGGCGAACACCCAGATCGCACCGGATGCGAGCACCGCGGCGGGCACGATCCTCACCGCCATGGCGAGCGAGGAGGCGTCGGAGATCGCGCCGATCAGATAGGGTGAAATCGCGTCACCGAGCATGTGGATCGAGAACACCGAGAGGGCCACCGCGGTCGCGCGTTCGAGCGGCGAGACCAGGTTGACGATGGCCGCGTTCACCGGTCCGGTCGACAGGAACAGCAGGAACTGCGCCGCCACCATGCTGCCGAGGTACAGCCCGGGCGATGGCGTGGTCAGCGCGATCCACACGAATGGTACGGCGAGCAGCGTCGACAGCGCGCACAGCCACAGGAAGGCGGAACTGGTGAACCGGGCCCAGAAGTCACCGATCCAGCCGCCGACGAAGGTGCCGAGGAAACCGGTGATCACGACGATCTCGCCGAAACTGACCGTCGCCTGCGCGCGCGGCATGCCGCGCACGCGCTCCAGGAAGGAGGGCATCCACGCGGCGAGCCCGCCGACCGCGAACGTGTAGGCCGCGTAGCCGAGTACCGTGAGAACGTAGGGCGCATTGCCGGCGAGCCGCGTATAGCGGGCGCCGGTGCCGCCCGCGGCGGTGCCGTCCGGCGCGGCGCCCGCGGATCCGCGCGGCGGCGCGTCCTGGCTGCCACGCGGCGGATCCTTCAGCCGCAGGCAGGTCGCGGCGAGCAGGATCCCGGGGGCGCCGGCGACGAAGAATGCGGGGCGCCAGCCGAACCGGGCGTCGATCAGTCCGCCAATCACGTAGCCAAGCGCCGAGCCGACCGGGATCGCGCAGAAGAAAATGGCCATCACCCGACCGCGGCGCGCGGCCGGGTAGTAATCGGAGAGCAGGCTCGGGGCGATCGTGCCGTAGGCGGCCTCGCCGACGCCGACCGAGGCGCGCGCGCCAAGCAGGGTCAGAAAAGAGCCGGCGAGTCCCGACAGCGCGGTCGCGAGGCTCCAGAGCGCGACACCGGCGGCGATCAGCCGCGGCCGCCCGCGGCGATCGCCGAGGGCGCCGAACAGCGGCGCGGAGAGCGTGTAGACGATCAGAAACCCGCTCATCAGCGCGCCCAGGTTCGCGTCGGAGAGGTGCAGGCTCGATCCCTTGAGGCTCTCGAACAGAGCCGGCACGACGTAGCGGTCGAGATAGTTGAACAGGTTGATCGCGGCGAGTACCGCGAGCCCCCAGCCCGCGCTCATCCGGCGATGATCGTGCGCGGTGGCCGTCATCGGCGGATCACGTCCACTTCAGCCGGAGCGCACGGCGTCGGCGCGCGTGAGCCGCTCGTGGGCGGCGCGACGTTCCGCGAAGCGCACGACCTGCGCGGCGAGCGTCGCCAACTGTTGTTCGACCGCGGCGACCGACGGCCGGTTCTCCTCGTCGAAGCGGCAGTCGCTGGTGTTGATCGCGACGCCGAGCGGCGTCGGCCAGCCGCGCAGCGCATGGACGATCGAGCGCAGCGCCGCGAGCGTCGCGCCCGTGGCCTGCCAGCCGGTCGCGCAGCTGATCAGCCCGACCGCGCGATCCTCGAGATAGGGGGGCGAGTCATTGCGCAGGTCCTCGGCGTAATCGAGAGCGTTCTTGATCAGACCGGACAGGGAGCCGTGGTAGCCCGGAGAGGCGACCACGAGTCCGTTCGCCCGCCGCAACGACTCGACCAGGCGGCGCACGCCCGGGTCGCGGCCCGCGTCTTCCGGAACGTAGATCGGCAGCACCAGCTGCGGGCCGGTCAGGAATTCGGTTTCCGCGCCAAGTTCGCGGGCGCGTGCGAGCACATAGCGCATCGCGCGCTCCGACGATGAGCCCGAGCGGGTGGTGCCGCCGATGCCGAGGATCAGCGGCTTGTCGATCTGCGGGAGGTGGCTGCGGCTCATGAACGGCGAATGCTAGCAAATTAACCCCGCGCCGGAACCGGCAATACTTAACGAAAATCGACCTTCGGCGGGTTAGGATCGGCATATGGACCGTTCGCCCCGCCGCTCGCCGCTCGCTCGCCGTCCCTGGCGAGCGCACGGGCCGCTGGCGGCGGCCCTGGTGTGCGTTCTCGCGTTCGCGGTGGCGGCCTGCAGCGGCAGCGCGGTCGTGACCCTGACGGCCTCGCGTACGCATTTTCTGACCTACCGGATCCGGCTGCGGTCGATCGCCCTGCAGCCGCTCGGCGGCTCCTCGGCGGTGCCGGTGCTCGCCGCGCCGGTCACGGTGGATTTCGCCCGGCTCGTGGACGTCGGGACGATCGTCGGCGCCGCCTCGGCGCCCGCCGGTCGCTACTCGAGCGCGATCGTCACGCTCGACTACGGTTCGGCGCAGATCGTCGCCGACGACGGCAGTCCCGGCGGCGAGAAGCTCACGGCGGTCGGCGCCTCCGGGCTGCCGCTCGGCCTCAGCACGCTGACCCTGAATTTCGATCCGGCCCAGCCTCTGCGGATCGCCGCCAACCAGACTTCGAGCATTGCGCTGCGCCTCGACCTCGCGGCCTCGAACCTCGTCGACCTCGGCCGCGGCGTGGTGACGGTCACGCCGATGATCGAGGCGAGCACCCTGCCGATCGACCAGAAGCCGCTGCGCCTCGATGGTTCGATCGCCTCGATCGACGCGGCCACGGCGGGCTATACGACCGCGGTCGCGCCGTTCGACGCGGCTCCCGGAGGTGGCACGCCGCTCGCCGTCGCGACGGCGGGGAACACGCTCTACGAAGTCGACGGGACTGCCGCGGTCGGAGCGGGGGGCTTCGGCGCGCTCGCCTCGGCGGGCGCCGGTACCGAGACCATGGCGCTGGGCGCCTGGAGCCTGCCCGGAACCGGTGCGGCGCCCGGTGCGTCCACGCCGATGCAGGACGTGACTTACACCGCCACGCAGGTGCTCGCGGGCAGCAGCGCGCGCAGCGCCGGGTTCGGACGGCTCTCCGGCGTGGTCCGCGCGCGTGGCGGCAACCTCCTCACCCTGAGCGGCGCGACTCTCACGCCCGCGCTCGGGCCGGGATCGACCGTGAGCGCGGATCAGTACGTGACCGGCACCGCGACCGTGACGCTCGGCGGGGCGACCGTCGTGACGCGACCTGGCGATCCTCCCGGCACCGCGCGCTCGGTCGCGGATCTGTCGGTCGGTTCGCGGATCGCGGCATACGGGCAGCTCGCGACCGATGCCCAGGGCGACGCCTCGCTCGACGCGAGCGGCGGCCGGATCCAGCTGTACGATTCGCGGGCCGAGGGGCTCGTCACCGGCAGCGTGAGCGGAGCGCTCACGCTCGCACTCGCGCGCCTCGGCGGTCGCAGCGCCGCCGGATTCGATTTCACCGGCACCGGCGGCTCGAGCACGCTCGATGCGAACGCGGCGCAGTATTCGGTGTCGACGGGCACGCTCGACCTCGGCAACGCGACCGTGGGCACGCCGGTCTCGGCTTCGGGTCTCGCCGGCGCATTCGGCGCCGCGCCGCCGGATTTCGCGGCCGCGGCGCTCGCCGACCAGAGCACGATCGAGGCCGAGCTCACGGTCGACTGGGGAAGCGCGGGCAGCGCGCGGCCGTTCGCTTCGCAGGGTGGCGCGGAGCTGGTGATCGACGCGGCGAACGGCACGATCGGCGCGAGACATGTGCTCGACTTCGGCGCCGAAACGCTCGATCTGGCGACGCTCGGCGGCGATCCTGTGATCGTGCCCGCCGCATCGACCGACGATGCGGTCTACTCGATCGGGCACGCGGCCTCGGCGACCATCGACTCCTACGCTCATTACACCGACTTCGCCGCGGCCCTGCAGGCGGCGCTCGGCAGGGCGCGCGCCACGACGCTGAGCGCGCGGGGAACCTATGCGGCGGCGTCGCGCACGCTCACCGCGCATTCGATCAGCGTTTACCTCGACGATTGAGGCGAGGCGCGCCGACAGCGCCCCGCGAAGTACCTCAAGGAGCGGCCATGGACATCGCGATGATCGGTCTCGGCAAGATGGGTGCGAACATGGCGCGGCGCCTGATCGGCGGCGGCCATCGCGTGACCGGCTACGATCCGGCCGAGAGCGCCCGCCGGGCGATCGAGGGGTTCGGCGCACGCAGCGCGTCGACCCTGGAGGCGCTGGTCGGCGCACTGGCGCCGCCACGAGTCCTGTGGATGATGGTGCCTGCGGGTGCGCCGACCGCCGAGACGATCGAACGTCTCGCGCCACTCCTTACGGCGGGCGACGTGATCGTCGACGGCGGCAATTCCCACTACCGGGATACGCAACGGCATGCGGCCGAGGTCGCGAGGCGGCAGATCGCGCTGATCGACTGCGGCACGAGCGGCGGCGTCTGGGGCCTCGCGGAAGGCTACAGTCTCATGATCGGCGGCGATGCCGCGGTGGTCTCGCGGCTGCGCCCGCTGTTCGAGACGCTCGCGCCTGCGCCGGATCGCGGCTGGGGGCACGTCGGTCCGGTCGGTGCCGGTCACTTCACGAAGATGATCCACAACGGCATCGAATACGGACTCATGCAGGCCTATGCCGAGGGCTTCTCGATCCTGAGCCACAAGAGCGAGTTTGCGCTCGATCTGGCGAAGGTCGCCGAGATCTGGCGCCATGGCAGCGTGGTGCGTTCCTGGCTGCTCGACCTGACCGCCGATGCGCTCGCCAGGAACCCGACGCTCGCCGGGATCGCGCCCTACGTGGCGGACTCCGGCGAGGGCCGCTGGACGGTTGCCGAAGCGATCGAACTTGGCGTGCCCGCGGTCGCGATCACCCAGGCCCTGCTCGAACGGCTGCGTTCCCGCGATACCGACTCATTCTCGGACAAACTGCTCGCGGCGATGCGCAACCAGTTCGGCGGGCACGCGATCAAGACCGAGTGAGCGCGCTATCGACGATGCGTTGCGCCTCGGCCAGGATCTCGCGCAGGTGCTTCTCGTCGCGAAAGCTTTCCGCGTAGATCTTGTAGATGTCCTCGGTGCCCGAGGGACGGGCTGCGAACCAGCCCGAGGCCGTGATCGCCTTGATGCCGCCGAACGAGGCGCCATTGGCCGGTGCCTTGTTCAGCACCGCGAGAATCGGCTCTCCGGCCAGGGTCTTCGAGGCGATGCGTTCGGGAGCGAGCCCGGACAATCGCTTCTTCTGCGCGGCGTCGGCGGCGGCCTCGACCCGGTCGGCGTAAACGCGGCCGAGCGCCTCCTCGAGCGCGGCGTAGCACTCTCCCGGATCGCGGCCGGTGCGTGCGGTGATCTCGGCCGAGAGCAGGGCGGGCGCGATGCCGTCCTTGTCGGTCGTCCAGGCACGGCCGTCGATGCGCGCGAACGCCGCGCCGGCGCTCTCCTCGCCGGCGAAACCGATCGAGCCGTCGGCGAGGCCCGCGGCGAACCATTTGAACCCGACCGGCGTCTCCTGCACCCGGCGCCCGAGGCGGGTGCCGATCCGGTCGATCATCGAGGAACTGACGATGGTCTTGCCGATCGACGCGTCGGCGCGCCAGGCAGCGCGGTGACGGAAGAGGTAGTCGATCGCCACCGAGAGGTAATGATTCGAGGGCAGCAGTCCGCGGCTGCGTGCCACGACGCCGTGCCGGTCGTGGTCGGTGTCGCAGGCGAAGGCGACGTCGTAGCGCTCGCGCAGCGCGATCAGGCGGCGCATTGCATAGGGCGAGGACGGATCCATGCGGATGCGCCCGTCCCAGTCGAGCGTCATGAAGCGGAACGTCGGGTCGACCGACTCGTTCAGGATGTCGAGACGCAGGCGGTGTCGCTCGGCGATGCGCTGCCAATAGTGCACTCCCGCGCCGCCGAGCGGGTCGACCGCGATCCGTACGCCGGAGGCGCGGATCGCCTCGACGTCGATCACCTGCGGTATCTGCTCGACGTAGCGTCCGAGGTAGTCGTGACGATGCGTGGTCGAGGCACGCAGAGCATCGGCGAATCCACGGCGTCGCACCGCACGCAGCCCGTTCTCGAGCGCGGCGTTGGCGGACTTCTCGATCGCGGCGGTGACGTCGCCGTCGGCGGGCCCGCCATTCGGCGGGTTGTACTTGAAACCGCCGCTGTCCGGAGGGTTGTGCGAGGGCGTGATCACCACGCCATCGGCGAGGCCCGATTCGCGGCCGCGGTTGTACTCGAGGATCGCGTGCGACACGGCGGGCGTCGGCGTGTACTCGTCGCCGGCGGAGATCATGGTATCGACGCCGTTCGCGGCGAGCACCTCGAGGGCGCTCGCGAACGCCGGGGCCGACAGCGCATGGGTGTCGCAGCCGATGAACAGGGGACCGTCGATGCCGCGGCTGCGCCGCAGATCGCAGATCGCCTGGGTGATCGCGAGGACGTGCCACTCGTTGAAGCCCGCCTCGAAGGAGACGCCGCGGTGTCCCGAAGTGCCGAATGCGACCCGCTGGCTCGCGACCGCGGGATCCGGCCGCAGCGCGAAGTACGCCGTGACCAGCCGCGGGACGTCGGTCAGGCAGGACGCGGGCGCGGGCTCACCCGCGTGTTCGTGCACGCTCGTGCTCATGTTCCCTCGAGAGCCGCACTCTTCGCGGCGATCCTTCCCATCAGATCCCGCCAGGAGGCGACGAACGCGGCGGCCCCCTCGCGCTGCAGGCGCGCTGCGAGCGCCGAGACGTCGGTGCCTGCGCGCTCGTACCGTTCGATCACCGCCAGCGCCTCACGGTCATCGGCGTCGAGCACGCCGCCCAAGCGCCCCTCGGCGGCGAATGCGAGCAGGGTCTTCTCGGGCATGGTATCGATCGTCTCCGGCGCCGCGAGGGCTTCGACGTAGGTGCTCGCCCGGGCATTGGGGTCCTTCACGCCGGTGCTCGCCCAGAGCAGACGCTGGGCGATCGCGCCGGCCCTCTCGAGGGTCCGCCAGCGCGCCGAGGCCCGCAGTTCGCGGTAGGCGCGGTAGCAGCAACGCGCGATCGCGATGCCGAGTCCGTGTTCGAGGGGTCCGCCCGCGGGATCGGCGACCGCGCGGTCCCAGCGGCTCACGAACACCGAAGCGACCGACGCGACCCGCGGGTCGAGGCCGGCGGCGATGCGTCGCTCGATGCCCCGCAGATAGCTCTCGGCCGCGGCCAGATACTGCTCGCGCGAGAACAGCAGCGTCACGTTGACCGGCACTCCCGCGAAGATCGAGTCCTCGATCGCGCGCAGGCCGGCGTTCGTGCCGGGGATCTTCACGAACAGATTGTCGCGGCCCGCGAGCGCGTGGATCCGGCGGGCGGCCTCCACCGTGGCGGGCGCGTCGTCGGCGAGCAGAGGCGAGACCTCCATCGAGACCCAGCCGTCGAGCCCGCCGCTGGCGGCGTGGACCTCGCGGAACTCGTCGGCCGCCCGAGTGAGGTCGGCGAGCGCGATCCGGACGAACGAGTCCTCGGCCGAGAGGCCGAGGCGCGCCGATGCGCGGATGTCGGCGTCGTAGGCGGCGGTGCCGCGGATCGCTTCGTCGAAGATCGTCGGGTTCGAGGTCAGGCCGGTCACGTCGTAGTCGCGCAGGTAGCGCCGCAGAGTGCCGTCGTCGAGCATCGCGCGCGTGATGTTGTCGACCCAGATGCTCTGGCCGAGTTCGTGCAGGCGCGCAGTGCCGGACTTCACCGCCGCCTCCGCAGTTCCTCGATCTCGTCGAGCAGATCGAGCACGAGCGCGACGCCGGCGAGGTTGACTTCGAGATCGCGCTGCAGGCGCAGGGCGACACGCGCCCGGCGCAACGCGGCGCCGCCGAACCTCCAGTGCTGCGCCGGTCCGGTCGCGCCGGGCAAAATGCCCTCTTCGGCGAGCGCAACGATCCGCTGCGAGTCCACCGCGCAGAGCCTGCAGAGCTCCTCGAGGGTGAGTGGTGAGCCGCACTCGACGATCGCGCCGGTCAATACTTCGACTTCGGATCGGGTCATGATCGATTCACCCTCCGAGGCGCGCGCGTGGATCGAACGGCGCGGCCGCCGCGAACGCCCGATAGGCCGCGCGCGCCTTCTCGTCCGCGGCCGGCGGCAAGGCGATCTGCAATTCGACGTAGAGATCGCCGGGCGGATCGGCCGGAATGCCGCGGCCCTTGACCCGCAGTTTCGTGCCGGCGTGCGAGCCCGCGGGGATCTTCAGGTCGATCGCGCCGCCCGGGGTCGGCGCCTGCACGCTCGAGCCGAGCGCGGCCTCCCAGGGCGCGACCGGCAGCTCGAGCAGCAGGTCGCGGCCGTCGACCCGGTACAGCGGGTGCGCCGCGAATTCCACCTCGATGTACAGATCGCCCGCAGTCCCACCGTGCACCTGCATGCCCTGGCCCGCGAGCCGGATCGTCTGTCCGGGCAGGATCCCCTTCGGGATCTTCACGGCGAGCGTGCGTTCGCGCAGCTCCAGCCTGCCGGAGGCATCGAGATGCGGCACACGCAGCCCGATCGAGCGCGTGCCGCCGTCGAGCGTCGCGTCGAGGTCGAGCAGTATCCTGGCGTGGTGATCCTCGCCGCGAGAGCCCGGCGGCGCCCCCGGCGCGGCACCGCGCCGGCCGCCGAATCCGGGCGGCGCGCCGCCGCCCGCGGCCCGTCCGAACAGCGCCTCGAAGAAATCGCTGTAGGCGCCCTGTTCCGCGCCGCCGCTGAACTCGAAACCCGAGCCCCAGTCCGGCGGTGGACGGAAGTTCTCGCCGGCGCGGTGGCCGGAGCCGAGCTGGTCGTAGGCGGCGCGCTTCTCCGGGTTCTTGAGGACCTCGTAGGCCTCGCCGACCTCCTTGAAGCGCGCTTCGGCGTCCTTCGCCTTGCTGACGTCGGGGTGATATTTGCGCGCGAGCTTGCGATAAGCCTGCTTGATCTCGGCTTCGGTCGCATCGCGCGCGACCCCCATGATCCCGTAGTAGTCCTTGAACTCCACCGTGCGTCCCGTGCGGCAGGTACTCGCGAAGCATACACCGGCGGCAGGGACGGCGCGCGATCAGAGCTGATAGGCGAGCGTGAGCAGCAGTCCCTCGGCGACGTCGCGCCACAAACCGGGGCGGCGTCGCTCGTAGGTGCGCGTGAGCGGCAGGAGCGCGCGGATCCATTCATGGATCCAGTCGATCTCGGCCGCGCCGTATAGCACCAGCGCCGACTCGTAATTGAGGAGCAGGCTGCGCGAGTCGAGGTTCACCGAGCCGCAGAGTGCGAGCGAGTCGTCGATCACGACGGCCTTGGCGTGGATCATCTCGGGAAGGAGGTGAAAACGCGCACCGGCGTCGCAGAGCGAGCGCAGAGCGCGGTGACGGGCGAAGTCGGCGAGCCGATGGTTCGAGCGCAGCGGCAGGCAGACGTCGATCTCGACGCCGCGGTGGGCGGCGAGCCGCAGAGCCGTCTCGAGCGCCGCGTCCGGCACGAAATAGGGCGTGACCGCGACGATCCGGCGTTCGGCGCGGAAGCAGCCGTCGATCAGCAGGGCCTGGACCGTGTCCTCGGTCTGGTCCGGTCCGCTCGGCAGGAATTGCGCGAGGCCCGACGGCGCGAGCGGCGCGTCGCCGGCCCGCAGCGCCGGCGACCCGGGATCGGCGGCGAGATCCGCGGGTGCGCCCCCGGAGGCGATCCAGTCGGTCTCGAACCTGCGGGCGGCCGCCGCGCAGACCGCACCGCTCAGGTCGAGCGACAGGTCGCGCCAGGGGCGCTCGGCGGGTCGTCCTTCGAAGTACTCGGCGGCGAGATTGCGGCCACCGGCCCAGAGCCGTGCGCCATCGGCGATCACGAGCTTGCGGTGATTGCGCAGGTTCCTTGGGCCGCTGGTGCGTCGTGCGAGCAGCGGCGAGAACACCGACAACTCGACGCCGCCGGCGGCGAGTCGGGCGCGTTCGGCGCGCGCGAGGAACAACGCGCCGACGCCATCGATCAGCAAGCGCACGCGCACGCCGGCC
>JAGWPY010000084.1 GCA_028870275.1 Gammaproteobacteria bacterium | reverse complement strand
GAATCCGGATCCGCGGGCGGTTGCCGTTCGGCCTCGGCCAACGCGGCCTCGACGCTCGATGCGGCCTCGCGTTCGAGCGCTTCCCATCGCGCCGCGGAAAGCCCTCGCTCCTGCAGCATCCGCTTCAGGGCCGCGAGCGGGTCCCGTGCCCGTTCGGCGTCGATCTGCTCGGCGCTCTTGTAGGTCTGCGTGTCCTGGCCCGAGTGGCCGCAGAGGCGCGGCACACGCAGGCGCAGCAACGCAGGTCCCTCGCCGACACGCACGTGATTCACGGCCGCGGCGATCGCCTCCGCGGCTCGCATCGGCTCCGCGGCATCGGCCTCGAGCGCGTATAGACCCGAGAATGCGCGCAGGTTCTCGGCGATGTTCCCGCCCGGCGTCTGCCAATCAGACGTGACCGAGATGCCGTAGCCGTTGTCCTCGATGAACAGCAGCAAGGGCAAACGCTGCGTGGTCGCGAGGTTCAAGGCGGCCCAGAAGCCGTTGGTCGCCGTCGAGGCCTCGCCACCGTGCGCGACCGCGATGCAATGCTCGTAGCGACGGTCGCCGAGCACCAGCGCGCGATAGCGGATCGCCTGGGCCCAGCCGGCGGCCGGCGTGTACTGGGCGCCGACCCCGCCGCAGGCGGGCAGCACACAGGCGCCCTCGGCGCGCGGCCAGTTGAACACCACGCCGATGTCGCGACCGCCGCTCGCGCCGTTCGCGCGCATCAGGCTGCCGGCGAGCGCGTCCGCACAGGGCAGGCCGAGGGCGAGAAGCAGCGGACGCGATCGATAGTAGGCGCCGACCGCATCGCGCGGACCCGTCAGGTACTGCGCGAGCATGGCCTGGGTCACCTCGTGTCCGCGCGCGCTGAACTGGTAGAAAAGGCGTCGCGCCGGCAGGAGTCGGGTCTCCTCGAGATCGTCGAGTGCGCGCGACAGCAGAGCGCCGCGTACGACCCGCTCCCAGTCGAGGCCCGGGGCCGGCACGCCAGGATCGGCCGCCGATCGATCCTCGCGAGGGCCGGCGGAGCGCGGCCAAGGCTCGACTGCGTTCATGGATGACTCCCCGGCCTCGTGGCCCAGATCGAACGATTATATGAACGCCCGCCGGCCGATAATCACCAAAAATGCTCGCCTAAAGATCTATTTTTAGCGAATATCCCCATTTATCTCGATCACGAGGAAGACCGGCATGAAACTCGATCCGACCGACACCCGGCTGCTCGACGAACTGCAACGCGACGGACGCCGCAGCATCGTCGATCTCGCCGAGAGGACCGGCCTGTCGCACACGCCCTGCGCCCGGCGAGTCAGGCAGATGGAGCAGGGCGGAGTGATCGAGGGTTACGCGGCGGTGCTGAATCCACGCGCGATCGGCCTGCAGGTGATGGCCTATGTGCAGGTCAAGCTCGAGCGGCACGTCGAGGAGAACGTCGCCTCGTTCGCTCGCGCGCTCGCCGACCTGGAGCCCGTGGTCAGCTGTCAGGCGACCACCGGGGAATACGACTTCATGCTGCTCGTCATGGCCACCGATCTCGATGCGCTCAGCAACGTCGTGCTGAAGGGGCTGCTGGCGATTCCGGGGGTACGCGACGTGCACTCGAGCATCGTGCTGCAGACGATCAAGCGTTCGGCGCGCCTGCCGCTCGGTCACCTCGGCCGCGGCAGGGACTAATTCGCGGACGCGGACTCTTCGCGCCGATCGATCACGCGACGGGCCTTGCCGACGCCGCGCTCGATCGTGTTCGGCCCGACCGGCGTGACGGTCGCGCTCACGCCGATGTAGGACTTGATGTGATGGCGCAGCGCCTTGGCCAGATCGCCGAGCGCGGGCTTCGAGAGCTGCGGCCAGGCGTCGGCACGCACCTCGACCTTCACTTCGAGCGCGTCGAGATGACCCTCGCGCGTGACCAGCAGTTGATACTGCATGGTGAGCTGCGGTACGCGCTGGATCAGCTCCTCGACCTGGGTTGGGAACAGATTCACCCCGCGGATGATCAGCATGTCGTCGGTGCGGCCGGTGATCTTGTCCATGCGGCGCATCGCCCGCGACGTCGGCGGCAGGAGCCGGGTCAGATCGCGCGTACGGTAACGGATCACCGGCAGCGCCTCCTTGCTGAGCGAGGTGAACACCAGCTCGCCCGATTGTCCGTCCTCGAGGACGCGACCGGTCGCCGGATCGATGATCTCCGGATAGAAATGATCCTCCCAGATCACCGGGCCGTCCTTCGACTCGACGCACTCGCAGGCGACGCCCGGGCCCATGACTTCCGAGAGACCGTAGATGTCGAGCGCGTCGATTCCGGCGGCCGACTCGATCTCCTCGCGCATCGAGTTGGTCCAGGGTTCGGCGCCGAAGATACCGATCCGCAGCGAGCTGGACCGCGGGTCCATTCCCTGACGCACCATCTCCTCGATCAGCACCAGCATGTAGGAGGGCGTCACCATGATGATTCGCGGCTTGAAATCGGCAATCAGCTGCACCTGGCGCTCGGTTTGTCCGCCGGACATCGGGATCACGGTGCAGCCGAGCCGCTCCGCGCCATAATGCGCACCGAGGCCGCCCGTGAACAGGCCGTATCCATAGGACACGTGCACCGTATCGCCGGGACGCCCGCCCGCGGCGCGGATCGAACGGGCGACCAGCCCCGCCCAGGTGTCGATGTCGCGGGCCGTGTAACCGACCACGGTGGGCTTGCCGGTCGTACCGCTCGATGCATGAATGCGCACCACCTGTTCGCGCGGCACGGCGAACAGACCGAATGGATAGTGTTCGCGCAGCTCGGCCTTGCCCATCAGAGGAAAGCGCGCCAGATCGGCGAGGTCGCGCAGATCGGCGGGATGCACGCCGGCCGCGTCGAAACTGCGCCGGTAGTGCGCGACGTGCTCGTAGGCATGCTCGAGCGACCAGCGCAGGCGCCGAAGCTGCAGCGCGCGCAGTTCGTCGCGGCTCGCCGTCTCAATCGGTTCGAGTTGCGGGATGGACATCCTCACAGTGTATCGAAACCGCGGCGGCCGCACAGGCGCGCCTCCGCCTTCTCCCGCCTCACGGCAGGCACCGGCCACTGGCGGCCGTCGGGGCGCAAGGGGTAGACTGCGGCGCGACCGAACAACGGCTCAACGGATCGCCCCCACATGCAAGGCCCATCGATCTCCAT
>JAGWPY010000083.1 GCA_028870275.1 Gammaproteobacteria bacterium | reverse complement strand
GATCGGGTGTTCGCGGAGCGCACCCCCGCCGACAAGGTCTCGGTCGTGCGCGAGGTGCGCGCGGAGGGGATCACCGCCATGGTCGGCGACGGCATCAACGATGCGCCGGCCCTGGCCCTCGCCGATGTCGGCATCGCCATGGGCGCCCGCGGCGCCACCGCCGCCTCCGAAGCCGCGGACGTGGTGCTGACCTCGGACCGGTTCGACGGCCTGCCGCTCGCGATCGGCATCGCCCAGCGCACCCGGCGCATCGCGCTCCAGAGCGTGTTCGTGGGCATGGGGCTGTCCCTGCTCGCGATGGGCTTCGCCGTCGCGGGACGCCTGAGCCCGGTCGCCGGCGCCTTGCTGCAGGAGGGGATCGATGTGCTGGTGATCCTGAACGCTCTGCGCGCGCTCGGCGACGCGGGCCGGATCGCGCGCCCCGACCCGCAGAGCCGGCGGGTCGCCCGGGCTTTTGCGGACCAGCATCGCACGCTGCGTGCGCACGTCGCCGAACTGGCGGCGGTCGCATCGCGGCTCGAGTCCCTGGCGCGCGGCGAGGCGCGCGCGCAACTCGAACGCCTGCGCGCGATCCTCGACGAGGAGGTATTGCCGCATGAGCGCGAGGAGGAGCGTGCGGCCTACCCGCTGATCGAGCGCATGCTGAAGAACGAGGCGCCCGCGGGACCGCTCGTACGAACGCATTCGGAGATCTACCGGCTCGCGCGCCTCTATGCGCGCCTGGTCGCCCAGCTACCGCCCGAGGGTCCCGGACCCGAGGATTTGCGCGATCTGCGCAGGGTGCTCTACGGGCTGCACGCGATACTCTCGCTGCATTTCGCACAGGAAGAGGAGTTGTACAGCCTGTTCGCGGACTGAAGCGACCACCCGGCTCGCGGGCGCCACGCGGACCCCGCGCCACCGATCAATGCAGATAGGCGTCGACGGCGTAGCGGTGCATCATCCGATCGCTGTGGAACAGCGACGCGTTCCGGCTGATCGTGGCCAGCATCACGGACGTCCACTCGTGCGGCTCCGCGTGGAAGCGCGGCAGCACCGCGCGCTCCAGCTTCTCGTAAAGAGACACGGCATCGATCTGTGGATCGTGCTGCACCCCGTCGCCGATCGCCCATCCCGTGACGCCCTCGACATGGCCTTCGAGCCACCAGCCGTCGAGCACACTGAGGCTCGGCACGCCGTTGAAGGCCGCCTTCATGCCGCTGGTCCCCGAAGCCTCGAGCGGCGGTTGCGGCGTGTTGAGCCAGAGGTCGACGCCGGCGACCAGGATCTTGGCCAGGCGCAGGTCGTAGTTCGGCAGATAGACGGCGGCGATGTCGGGCCCAACCGCCGCCAGCGAGCGATGCAATGCCTGTATCAGTGACCTGCCGGGCGCGTCGCGCGGATGGGCCTTGCCCGCGAACACGAGCTGCAGCGGATGCCGTCGGGCGATTTCGCGCAATCGATCGAGGTCGAAGAAGAGCAGATCCGGTCGCTTGTAACCGGTCATGCGACGCGCGAAGCCGATCGTCAGGCGCGAGGGGTCGAAGCGCGGCCCCTGCCCGGCGATCTCGGCCAGCAGTTCCGCCTTGGCATCGGCATGCGCCCGGCGGACCGCGTCGGCCGGAATGCGGTACTCGGCATGCGCGAGACGCTCGGGTTGGCACTGCCATCCGGGGAGGTGCTCGTCGTAGAGTCTGGCGAAGGCGCTGCAGGTCCAGGTCCGCGGATGCACGCCATTGGCGATCGCGGCGACGGTGAACCCCGGAAACATGCGACGCGTCGTCTGCGCGTGGCGCTCGGCCACCCCGTTGACGTACTCGGCGACGTTGAGCCCGAGACGCGTGAGGTTCACCTCGTTCTCGCCCGCGAGCTGGCGCAGCATCGCTTCATCGACGGGCATGCCGGCGATCCTGCGGAACAGGGCGTAGTCGAACCGGTCCAGGGCCGCTTCGACCGGGGTATGGGTCGTGAAGATGCACATCTCGCGCACCCGCGGCAGGTCGTAGGAGGACTCGCCCGGATGAATCTCGCGACCCGGCCGGGCCGTTCGGCGCAATAACTCGAGTGCCAGCAGCGCCGCGTGCCCCTCGTTCATGTGGTAGTGGCGGATCTGGAAATCCAGCGCCGCCAGCAGCCGTACGCCGCCGACGCCGAGCACCATCTCCTGCTTGAGCCTGTACACCTGATCGCCGCCGTAGAGAAAATCCGTCAGGGTCCGGTCGTCCGGGGCGTTTTCCGGCAGATGCGTGTCGAGCAGGATCACCGGCACGCCGGCGCCGCGCAGGCCCTTCTGCGTGTACAGCCAACCGGTCACCCAGACGAGCCGGTCCTCCAGGATCACCCCGACCCGCGCGCCGAGCGGCTGCGCGTGCGCCGCCGGATCCCAGGGGTCGGGGGATTCCCGCTGCTCACCGTCGCGGGTCAGGCTCTGGCGGAAATAGCCACTGCGGCTCACCAGACTCACGGCGACCAGAGGAATGTCCAGATCGGCGGCGGAACTGACCGTATCCCCCGCCAGCACACCGAGTCCGCCGCTGTAGGTCGGAATGTCCGGACGCAGGGCGATTTCCATCGAGAAGTAGGCGACCCGCGATTCGCGTGTGAATTCCCAGAGGAGATCCTCGCTGCCCATGGCGTCCCTGCGCTACGGGGGCGGGAACTTCTCGAGCACGGCCACGACCGCGGAGTGAATCGATCCTTCCGAATGCGCGATGTCCTCGCTGGACAGCTCCTTCTTCGCCCACCCGTGCCATACCGGCCGGCGTGTCTTGCCGTCGAACACGTCGATCGAGAGAACCCCTTCGCGATACTGCCGCACGTCGACCTGGTCGCCCCAGTACCGGTATCCCCACCATCCGTGTCGCGTCCACAGAACCGGATCCGCATACGGCACGGGGTAGGATCGGATGTCGGTCCGCTGATGGGCGCCGATGGTGAAATCCACGACGAAATCGGCGTCGGCCGGCTCATCGACGAATTTGAACCCCCGGTTCCCGAGCACGCTGCGGATGCTGTCGCGGGCGCGCTGCACCACCAGGGGATTGAGCGTGCCGTAGTTCGTCCGCGGCATCCATGCGAAGGTCTTGTAGCCGACGAAACTCGCGCCACGGTCGTAATCGCTCCCGACCTGCATCGACGCGCAGGACGCGAGCAATGCGCCCGCCACCAGCGACAGCCATGCCATCCGGTCCCATGCGATCCATTTCGCGTTCATGTTCGACCTCCAGCTGCGCAAAGAATCCGTCCAGTCGCGCAAATCCGCGGCCGCGGTTCAGTC
>JAGWPY010000082.1 GCA_028870275.1 Gammaproteobacteria bacterium | reverse complement strand
CGGACAAAGCGCGTGGGCAGACCGGCCTGGCGCCGTCGTGAGCCTTTCTCCGGGCGCGCTCGGCGGCTTCGGTGCGAACCATCACCTGCGTCAGTGCCTGGTGTTCCTCGACGTCGCAGCCATGGCGCAGCCCGAGGTGTATCTGTCCCATGCCGACAAGGCCTTGGACGGGGGCAAGATCGTGGACGCCAGGGTGCGGGATTTTCTCACTGATTTCATGGGTAAATTCGCGCAATGGGTTGAGAGCCATGCACGCCGGCGTTGAACGGGAACGTGTCGTGCGCCAGCCGGACAAAGCGCGCGAGGGGCGGCGATGAGGAACGAGATGCCGGTCATATTTGCCGCCCACGGCGCCCCGATGTTGCTCGACGATCCGGTGTGGACGCAGGAACTCGCCGAGTGGGCGCGGGCGATGCCGCGACCGGCCTCGATACTCGTGATCTCGGCCCACTGGGCGCATCGCCCGATCGCCCTCGGTGCCACCCGGACGGTACCGCTCGTCTATGATTTCTACGGCTTTCCTGAACAGTATTACCGGACCCAGTACCCGGCGCCCGGCGCGCCGGCGCTCGCGGAGCGGGTGCGCCGGCGGTTCGATGCCGCGCAGGTCCCCTGGATCGACGAACCGGAGCGTGGACTCGATCACGGCGCCTATGTGCCCCTGCTACCGATGTATCCCGACGCCGATATCCCGGTGCTGCAGGTGTCGCTGCCGGCGCTCGATCCGGCGAATCTCCTCGCCATGGGGCGAGCCCTGGCGGCGCTGCGCCGCGAGGGCGTCCTGATCTTCGCAAGCGGATTTCTGACGCACAACATGCGCTATGCGTTTCGTCCCGGCATCCCGGCGTGGGCACGAGAATTCGATGCCTGGGCCGAGGACGCGCTCATGCATTTCAAAGTCGAAGAGTTGCTCGAATTTCAGACGCGCGCCCCATCGGCGCGAATCGCCCTGCCGACCTGGGAGCATTACGCCCCATTGCTGGTCGCGGTCGGCGCCGCCGAGTCTGGCGGACACGCCGCGACATTTCCCATCAGTGGATTCTGGCTGGACGGAGCGTTCACGAAGCGCTCGGTGCAGTTCGGCTGAGTCCGGTGAAGGGTTCGTCGTCGTGAAGAGGTTGCCTCAGGCGACGGACGCCGATCCCGCGTTTCGCCTGCCCGACGTGTGCGAGTCGGGGGGCGTGACGCTCACCGGCCCGGACCTCGCGGGATTCGCCCAGTTTTCATTCGCTGCGAATGGCTATGCGCACGTCGTGTATCACACCGGCCAGGTGCGCGATCCGGCGCTGCTGCTGCTGCCGGAGCTGGCCGGATTCGCCCCCGGCTTGCGTGCGTTCGCCGAGCGGCTCGCTGCGGCCGGATACAACGTATTCATTCCCTGGCTCTACGGTCCGATCGGCCGGCGCACTCCGTTACGCAACGCGGTCAAGCTCTGCATCGTTCGTGAATTTGGCCGTTTGCGGTCGGGGCGCACCTCGCCCGTTACCGTATGGCTGCGAGCGCTCGCGGCGCACCTGTGTCGTCACCTGGACGGCGGCCGGATCGGCGCCATCGGCATGTGCTTGAGCGGCGCCTTTGTTATTCCGCTGATCATCGATCCCGCGGTCGCCGCAGCCGTGGCGGCGCAACCCTCAGTGCCCTTGTCATGGCTGTTCCTCGCCTGCGGCGTCGGATCGAGCCGGGGATTGGGGCGCCTCAACGTGAGCGACGAGGAGATCCGCGCAGCCCGTGCTCGGCTCGATCGCGGCGAGGCCCGGTTGCTCGCCGTGCGGTGTCGCGCCGATCGGATCTGCCCGAACGAGAAGATCCAACGACTGATTCGCGAATTTCCCGAAGGTCTCGAGGTGCGTGAATACGGCTCCGACGGGGATCGCAATGCATTGGGACAACGCCCGCACGCGACCTTCACCAAAGAATACCGGCTCGCCCCCGACGCCGCGTCCGATCATTATTCGCGTCAGGCATTCGCGGATCTGATCGAATTTCTCGACCGGCACCTGCGGGCCGGCACGCAAAAGCGCGGCGTCTAGCTCGAACGGTTCGTCTGCAGCGAGTCGCGTACGCTGCGCTCGGCGAACACCGCGAGGAAATCGAGGACCTTTGCGCGCGCGGCGAGTGCGGTCCATTCGCGCTCGTAGAGTCGCCCGACGATGCGCTCATCCGCGCCCAGTTCAAGCGCAATGGACCTGATCACACCGGCGTGAGCACGTGGGTCGAACACGGTACGGCGCTCGGCGACAGTCCCGACCTGGCGGCTCATGCTGTGTACGGTGATTTCGTTCATTGTCTATTTCTCGCTGCAATTTGCGGCCGGGCTGCTCGCCGGCCCTTTACGCTGCCGATGCCGCTAAGTCTGCGTGTCCGCCCCGAATGCACCCGTAGAAGGCGAGCTTGACTGGGCGGCGAGGTCCGAAAGGTTCCTCGGCGGCGGTGCCGCGGCCGGCGAGGGAGCGAGAGCGGCGGATGGCACACGTCGAACGACCGATCGGGGCATCGCCGCCTTCCTGGTCGATTCGCGCGGACGTGTGCGCGGTGTCGGACGAGTGCGTGGCCTCGCCATCCGAGGTGACGCATCGCGTTTTGCGGGGGTGTCGGCGGGCTTTGCGACGCGATTCGGCTTGGGCCTTCCGGAAGGCGAACTCGCCGCGGGTCTCGCAGGGCGGGGCGTTGGCGCGGATGCGGCCGACTCGGCACGTCGACGCGCCTCCTTGGCCACTTTCTTCGCGAGTTTGTACGCTTTGCGGGCGGTCTTCAGCTGCGCCTTCAGAAGGCGAACCTGCTTCTTGGCCGTCACCGCGGCCGCGTGGGCCTCATCCGCGCGCGTATTGAGACGCTGTATCGAGGCGCCTCGTGCGGCCGGTGCGGCCGAGACTCGAGTGCTTGCCATCGCGCTTTGATCGTTGTCTTGGGGAAATCAGTGTACGGTCGCTCGTGCGCATTGTCACGCGCTTGTCATAATGTTGTTCCTGCGGCACCGGTAGGATTCTGGTGCCGCGCGAACCGAGTCCCGATGGCTTCGACCTCGCCCATTCGGACCGACGGCCGGCGCGAACCTGCCATCGACCGGAGCAGCCGCCGATGGTCATTGCCGGTACAGGGGTGTCCGGTTACGCTATCCCACGGGCCCCGAAGGGCGATGAATCTCTCTTGGGGCGTGCAATGGGCAAGGCCTCCGAAGCGCCGATCGACGCGCTGCATCCCACCCAGCTGACCGTGGGCCGGATCGAAGTGGCCGACAAGGTGGGACAGCTGAAGGCGCTCAAAGTCGACGCCCGCGCCGACTTCCTGCGAAGTCACGCGATGCCGGCCGTGCTCGGTCCTCATGGGCGGATCTTCATCACGGACCATCATCATCTCGCCCGCGCCGCGTGGGAGGCGGGCGTAAGCGTCGGCTACCTGGACTTTCAGGACGATTTGTCCAAGCTCACGCTGGAGGCGTTCTGGAGCGAGATGGACCGCAATGCCTGGGTGCATCCGCTCGACGAGAACGGGGTGAGGCATTACTACTCGTCCATTCCTTCGCATCTGCGGGATCTGACCGACGATCCCTACCGATCACTGGCCGCGTATGTGCGCAACGCAGGCGGTTACGACAAGACCCCGGCCGCGTTCGCCGAATTCGTCTGGGCGGACTTCTTCAGGCGTTCCGTCCCGATCGAACTGGTTCGCGAGGACTTTCACGCGGCCGTCAGGATGGCGGTGCCGCTCGCGCACGGACACCACGCCAAGCGGCTCCCCGGCTATCGCGAACACTGAGCCGAACATGCGCCAGCATTACGATCCACGGCGCTCTGCGGCGCCTACCCATTGCAACACCAGAGGACTTTCCATGAAACGAATCGCCGGGTTGATCGCCATTGCGCTGCTGTCCGGATGCACGCAGATCCCGACCGGATCGGTCGGCATCGTCAAGGGGTTCACGGGCCGTATCAGCGATGAGGTCGCCGGCCAGGGACTGTACCTGTCGTTACTCACGTCGTACTTCCCGGTCGACACCACGCTCACGCGGGCGACGGTCGACAACATGCGGCCGAAAGACTCGCATGGTGTCTCGCTCCAGGACGTCTCGGTCGTCGTCAGTTATCGACTCGATCCGGCCAGGGTCGCGCCGTTCTACCGCAACAGCAAGGAGATCGATCGCGAACCGAATTCCGATCTGTACACGATCGGCCTCGAGATCCTCGAACAGTCGGTCATTCCCTACGCCGTGCAGATCGCCACCGAAAAGAGCGACCTGGCGACGATCTCCTCCCACCTCGCCGACTACGCGGCAACCATTCAAAACGTCGCCGACAAGCGCCTGCGCGACCTGTATCCGAACATCGATCCCTTCGTGCTGCAATCGGTCACTGTGCCGGCGTTCGAGCTGCCGCCGGCGATCCAGGCGCAGATGAACGCCAAAGCGGGCTATCAGGCGGAGCTGGAGACGCTCAATGCCCAGATGCAGGTCATCGAGCAGCGCAAGGCCTTGAAAGTGGCGCAGGCATCGATCGATGCCGCGGCACTCGCGGCCGCCGCCAAGAGCACCGGCCTCACGCCCGCCGAGATCATCGACTGGAAGCGGGCGCGCGCGTTCGAACTCCTCGCGCAGCATACGCAGGCTCAGTCGGTGATCATCAACACCGCAGGAAAAAAATGACGCCCGCGAGCAAGCGCAGGCCTTCGACATGACACGGGGCGGGCGTGAACGCAGACTGGGAAATTGCTCAAGCCTTCGGAGTGGCCTCGGTCGCGCTCTGCCTGATGCTCTGCGTCCTGTCCGTGCGGCCACGGTCCGGTGCGAATCAGGCCTTCTCCCTGCGCTCGCACGAGTGGCTCGGATGGCTCGCCCTGGCCGCCGCGCTGCTGCACGTGGGGTGCCTGATCGCAACGGATCCGGTCGTGATCGAGCACCTGAAACCGACGGCGCCCCGCTACGAGCTGGCGGGCATGCTGGCTCTCGGCGCGCTCGCCTTCCTCGTGCTCGCCGGGCATGCGCCGATTCGACAGCGTCTCTGGCTGCGCCACCGGAATTTCCAGGCCGCGCACGTCGGGGCCGCCTGCCTGCTGGTGTGGACCACGGCGGCGCACGTCGTGACCACCGACCGTTACGTACATGGAGCGTCGCAGCGAGCGGCCTATCTTCTGTTGTCGGCAGTCGCGCTGCTTGCGCTGCTGCGTCCGAGATCGAGTCATGCCCAGGTTCGGCAGACTCGCCCGGTCCTTGCAAGTCTGGTGTTCGGCCGGCATTCCGCGATCGTCCTGGCGATCGTGCTCGGCTCGCTGGGCGCTCTGTTGCCGCTCGACCCGAGTGGTGCGATCGTCGCATTGCGCGAACCGTTCCTTCGTCGCGACGAGCGGCTCGTCGTCGATTTTCCGCATGACCTGCATCGGGCGATCAACTGCATCCAGTGTCACCACAATTACACCGATGGAACCGGGGGAGACTCCTGCGTGGCATGCCATCGCAGCCGCCGGACGGACCTGCGGGTCGGCGTCGAGGCTCGTTTCCACACCTTCTGTCTCGGCTGTCATCGCGATCCGCCGGGCGGCCTGTCGGGACATGGGCCGGTGACGGGTTGTCGCAGCTGCCACGCACCGCTTGCGGCGGGGCGCGAATAGGCTGGGAGCCGCAGCCGCAAAGATCGTAGGATAGCGATCCGATGTCGAAACCCCTGCACCCCACGAGTTCCCCGAGAGTCATGTCCGAAACGCTGCGATCCCGCTCCAAGCTGCCCGACGTCGGCACCACGATCTTCGCGGTGATCGGCGATCTGGCCGTGCAACACGGCGCGCTGAACCTCAGCCAGGGAGCCCCCAATTTCGCCTGCGACGAGGGGTTGGTCGAGAGCGCCGCGCGAGCGATGCGCGAGGGACACAACCAGTACGCACCGATGATCGGTCTTACGGCCTTGCGCGAGGCTCTGGCCGCCAAGATGGCGAGGCTCTATGGCGCCCGGTACGACGCCGGCGACGAGGTCACCGTGGTGGCGAGCGCCAGCGAGGGACTCTACGCGACCATCGCCGCCCTGGTGCATCCTGGCGACGAGGTGATCTATTTCGAGCCAGCCTTCGACAGCTACGCTCCGATCGTGCGCCTGCAAGGCGCGCTGCCGGTGGCGATTGCCCTGAAGCCGGATGGATTCCGCATCGACTGGGACGCGGTCGCAGCGGCCGTCTCGCCCAGAACCCGGATGATCATCGTCAATTCACCGCACAATCCGACCGCGACCATGCTCGACGGGGAGGACATCGCGCGGCTCAGCGAGATCGTCCGGGACACCGACATCGTGATCCTCTCGGACGAGGTCTACGAGCATGTGGTGTTCGACGGCGCGGTTCATCAAAGCATGGCACGCCATCCGGCGCTGGCTCGCAGGAGCGTGATCGTTTCGTCCTTCGGCAAGACCTATCACGTCACCGGATGGCGGGTCGGATATTGCCTCGCGCCCGCGGCCTTGACCACCGAGATCCGCAAGGTGCATCAGTTCATGACCTTCGCGGCGGATACACCGATGCAGTGGGCGTTCACCGAGGCGCTGGCCGATCCGTCGAGCTACCTGTCGCTCGCGGACTTTTATCAGAGGAAGCGCGACCTCCTGATCGAACGACTCGCGGCCACGCGGCTGCAGCCCCTGCCGAGCCGGGGGAGCTTCTTCGTGCTGGCGAGGTTCGGCCATCTGAGCGGGGAATCGGACCTGGAATTCGCCACACGCCTGATTCGCGATCATCGCGTCGCGACCATTCCGCTTTCGGCGTTCTATGGGGACGGACGCAATACCGGGCTGATTCGCCTGAGCTTTGCGAAGGACGATGAGACCTTGATCGAGGGCGCCCGGCGCCTGGGCGGGGTTTGATCACGCGTGGTGCCCGCGGATTCGTCCCTGATTCGCAATGCAAGAAGCGCCGTCGGGGAGGCGCTGCGTCGTGGCGAGCATGAGGCGGCCATACGCGAGGCGCTTGCCTTCCAGACACGCGTGCAGTCCGATCCGCACTTGAACCGCGCGCCTTTCATGCAGGCGGCGCTCGGCGACCTCTGGAGCGCGCTTGGCGATTATGCTCAGTCCGCCTCATGTTACTCGGCGGCCATCGAATTATCGCCCGAGACTGCAGTCTTCTGGTTCAATCGCGCGGCGGTGCGACGATTCCTCGGTGACTTGACCGCGGCGGAGAGCGATTACGATCAAGTCATACGCCTGTCACCCTACGACGCGTACGCTCATCTCAATCGCGCCGAACTCAGGACTCAGACGGTCGGGCGCAATCACGTCGAGGAACTCGAGTCCGCCCTTCGAGAAGGGTCGGACGACTGGCGTTACCTCGTTCCCATGCACTACGCCCTTGGCAAGGAGTACGAAGATCTTGGCGACTATTCGGCCGCCTGGTTGCACTTTGCCGCCGGCGCAGGTCTGCGTCGGCGTCATCTCCAGTACGATCTTCGCCGCGATCTCGACACGGTCGAATGGCTGCGCGAAGCTTTTCACGCACCGGGAATGTATCCGGGACATGACTCGTCCGCTCCCATTTTCATCCTGGGAATGCCCCGGACCGGCTCGACCCTGGTCGAGACCCTACTAGGAAATCACTCGTCGATCCGTCAGGGCGGGGAGTTGCAGGATTTTGGCCTGTCGCTGATTTCGCTGGTGCGCGCCCGCCTCGGGCGCGAATGCGACAGGAGGGAACTGGTATTCGAGTCCTCCGCGCTCGACCCGAGGGCGCTTGCGGCGGCGTATCTGCGCCGGACCCGATGGCTCGGCCGGGACGCCCGGCACTTCACCGACAAACTGCCGTTGAATTATCTCTATGCGGGGCTGATCGCGCGCGCATTTCCGAGGGCTGCGATGTTCCACGTCGTGCGTGATCCGATGGCCACGTGTTTCGGGATCTACAAGGTGCTGTTCGACCAGGGATATCCCTTCTCGTACGATCTGGACGAAATCGGCGAGTACTACTGCGGCTACGCCCGCCTGATGGAACACTGGAAGTCGCTATGGCCGGGCAGGCTCATCGAAGTGAGTTACGAATCGTTGACGGCACGTCCGGCCGCGGAAGCGCAACGCCTGGTCGAGGCCATCGGGCTGCCGTGGCAAGCCGAGTGTGCGAACGTGACGGCAAACACGAACCCGTCGACCACCGCGAGTGCTTCGCAGATTCGCAGCCCGATCCATCGTGACCGGGTAGATCGATGGCGCCATTACGAGGCGCACCTGGAGCCTCTCGCCCGCAAGCTGCGTGGGGCCGGCTTGATCGCCTGACGCGCGATCCGCTCGAATACGGTTTCGCGCCACGCCGGTGTCGCGACGGCCCGGCGTGGCCCGAAACCGCTTGGCTCATCACTCGAAATCGTACCTGGCTCCCAGCCCGATCGTACGGGGGGTGGTGACGTTCTCGATGCGATAGCGGGGATCGTCGTAACCGCGGTAGAGCGAACCCGAGGACGTGACGCCGAGTACATTGGTCAAATTGTCGACGAATGCGCGGAAATGCCAATGCGCTCCGAGCGACAGACCCACCGCGCCGTTCACGGTCGTAAATCCGCCGAGTCGCCGGTAGCCGAGCACGGTCGGGTCGATCTGCGTAGTGACGTCGCTTCGATATACGGCGTTCAAATGCGCGTCGAACGTCAACCCGTCGAGCACCGCCCTGCGGTAACCGAGGTCGCCGGTCAGAGTCTGTCGCGGCACGTAGGGCAGACGGTCACCGGCCTTCGCCGCCACATCCGTGTAGACCGAGGTGCCGCCGGGGATTGGCTCGGTCACGGCGAAGTCCTGCAGAATTTTGGCGTCCGTCAGGCTATATCCGAGTTGCGCGGACCAGCCGGCACCCAGGGAACCGCCGACTTCCAGTTCCAATCCCTGGCTGCGTGCGGTGCGACCGTTCACGACGGCGGGATCCCCCGCCTGGCCGAACACCTGGATCTGTATATTGTCCCAGTTCACACGGTAGGCCGCGGCGCTGAAGTTGAGCCAGCCACCGACGACTCCCTTGTACCCCACCTCGTAGTTCTTGACCGAGTCGGGCTTGTAGGTAATCAGGCTAGCGCTTTCGCAAAATATGCAACTGCCGATCGGCAGCGCATTGACCCCGCCGTGCCGGAAGCCTTCGGAATAAGTGGCGTAGACGCGCGTCCGGTGGGTCACCTCGTAGCTGGTATTGAGTTTGAACAGGTGGTTGCTGTACGACTGCGATTCCTGGGCATTGGTCGTGCCGAGTGAATCGGTGGCGTTCGCCGGCGGCGGTAGCGTCGAGAAGAACGGGCCGCCGTATGGGATCGTGGAATGCAGACTCTGCGCAAAATTCTGCCAGAAGAAACGCGTGCCACCGGTAATCTGCCAGCGAGGCGACAGGTGCCGCGTCAGTTCACCGTAGACCGCCCGGTCGTTGAAGCCGGACAGCTTCAAATACGTGAAATTCTCGTCGACCGGCGACAGCGCACTCGGCCGGGTGCCCTGATTGTAGAATTGCACGAAGTCGCCAAACGTGGAATAGGGTGCGCCTGGTACCGTCGGGGGGATGGCCGCACCGGAGCCCGGCAACTCGGACCAGGATGCGAAGCCCGGAACCGTCTCGTACTGGAAAAGGTGCTCGGTCTGGTGCTGAAAGTACGCGCCGGCCGCATAGTCCCATGGTCCTCCGCGGTGTGATACCAGACGGAATTCCTGGGTCAATGACGTGTCGTGGGACGTGTTGAAGAAGAGCGACGTCACCCGTGGGTAATTTCCGTAAAGGGTCGGTCCAGCCAGGTTATAGCCGATCACGAACTGCGATTCGTCGTAGGTGTTCGCGTCGTTGTCGACGGAGTAGGACGTCGAAGAGGTCACCGTCGCAAATCCAGCGTCCGCCGTGAGCGTCAGCGACTCGAGATCGACGACGCGGTGGTCGGGCTCGTTCGGCACGAGGGTCTGGGTGACGTAGTTCGAGCCGGTCATCTGAGCCGAGCTTGCGGTCTGATGCGAGAATCCGTCGGCGTGATCGTCCTGGCGCTGATAGGCCAACGAGGCCTTCAACCAGGAATTGGGCTTCCAATCCGCGGCGACGCGCACATAGTACGATTCGGCGGCGTTGATGCCTCGCAGCCGTTGGTACGTCAAGCCGCTGGTCAGTGGGTTGGCCGGATCCGCGAGCACGGGCTGCTGGTGTGAGTCGAAAACGACCGCATTCGACGCATCGATGAATCCGGCGACGCTCTGATATCCGGCGTCGAGCCTCACGGCCGCGTCATGACCGATCGGCACGTTGAGGATGCCATCGGTTTGATACGAAGCGTGCGCCGCGTGCTTGGTCGCGGAGACTTCCGTCGATACCTCGGCGCTGAATCGATCAAACTGCGGCGGCACGTGCAGTACCCGCACGGTTCCGCCGACCGCGCCCGAGCCGTACAGCGTACCCTGCGGCCCGCGAAGCACCTCGATCCGTTGAATGTCGAAAAGATGAAGATTGACGAACAGCGGCACGTCATCGACGTAGGTGGACACTGTCGGCACGCTACCCCATGGCAGGTAAGCCGAGGCGACCGGGTCGTTCACGTTCATGCCGCGAATGATGATCAGACTGTTGCTGCTGTTCGCGCGTGGACCCAGGTCCGGGATCACGACGCCCGGGACGATCCGTGCGATGTCGTTCAGGCTCTTCACGTCAGCACCCGCCAGCGCTTTGCCCGTGACCGCCGAGATATTGTACGGAATGTCCAACACGCTCTCGGAGCGCCGATTGGCGGTCACCACGATCTCCGCGAGTGAGTCGCCGTTGTCCGTCCCCGCGAGCGCCGCAGTTTCGCCGCCGATGGCGAGGGAGACCGCCGCGGCCACGAGAGTGGTTGCGCGGAGAGCGCGGAGATTGGACGCGGGTACACGAGTTCGTTTCACTGCATTACTCCTTGAGGCAATTCACGGCGATCGAGTGGTTGGTAGGAACTCCGCGGGACATCCCGGCTGGCGCCGCCCCGCGACATAATCGTCAATGAGCTTTCGGAATCGATCTCGCCCGAAACTCGGAAAATGCCCGCCGTGTACGCTGGTTACGGGCAATTCGCGGAGTCGGTGCATGGTCGCGACATAGTCTTCGCGATCCGATTGAAAGGCATCGTCGATCAGAGGCCCGTCGTATACGAAATCTCCGGATAGAAGTACCCCGGTACTTCGCTCGAAAAGTGCGATCGATCCAGGAGAATGTCCCGGAACGTGCAGTACCTGGAATGTCCGGTCTCCGAGGTCGATGACGTCGCCTTCGTCGATCAGACCCGTCGGTGGAGCCGGGCGGACTCGGTAAGCCGCCGCGTCGAATCCGCCTGGAGGAAGTTCGTCGAACATCTCGGGTTTCGCATACACGGATGCCAGTGTTCTCCGGGGGTCAGGATGGGCGAGCACATCCGCCTCTGCGGGATGGCAAAGCCGGTCGGCGAACTCGTGGTGATTGCCGATATGGTCGAAATGCGTATGGCTGGCGACCACGACGATCGGTCGATCGCGAAGCCAAGGCACTTCGTTTACCAGGCTGACGATGCCAAGTCCGGAGTCGAACAGCAGGCAACGGTCACGGCCCTTGACGTACCAGATATTGCATCGATAGAACTCGGCTATGGCCGGCTCATAGATCTGAACGATGTCGTCCGAGTGTGAACGCCACTCGAACCAGCCTGTCGCAATGTTGGAACGCATGCCGCTCATCTCACGTGCTCCATCGCCGACATCGAGCGCGCCCGTACGGGTTCGATCGGACGATCGACTGCCGGAATCCAGCGTGGTCCGTTGGGTCCGAAGACCGCGCGGGGTTCCGGAAACAGATGAAGCAGCAGGGGATAGATCAAGGCGGGCAGCGCCAGCGCCGAGATCAGCGACAAATCGAGGCCGCCCGCGGAGCGTCCGAAATAGCCGACGAAATGCCCTGGCATGTCGACCAGCGACAAGGAAGCGGCGCCTGACACCGCCCAGGTCACGACGCCACAGATGTTCCAACCGCTCCGGAACCAATACGGCCCCCCTTGCTGGCCACGGTTGAATACCTGCATCGCCTCCGGCAGGTAATGACCGCGACGTGTGACGTAGCCGATGATCATGATCACCATCCATGGTGTGGTCGTCACCACGATCAGTGACACGAACGTCGTGATCGCATCGGTCAGGTCGAAAACGAATCGCCCAACGTAGATCAACCCGATGGCGATGCTGCCGACCAACAAAGTTGCCTGGGGCCGCGAAAATCGCGGCAGGACGCTGGAGAAATCCAGGCCCGTGCCATACAGGGAGGTCGTGCCGGTGGACATTCCCGACAGCACCGCGAGCAGCATCAAAGGAACGAAGAAGGCCCTGGGCGCGACCGCGATCAGTCCGCCCGTGTAGTCGACCTGGGTCAGGAAAGCTGGTGCGCGGCTTGCAATGATCGAAGTCGTCATCAGTCCAAAGCAGAAGGGTACGAGGCTCAGTGCTTGGGCCAGGACCGAAGCGCCCATCAGTCGCCAGGGGTTCGTACGCCTCGGCAGATAGCGCGTCCAGTCCCCAAGGAACGCGCCGAAGGAGATCGGATTGGCGAGAGCGACGAGCGCGGATCCGACGAAAGCGGACCAGAAGCGGGCACTGCCCGTGGGGAAAGCAAGTCCGCGGAATCCGGGATCGAAATTCGGCCAGAAAACCAAAAAGCCCATGATGAAAAGAGCAGATGCGGCTACGACCGCAATCTTGTTCACCAACAGCATCAATCGGAATCCGTAGATCGATACGGCAAGAACCGCCAGTGCAAAGGCTCCATAGGCGATGGCGTAGTCGATTTCGGACGGCTGCAGGGACGTCATGCGCCGAATGGCGCCGATGAGCGCGTCGCCACTGGACCAGACACTGATCGAAAAGAAACAGATCGCGGTCAGCAAGCTCAGAAAGGATCCGACGATTCGGCCGACCACGCCGAAGTGCGCGCTCGACGAGACGGCGTTATTGGTGCCGGTGATCGGGCCGAAAATGGCCATCGGCGCCAGGACGATCGCGCCCAAAGTGACGCCGGAGATCGTCGCGGCCAGGCCCTGATAGAAGGAAAGGCCGAAAATGATCGGAAATGCGCCGAGCACCGCGGTCGCGAGAGAGTTGGACCCGCCCCACGCGATGCGCATGAAATCACCGATACTCGCGGTTCGGTCGTCGTCCGGAATCGACTCGATGCCGTGCGTCTCCAAGGAAATCCCCACCCGTTCAGTACAGCCATCCCTTGGCACGTATGGTTAATTCAACTAACCTCGAAATCAAGATAGCCAGCGTCAATGCGGTTTGCAACCGATACGTCCGGGAGTAACGAGCCATGCTCGATATCAGTGCGCAATTGGCCGGGTCGCGCAGATACATGCACCAAATTGCTTCAGTCGCGACCGTTCGTCAGAGGAGGGCGTCGATCCTGATGGTCTGCCTCGCCGGGGTTCTGCTTGGCGCGCTCACACGAACGGTCCAAGCCGATCCGCAACCGGATGCCGGCATGATGAGGCCGGTGTTGGACCTGGTCAGATACATGAGTATGCTGCCATCCGACCGGTCCCCTGACTTCTTCGCATCTCGGGGGGTCTGCATCGTCGAGAACTTCGCGCCATTCGTCTTTTGCGGACCCGCGGCCGTGTCGCGTTGGGATGCCGGGTTTCGGGAGCATTCCCATGCCGAGACACTGCGCGACCTACGGGCGAGCTTTGGGCCGGCCCACGACCTCTCCAGTCATGGCGATCGAGTCTATTTCTCCCTTCCCACGACTTGGACGGGTCTGAGCGACGGCCGTCATTTCGTCGAACGTGGCGCGTGGGCGTTCGTCCTTCGTAGGACCGCGGCGGGGTGGAAGATCCTCGGCTATGGTTGGGGTGTCTATTCCTATCGGGAGACCCGCTGACCGGTGCGCCCCGTAGGACCACAGCCGGTTCGTCGCCCTCGGTCGATCAGATCCGGTTCCTCCGCGGCGAGCAGTCGCTCGGCCAGCGACCACAGCCAGCGTTGCACCGCGGTCACCTGGCGGGCGCTTGGCGCATGGACGAGCAGGTCGTCGTCCGGAAACACCAGCCTGAACAGCAAGGTCGCCTTGACGATCCGGTAGAAATCCTCCGGATCGATGCGGCGGACTCGTCCCGTGGCCGCAGCGGCGCGCAGCATTGCCGCGAGCCGGCGGTGCATCGGTGCGAGCGGGCCGGAGGAGAAGTTGTCGCGGAAAGATCCGCCGGCGGCCCGCTTGACGTACTCCATGCCGCCGCCAGGAGTGGCGAAGTCCGCCAGTGCGAGTCGCACGTAGGCCGGATTCGCCAGTTTGAACAGCACGAACCGATCGAGCGATTCGCGCAGCGCCGCGATCGGGTCGGCCGTCTCTGCAGGGTCGAACTGACCGGCCAGACGGGACACGAATCGCCCGGCCAGGGCGACGAGGACGTCGTCGCGGTTACGGTAATGCTTGTAGATCGCCGGCACGCGCATGCGCAGCGGTCCGATGACGTCCTGCAGGGTGAAGCCGTTGACGCCGCGCACGGCGATCAAGCGCTCGACCTCGTCGAGGATTCGTTCGCGGGTCGGCGGCAGTCGCGGCACGGCAGCCCGCCGGCCGACCGTCTTTCTCTTGGCAACCATGCCGCCTACTGTGGCAGAGTCGCCGAGACGGGACAATGCGCCTGGCGCGTTCGGGCGGGTTGTATTGCGCTGGTGAAATGGATTAACTTGCCGTGCGATCCGTGCGGATCGACCGGCGGGGTGAACCTTGAGCGACATGAGCGACCTGCGGATCGACGGCGCCAGGCTGCGCGCGAGTCTGGACGAGATGGCGGCAATCGGCGCCACGCCCGCGGGCGGGTGCAACCGGCAGGCGCTGACCGACGAGGATCGGCGAGGCCGCGACCTGTTCATCGACTGGGCCAGGGCCGCCGGCTGCACGATCCGAATCGACGAGGTCGGCAACGTCTTCGCGCGACGCGATGGAAGTGAGCCGGCGGCCCCGGCCGTGCTGATCGGCAGTCACCTCGACACGCAGGCTACAGGAGGTCGGTTCGACGGCGTCTATGGCGTGCTCGCAGGGCTCGAAGTGCTGCGCACGCTCGCCGACCGTTCGCTGGTGCCGACGCGGCCGATCGAGGTGGTGAGCTGGACCAACGAGGAAGGCTGCCGATTCGCTCCCGCGATGCTCGGATCGGGCGTCGTCGCGGGCGTGTTCTCGACCGAGTACGCGTACTCGCGCGTCGACCGCGAGGGCCGGAAATTCGGCGAGGAGCTTGCGAGGATCGGCTATCGGGGCGCGAGCGCGGCGCGCGCCGGCGAATATGCCGCGGCGTTCGAGGTCCACATCGAGCAGGGCCCAATACTCGAGGCCTCCGGTTCGACCATCGGCGTGGTGACCGGCATACAGGGCGCATATTGGCTGGACGTGGTGCTCACCGGTCAGGCTTGTCATGCGGGACCGACGCCGATGGAGGTGCGCCGCGATCCGTGGCGGGCCGCGGCGCCGATCGTCGAAGGCGCGTATCGGCTCGCGGCGGATCTCGCGCCCTGGGGACGGGCGACGATCGGCGACGTGAAGATCCGGCCGGGATCGCGCAACACGGTGCCGGACCGATTGGCGATTTCCTTCGATCTGCGGCACCCGGAACCGGCGAAGCTCGAGGCCATGGTGAGCCGGTTTCGCGCGCTGGTCGCCGATTGCGCGGCGAGGGCGCGTGTCGAACCGGCGATCGAGACGGTCTGGCACATGCCGCCGACGCGCTTCGATGAGAACCTGGTCGATCTGGTCGAGCGCAGCGCACAGGCGCTCGGCTTGCGCCATGAGCGCATCGTGAGCGGCGCTGGCCACGATTCACTGTACGTGGCGCGGTTCGCCCCCACCGCCATGATCTTCGTGCCCTGCCGCGAAGGGCTCAGCCACAACGAGGCCGAGCACGCGAGCGACGAGGACCTGGAAGCGGGCGCGAACGTCCTGCTCCGCTCGGTCTGGACCGCGGCGCTCGCATGACCGCTCGGCCGGTTTCAGACTGGAATTCGATCGCGCGCCGCGGGCGCGCCTGACAGGTTGCGACGGAGGACGACATGAATATCGGTACTCGTGTACGGGGCGGAGGGACGCCGCGGCCGGAGAAATGGGGGATCGACAGCGAGTATGGCGTGCTGCGGGACGTCCTGGTCGGACCGATCGACCATTTCACCTGGCAGCCCGGCAACGCCGTTGCACAGCGGGCCGAGCGCGTCGGTTTGCAGTTCGACTTCGAAGTCGCGCGCCGCCAGTACGCCGAGATGCTCGATGCGTATCGGCAGGCCGGAGTGAGGGTGCACGTACTGCCCGCGGAACCCGAACTCCCGTACCAGATTTTCGCCCGGGACAGCAGCGTCATGACCCCCTGGGGCGCGGTCGTGATGCAGCTGCAGAAGGTCTACCGCCGCGGTGAGTACGCGGGTTGTCTGCGCTTCTATCTCGATGCCGGCATTCCGATCTACGACCTCGTGACCGCCGGCAATGTCGAGGGCGGGGACTTCATGGTGCTGGAGCCGGGACTGGCGATTTGCGGGCATTCCGGCGAGCGCTCGGTGGAGACGGCCGTGCGGCAGTTGCGAAGCTGGTTCGAGGCCGAAGGCTGGGAATTCCACGACTACGCGTTCGATGCTCACTTCCTGCATCTGGACGTGCAGATGGGCATGCTGGAGGAGGGGCTCGCGGTCTGCTGCGTGGAGGCGGTCGAACCCGAACTCGTCGGCTGGCTGCGCGACCACGGTATCCGTGTGATTCCGGTGTCCTACGGGGACGCCATGCAGCTGGGTACCAACGTCGTCGCGCTGGGCAACGGCCGTGTGCTGGTGCCTGCATCGAGCAAGGCTCTGATCGCGGCCTGTCGTGCCGAGGGGCTCACCGTCTACGATCCCGACGTGTCCATGATCGCAAACGGCGGTGGAGCGGTGCATTGCATGTGCCAGCCTCTGGCGCGCGACCGGGTGCGCGTCCGCCGCTGATCGGCGGACCGCGGTGGCGGTGCCGGCGTAGTGCCGGGTCGACCGCGCACCGGGCCGCTACGGCGTTTGGGGCGCGTACTCGGGATAGGTTGGCAAATCGTCGCCGGCGCAGGACCAGTTGCTGCGCGAAGCCGCGAAGATGCGCGCTTGTGGCTGCAGCGGAATTTCGTCGTCCAGCGAGCCCGCCGGCGCGATCACGATGTCCGAGCCCGCCGGCTGGCGCGCGACGCGCGCCCCGCAGATCGAGCAGAACTGATTGGTGAAGCGCTGCGCCTCGGGCACTTTGAAGGAACGCAGGTGTTCCTCGCCGCTGATCCAGCGCAGCGAGCCCGGCTGCAGGAACAGGTTCGAGGCGTGTCCGGTGCCGGTCGCCTTGCGGCAGCGCATGCAGTGGCAGTGATAGAAACGGCGGGCTTCGCCGGTCATCTCGAATTTAACGGCGCCGCAGAGGCAACTGCCGCTCAGGGTGATCAGTGTCATGAAATCTCCTAGAAGAGGTGCGCGCCGGAAATGCCGCCGTACACGCCGAGTCCGGCCGTGAGGGCCGAGACTGCGACCACGATCCAGGCGTACAGGCCGCGCGGGCGACGTTCCGCGGGCAGGGCCTTGAAGGCGAGCATCACCAGGAATCCGAGCACGAGCGGCAACATCAGGGCGTTCATGACCTCGACGCCGATATTGAGCGCAACCAGGTCAGGCACGACGCCGACGATCACGGCCCCGCCGATCACCGCGACCGCGTAGATTCCGTAGAACCAGGGCGCTTCGAGCGGATGGTATTCGAGCGAGTGACGATGGCCCGTGACCTCGCCGAAGCCCCAGGCGGAAGCGAGCGAGACCACGATCGCCGCGACCATCGCCGCGCCCAGCGTCCCCAGTCCAAAGACCGTGCGGCCGATTTCCGGTCCGAGCGCCGGCACGAGCATACGGCTCACGTCGCCGATGCCGTCGAGCCGGGTCTCGGCGCCGTGCCGGCCGATGGTCGCCGCGGCGGCCATCAGGACCGCGGCCATCACCGCCTGGGTCACCACGGCACCGAATGCGGTGTCCCACCGGGCCCAGGTGTAGTCGCCGGGCCCGAGCTTCTTGTCGGCCACCGCCGACTGTTGATAGAAGATCATCCAGGGCATGATCACTGCGCCAATATTGGCCGCGACCAGATACCAGTAATGTGGGTTGGCGAGCGGCATCTGCGCAAGTCCGGCGCCGACCTCGCCGAGCTTCGGCCGGGCCTGCCAGGCGACGACGAAGAATGCGAACTCGAACAGACCGAGCAGGATCGCGACGCGCTCGACCCGGCGATAGCTCCCGGTGAACACCACGAACAGCAGGAACAGCGTGCAGGCGGCCAGGCTCGCGGCCCGAGGAATGCCATAGAGTTCGCCGACGCCGGCGACCCCGGAGAATTCCGTGACCAGCGCGCCGAGCGTGGCGACGCCAAGCCCCGCGAAGGACAGCCAGGCCCAACCGCCGCCGAAGGTCTCGCGGATCAGTTCGCCGTGCCCCTTGCCGGTGAACAGGCCGAGCCGAACGGTGAGTTCCTGGACGACGAACAGCACCGGAATGAGCGCGACCTGCAGCAACAGCAGTCGGTACCCCCACTGCACTCCGCTCTGTGCGGCCGTGATGATACTGCCGACGTCGGTGTCCGCGAGCATCACGACCAGGCCCGGGCCCATCACCGCGAGCAGTCTTCGCACCCTCGGCGAGACGGGGCGCACGGATCTCAGGGCCTCGGTCGGCGCATTGTCCAAAGCGGATCCTGGTTGCAAATACGAATGAGACTCATTTTTAATACAGTTCCCGGCTCAAGGCAAGCCCCATCCGAGGCCGCCCATCACCGGCCGCAGGACCCGCGCCCGGCATGGTCGCAGCACGCCGGGGCGTCCGTCTTCCGTAGATCCGCGTATGGTGGCTGGCGAAAAACTTAGGGCCCGGGGGCCCGTGCGGTGGCGGATGCGGCCGCCTCCGTGCCCGACTCTTCCTTCAATCCGAGCGCTTCCGCGTATACGGACCGGTGCCGCAATACGCTGCCAATGACCGAGGCGAGCACGCAGGCCGGCATCGCCGCCAGGACGACGTTGTAGTTGCGGGTCATCTCGAACACCATGATGGCGGACATGGCCGGCGCATGAGTGGTGGCGGCGAGAAGGCTGCCCATGCCGACCAGGGTCCACAGTGTCTGCGAATGAATCGCCTCGGGCACGAGCGCGAACTGAGAGACCATGAGGCCCATCGCGCCGCCGAGTGCGAGCGTCGGCGTGAGCACGCCCCCCGGGATCCCCGCGGCGCTCGCCATCGACACCGCGATCACCCGCAGCGCGAGCACGGTGGCTACGCTCGACAACACCCAGTGGTCGACCAGGAACGATTGCACCAGGCTGTAGCCGTTGCCCCAGACCTCGGGCCGCAACATCGACAGCAGGCCGATCACCAGCCCCGCGATCCCCATGCGCAGCGGCGGCCAGCTCACCTTCGCCTGATAGGCGCGCCGGGAGGCGTCGAGCAGCCAGAGGAACATCGGGCCCACCAGGCCGGCGAGCACACCGATCAGCGACGCGTCGAGCAAGTCGACGAAATTGATCGGTGGCACGTTGTTCGCGAGGTACAGGGGGCCGATCGCGAACAGGCTCTGCGTGGTCAGCTCGCCGATCACCGCGGCGACGAGCACCGCGGCGATCTCGCGCAGCTCGAGTCCGCCGAGGATGATCTCGGCGACGAACAGCGTACCGGCGATCGGCGCGTGGTAGGCGGCGGCGAACCCGGCGGCCGCGCCGCAGGCGACCACCAGGCGCTGGTGCTCGACCGTGGCCTTGCCCGCCCGGCCGATCAGCGAGGAGATCAGCGCGGCGAACTGGATCATCGTGCCCTCGCGGCCGATGGTGATCCCTCCGCTGACGGCGAGCAGCGACGATCCCGTGCGGACCAGGTTCGGCGCGAGCGGCAGGGATCCGTCGCCGACCCGCACCGCCTCCATGTATTCCGGTCCGCGCGGCCGGTGGATCCAGCGCTGCGCTGCCCACATCACCAACCCGCCCGCGGACGCGGCGAGCAGGGGGATCAGCGCGCGCTCCCACAGCTTCAGGTGCGCCGCGGCGGCGACCAGGTGCTGTTCGCGCGTGTACAGGCGCATGATCGACCACATCGAGGCGCGGAACAGTTCGACCGCGACGGCGCTCACGAATCCCACCAGGGAACCGAGCAGCAACAGCGGCGCCATCGGGTCGAGCCCGGTCCGCAGACGGGTCATCAGCATCGACAGGCGCGCGAACGGCGGAAAGGAAGAGAGCGAGTCGAACATGAGCGTTGCAGAGCATAGCGCCGCGCACATCGGCCCACAAATCCGATTCTGCGCGCGGTTCGCGCCGGTCCGACGGATCACCCTAGGCCCGGGCCCGGAATTTCTGTATATTAAAAATTCCTAATGTCCAGATTCGCATCACGGGATGCGGCCGCGCCGACGCCTCCAGCTGGCGATTCGTCTCGACGCGCCGTTCCGGAGTGGAGTTCATGCCGGCCAGGTCCGTCGCTCGAACGACTTGCTATATGTGCGCCTGCCGCTGCGGGATCAAGGTGCATCTCGAGGACGGCAAACTGCGCTACATCGAGGGCAACCGCGACCACCCGGTGAACCGCGGCGTGCTTTGCGCGAAGGGCTCGGCGGGCATCATGACGGCGATCTCCCCCGCGCGGCTCACTTCCCCGCTGAAGCGCGTCGGCCCGCGCGGCTCGGGCGAGTTCGTGGCCATCTCCTGGGACGAGGCGATGTCGATCGCGACCGAACGGCTCGCGGCGATCCGCCGAGACGACCCGAACCGCCTCGCCTTCTACACCGGGCGCGACCAGTCGCAATCGTTGACCGGACATTTCGCGCGCATGTTCGGTACGATCAATTTCGCGGCGCACGGCGGGTTCTGCTCGGTCAACATGGCCGCCGCGGGCCTGTATTCGCTCGGCGGCGCATTCTGGGAGTTCGGCGAGCCGGACTGGGAATACGCCCGCTTGTTCCTGCTGTTCGGCGTCGCCGAGGACCACGATTCCAACCCGATCAAGCTCGGACTCGGCCGGCTCAAGGAACGCGGCGCCAAGGTGATCTCGATCAACCCGGTACGTACCGGGTATTCGGCCATCGCCGACGAGTTCATCGCGATCCGGCCGGGAACGGACGGGCTTCTGGTGCTTTCCCTGATCCACTGTCTGCTCGCGGCCGGCAAGATCGACGCCGAGTTCCTGGTGCGCTACACGAACGCGCATCACCTGGTCGTCGAGTCGCCCGGCGCCGCCGACCACGGCCTGGTGGTCCGCGACGACGCGGGTCGGCCGCTCGCCCACGATCGCCGTAGCGCATCGATCGTCGACGCCGCAGCGACCGGGATCGATCCCGCGCTCCTCGGCGAATACGCGCTCCCGGACGGGCGGCGTGCGCGGCCCGCGTTCGCGCTGCTCGCCGAGCGCTACCTGGATCCACGGTACTCGCCCGAAGCGGTAGCCGAGCGCTGCGGCATCGAGGCGGCGACGATCCGGCGGGTCGCTGCGGAGATCGCCGAAGTCGCCTTCAACCAGCCCGTGATCCTCGCGCAGGGCTGGACCGATACCGCCGGTCGGCGCCACGAGTCGATGCTCGGCCGGCCGGTTGCGATGCACGCGATGCGCGGCATCTCGGCGCATTCGAACGGATTCCACAGTTGCCGCGCGATCCACGTGCTGCAGATGCTGATCGGTGCGGTCGATACGCCGGGCTCCTGGCGCTACAAGTCGCCGTACCCGAAGCCGGTGCCCGGCGGCCCGCCGCCCGCGGGTCCGCGCGGACCCGGCATGCCGCTCGACGGGGCGCCGCTCGGCTTTCCTCGCGGACCCGAGGATCTGCTGGTCGACGAGACGGGCGAAGCTCTGCGGCTGGACGGAGCCTACTCCTGGGAGGCGCCGCTCGCGATCCACGGCCTGATGCACCTGGCGATCGCCCGTGCCTACGAGGCCGGTCCGGAGAAGGTGGACACGCTGTTCCTGTTCATGGCGAACATGGCCTGGAACTCGGCGATGAACCCCGGCGAGACGACCCGCATGCTGAGCGAATGCGATGCGAGTGGCAATTACCGCATCCCGTTCGTGATCGTCGCCGACGCCTTCGCCTCGGAGACGGTCGCCTACGCCGACCTCGTGCTTCCGGACACGACCTACCTGGAGCGCCACGACTGCATATCGCTGCTCGACCGGCCGATCGGCTCGGCGCATGGTCCGGCCGACGCGATCCGGGTTCCGGTGCTGCCTCTCGATCGGGACGTCCGCCCGTTCCAGGAAGTGCTGATCGATCTGGGCGGCCGGCTCGGCCTGCCGGACTTCGCCGATGCGAACGGCAAACCGCTGTATTCCTCGTACGCCGACTACATCGTGCGCCATCAGCGCAAGCCGGGCATCGGGCCGCTCGCCGGCTTTCGCGGCGAGGATGGCAGCGCGATCGGCAAAGGCGCGCCGAACCCCGAGCAGCTGCAGCGCTATGTCGAGAACGGTACCTTCTGGAGCCACCACCTGCCGCCCGAACAGCTCTATTACAAGCATGCCAACCGGGATTACCTGTCTGGCTCGAAGGCGATGGGCTTCATCGATCAGGATGCGCAGATCGTACTGCAGCTCTACTGCGAGCCCTTGCAGCGCCTGCGTCTCGCCGCCGAGGGTCATGGCCCGCGTCAGCCGCCGGCGAGGTTGCGGGCACGCATCGCCAGCTATTGCGATCCACTGCCCATCTGGTACGTCCCGCTCGAGGAGTCCATGACCGAACGCGACCGCTATCCATTGCACGCGATCACGCAGCGGCCGATGGCGATGTACCACTCCTGGGGATCGCAGAACGCCTGGTTGCGGCAGATTCTTCCGGAGAATCGCCTGTACCTGCATCATGACCGCGCGGCCGAGATCGGCGTCGAGGACGACGACTGGGTGCGCGTGTATTCGCGCAACGGCAGCCTGAAGTGCCAGGTGCGGACGATGTCCGGCGTCAATCGCGACACCGTGTGGACCTGGAACGCGATCGGCAAGCGCGCCGGAGCCTGGGCCCTCGCGCTCGACGCGCCGGAATTCCACCGCGGCTTCCTGCTGAACCATGTGATTTCGGAATACCTGCCGGCGAAGGATGATCCGATCCGGTTCTCGAACTCCGATCCGGTGACCGGCCAGGCGGCCTGGTTCGACCTCACGGTGCGGATCGAGCGATGCGAACCGGACGAACCGGCCGAGACCGCGCCGCAGCCGGGAGCCAACCCGCTGCGCGTTCGCCCGAAGACGGAGAAGACGCCATGACGATGTTGCCGCGGAGCACGCCGGGGTCGAGGAAGCTCGGCCTGGTGATCGACCTCGATACCTGCGTCGGCTGCCACGCCTGCGCGGTGAACTGCAAGGAGTGGAACACCGGCGGCGAGAAGGGCGTGCTGCCGGACTACGACAAGTACGGCGGCCAGCCGGACGGCGTCTGGTTCAATCGCATCCACTCCTACGAGACGACCGAGTCCGGTTGTTCCCGCACGGTGAATTTCCCGCGCTCCTGCCTGCACTGCGAAAATCCGCTGTGCGTGACGGTCTGTCCGACCGGGGCCTCGTACAAGCGCGCCGACGATGGCATCGTGCTCGTCGACACCGATCTGTGCATCGGCTGCAAGCTCTGTTCCTGGGCCTGCCCTTACGGCGCGCGCGAGTTCGACGAGGACGAAGGCGTGATGCGCAAATGCACCCTGTGCGTCGACCGCATCTACGACGAGTCGCTGCCCGAGGCGGAGCGCGAGCCGGCCTGCGTCGCGACCTGCCCGGCCCGCGCCCGGCACTTCGGCGATCTCGGCGACCCTGAGAGCGAGGTATCGAAGCTCGTGGCCGAGAGAGGCGGCCGGGAGCTGCTCGGCGAGCTCGGCTATCGTCCGACCAACCGTTATCTGCCGCCGCGCCGCGCGACGATCGCAGCCGCGCCGCTCGAGGCGCCGGCCCAGACGGGCCGGGGCATCGGCGCGGCGCTGCTCGGCCTACTCGATCGAGCGCTCAGTCGATGAATCCCGCCGCCTCGGTCCTGCTGCTGACCACGCTGACCGGATTCGCCTATGGGCTCCTCGCCTGGATCGGCGGGTTCGCGGCGGCGGGTGTTCCGCCGCGATCCCCTGGTTTCGCGGTCGTCGGCGTCGTGATCGCCCTGATGGCCGCCTCGGCGGGTCTGTTCGCCTCGATGTGGCACCTCGGGCGCAAGGAGCGCGCCTGGCGCGCATTCAGTCAATGGCGATCCTCGTGGCTGTCGCGCGAAGGAGTCGCCGCGGTCCTCGTCTATCCGATCGCGGCCGGATTTGCCGCCGCCGCCTGGTTCGACTTCGGCGGCACGGCGATGCGAGCGCTCGGCGCGCTCACGGCGGTGGCCTCGCTCGCCACGGTGTATTGCACGGCGATGATCTACGCGAGCCTGAAGCCGATTCGCCAGTGGCACAACCCGCACACGGCGACGGACTATCTGATCTTCGCGATCTACTCCGGCGCCGCGCTCTATGCGACGCTGCACGCGCTCGCCTTCGGTCATGCGCGGCGTGCCGCGGCGATCACCGCGGCGGCGGCGGTGATCGCCTGGTTCGCCAAGCAGGCGTACTGGCGCTACGTCGACGGCCAGACTCCGCTCGCGACCCTGGCCGCGGCGATCGGTCTGCCCGAGTCAATCGAGGCTCGGCCGCTCGATTCGCCGCACTTCACCGAGAACTACATCCTGCGGGAGATGGGCTTTCGCGTCGCAAGGCGCCATGCCGCGAAACTGCGCCGTCTGACGCTGCTGATCGCCTTCCTGCTGCCGTTCGGTTTCAGCATGATCGCGAGCCTCACGCCGTGGTCGCTCGTTGCCTGCACGCTGGCGTTGGCCTTCGCTGCCGTCGGAATGTTCGTCGAACGCTGGTTGTTCTTCGCCGAGGCGACCCACGTATCGGCGTTGTATTACGGCCGCACGATCTGAGGACGGTGGCCGAGCCGCAGTGAGAGCTGCTCGGCGAATTCGCTGGTCGCGCGACGATGTCGTCCCTGCGGACGGCAGTCGACGATGCCGCGACGGCCGATCACGGTGAGCGCGGCGACCAACTGGTCGTTGAGATCGAACACCGGCACCGCGATCGCGCTGATGTCGGGCACCGGGTCGCCTTCGGTGATCGAACAGCGTTCACGACGCACCTCCGCCAGAGAGCGCAGGAATGACGCAAAAGCCGGACCGCGTTCGTTGTTGCGCGGCAGCCGCCGCCGCTCGGCCTCGAAAACCGGCTCGATCGTCTCCCTGGGCAGCAGTGCGGCGAACAGCCTGCCGGTCGCCGTTCCGGCGAGCGAATAGCGCGCGCCGCTGCGGATGTTCGAGTAGATCTGGAACGGGGCTTCGTGCAGCCGCAGGATGATCGGTCCCGATTCGGTCCAGATGCTCATCGTGACCATGAGGTCGATCGACTCGGCGAACGCCGGCACCGCGTCCCAGATGATCCTCAGGGGCTCCTGTCGGCGCAGCCGAGCGATGCCGAGGCGCAGCGCGAACGGCCCGAGCTGGTATCTCTGGGTCGCGGGATCCTGTTCGACCAGACCGAGCGCACGGTAGCTGACCAGATAGGCATGCGCCTGACCGGAGGTCATGCGGGCGCGCTCGGCGACTTCGCGCAACATCAGCGGTGCGTCCGCCTCGGCGAGCACGACCAGCAACCGTCCACCGACCTCGATCGATTGAATGCCGCGGCCGCGCTTGTCGCTCATCGGCGGCGTTCCGCCGGTACGGCACACGGCGGCCGTCGGCCGGGTTGGCCCCGCATGACTCTGGGTTGACAGAGTATTCGCATAAGCCGAGTATATTCGATAAATACAAATTTCACCCGGCGACGAAACCACGCCAACGCGGAAGCGCCCATGACCAAGACCTTCGCATCGCAGGCCGATCTCGCCGAGAAGAAAGTCAGCTTCGATCGCCTGTCCGATCACGCCTATGCGTACACCGCGGAAGGGGATCCGAATACCGGAATCGTGATCGGCGACGATGCCGTGCTGGTGATCGACACGCAGGCGACGCCGGTCATGGCGCAGGACGTGATCCGGCGCATACGCGAGATCACCGACAAGCCCATCAAGTACGTCGTGCTCTCCCACTACCATGCGGTGCGCGTGCTCGGCGCGAGTGCCTATCGCCCGGAACAGGTGATCGCCAGCCGTGACACCTACGACCTGATCGTCGAGCGTGGCGCGGCCGACATGAAGAGCGAGATCGAACGCTTCCCACGCCTGTTCCGCGCGGTCGAGTCGGTTCCGGGGCTCACCTGGCCGACGATCACCTTCGAGCGGTCGATGACCTTGTGGCTCGGCAAGCTCGAGGTGCAGATTCGCCAGCTCGGCCGCGGTCACACCAAGGGTGACACGGTGGTTTGGCTGCCGCAGGAACGTATCCTGTTCTCGGGCGATCTGGTCGAGTTCGACGCTACGCCCTATGCGGGCGACGCTTATTTCACGCACTGGCCGGCGACCCTCGATGCAATCCTGGCGCTCGAGCCGCTGAAGCTCGTGCCCGGCCGGGGTGCCGCCCTGCAGACCCCCGATCAGGTCGCCGCCGGGGTCGCCGGAACGCGTGCGTTCGTCTCCGAGCTGTACGCCGCGGTGAAGCGCGGCGCGGCGACGGGCCGGGACCTCAAGTCCGTCTACCGGGAGACGCTGGACCTGTTGCGGCCGAAATACGGGCGCTGGGTGATCTTCGACCACTGTATGCCGTTCGACGTCACGCGTGCGTATGACGAGGCGACGCAATACCCGGACCCGCGTATCTGGACCGCCGAGCGCGACCTGGAGATGTGGCGGCAACTCGAGACCTGAGCGCGGGGTTCGGCCAATGCTGCGCACCTATCAGTATCCGAAATTCGAATATCGGCGGCCCGCGGATCTCGACGCGGCCACGGTCGCGCGTCACCCCGTCGTCGTGGTCGGTGCGGGCCCGGTAGGCATCGCCGCCGCGATCGAGATGCGGCTCGCGGGGCAGCCCGTGCTCCTCCTCGACGACGACGACACGGTCTCGGTCGGTTCCCGCGGCGTCTGTTACGCAAAGCGGTCTCTCGAGGTGCTCGATCGGCTAGGTTGCGGCGAGCAGGTGACCCGCAAAGGCGTGAGCTGGAACGTGGGTCGGACGTTCTTCCGCGACCACGAAGTCTATCGGTTCGATCTCGTCCCGCAGCCCGACCACAAGCGGCCGGGCATGGTGAACCTCCAGCAGTATTATCTCGAGGAGTACGAACTGGCGCGGGCCCGCGAACTCGGAGTCGAGTTGCGCTGGAAGAACAAGGTCGTCGCGGTGCATTCCCAGCCCGATCGGGTGCGCATCCAGGTCGAAACCGCCGATGGAGCCTACTGGATCGAGACCGACTGGCTGATCGTCGCCGACGGGGCGCGCAGCCCGATCCGCAACATGCTCGGACTGGACATCGAAGGCAAGGTGTTCATGGACCGCTTCCTGATCGCCGATGTGGTCATGAAGGCCGATTTCCCCGCCGAGCGCTGGTTCTGGTTCGACCCGCCGTTCCATCGAAACCAGTCGGTGCTGCTCCACAAACAGGCCGACAACGTCTGGCGCATCGACTTCCAGCTCGGCTGGGACGCCGATCCCGAGTTGGAGAGGCAACCGGAGCGGGTCATTCCGCGGATCAAGGCGATGCTCGGCGAGGACCGGGAGTTCGAGCTCGAGTGGGTGAGCGTCTACACGTTCCAGTGCCGACGGATGCAGCGCTTCCGTCACGGCCGCCTGCTGTTCGTCGGTGACGCCGCCCACCAGGTGTCGCCGTTCGGCGCGCGCGGCGCGAATTCCGGCTATCAGGACACCGACAACCTCGGTTGGAAACTTGCGCTGGTGATCGAGGGAAAGGCGCCGGCGCGGCTGCTCGACACCTACAGCGAGGAGCGCACTCTGGCGGCGGATGAGAACATCCTGAACTCGACGCGTTCGACCGACTTCATCACGCCGAAGACCGCGATGAGCCGCTGCTTCCGCGATGCCGTGCTGGAGCTCGCCGGGCGGCACGCGTTCGCGCGCCGGCTGGTGAATTCGGGCCGGCTGTCCGTGCCGTCGTTCTACACGGATTCGCCGCTCAATACCGCGGACGTGGACGTGTTTGCCGGCGACATGGTGCCCGGTGCGCCGATGGACGATGGACCTCTCGACGGCGGGCGCTGGCTGATCGATCAGCTCGGCGGCCGCTTCCGGTTGCTGCTGTTCGTCGACGATCCGGCGGACATTGGCGCGACGGTCGGCGCTGCCGCGGCGGAACTCGCACTTGGAGCGATCCCGGTCGAGACGCTGGTCATCGCTCGCCGCAAGGGCGACTGCCGCGGGCTGAGCGGAGTCGTCGATGCGAACGGCGTGATCGCCCGGCGCTACGATGCCCGTCCCGGCACGGTCTATCTCGCCCGTCCCGACCAGCACGTGGCGGCGCGCTGGCGCAAGTTCGATGCCGCGGAGGTTCGCGCTGCGCTCGCACGCGCGACCTGCAACCATTGAGGAACCCCGAGATGCCGCTCAACACCGAAGCGAATTTCCACGAACCTGGCAAGCGGTACTTCCGCGATTTCTCTCCCGGCG
>JAGWPY010000081.1 GCA_028870275.1 Gammaproteobacteria bacterium | reverse complement strand
GGCCCACCAGGCCGGCGCGGTCACTGGCGCACAGCACCGGCCGGTTCTGCAGCGCCACGTCGTGGACCAGCTGGTCAGAGGCGCGCTGCAGGAAGGTGGAATACATCGCCACTACCGGTTTGAGTCCGCCGCAGGCGAGGCCTGCGGCCGGTGGTGGCGATCTATTCGAGCTTCCTGCAGCGTGGCTACGACCAGCTGGTCCACGACGTGGCGCTGCAGAACCTGCCGGTGGTCTTCGCGATCGACCGCGCCGGACTCGTGGGCGGCGATGGCGCGACCCACCAGGGAAGCTATGACCTCAGCTTCATGCGCTGCCTGCCCAACATGGTCGTCATGGCGCCCTCGAACGAGGACGAATGCCGGCAGATGCTCTACACGGCAACCACCCTCGAAGGGCCCGCGGCCGTGCGCTATCCGCGCGGCACCGGACCCGGCGTGGCGGTACAGACCGACATGCACGCACTGCCGGTCGGCCGCGGCGTGGTGATCCGCGAGGGCCGCAGCGGCCTCGCGCTGCTCGCATTCGGCAGCCCGGTCGCCAACGCGGCGAAGATCGGCGAGGAACTCGACGCGACCGTGGTCAACATGCGCTTCGTCAAACCGCTCGACGTCGAACTCGTCGACCGGATCGCCGGTACGCACGACCACCTCGTCACGCTCGAGGAGAACGTCATCGCCGGCGGCGCGGGGAGCGCGGTCCTCGAGGCGCTCAACGCCCGCGGACACCACCCCGCCCTCCTGCAGATCGGCATCCCTGAACAGCCGATCGCCCACGGGACACGCGACGACAATCTCGCCGACGCCGGGCTCGACCTCGCCTCGCTGCGCACTCGAATCAGGGACTGGTGGCGGCCGCAGATCCGCCGCCTCGTGGACGCGGCGGGCTGAAGGCCCACTCACTCACAGGTAAAGGCTCAGCTCGATGAACGCCGCCATCCCCACCCAGCCGTCCGCTGCCACGGACGGGATCGAGGACGTACAGGGACACGCCGACACGCGACGGATTCCGATCAACAAGGTCGGCATCAAGGACATCTACCACCCGATCCGAGTCAAGGACCGGTCCGGCGGCGAGCAGCACACCATCGCCAATTTCAACATGTACGTGAACCTGCCGCACGACTTCAAGGGCACGCACATGTCCCGCTTCGTCGACATCCTCAATCGCCACGAACGGGAGATTTCCGTCGATTCCTTCAGCCGCATGCTCGCCGAGATGACCGAATACCTCGATGCGAGCGCGGGCCACATCGAGATGAGCTTCCCGTATTTCGTGATGAAGAAGGCGCCGGTCTCGGGCGTCGAGAGCCTGATGAACTATCAGGCGGCCATCTTCGGCGAGCACCGCGGCGGGCGCACCGAGGTATGGCTCAAGGTCGTGGTCGCGGCCACCAGCCTCTGTCCCTGTTCCAAGACGATCTCGAACTATGGCGCGCACAACCAGCGCTCCCACATCACCATCACCGCGAAGATCGGCGAACACATGTGGCTCGAGGAACTGATCGATATCGCCGAGCGGGAGGCCTCTTGCGAGGTCTACGGCATGCTCAAGCGGGTCGACGAGAAATACGTGACCGAGCGGGCCTACGACAATCCGAAGTTCGTCGAGGACATCGTCCGCGACGTGGCGGTGGCGCTGAATCGCGAGCCCCGCGTGTCGGCCTACGTGGTCGAAGCCGAGAACTTCGAGTCGATCCACAACCACTCGGCCTACGCGATGATCGAACACGACAAACAGGCCGCGCACGGCGCCTGAACGCCGCACCGCCTCTCGGCCTCAGTCGCGGGCTTCGGCCCTCTGCAGCCGCCCGATCATGCTGCGCAGGAACACCTGGTTGAAGCGCAGCTGGCACTCCGCGGAGACCTGTTCCAGGAGCGTCGAACTCACTTTCATCACCGTCACCGCCCCATCCGCGGTGATCGTCGCGGTGCGCTTCGCGCCGCGCACGTAGCTGGTCTCGCCGAAACAATCGCCGCCCTCGAGACGGCCGAGCGAACGGCCGTTGCGCTGCACGCTGACCGATCCCTGAACGATGATGTAGAACCGGTCGTCCATCTCGCCTTCCTTGACGATCTCCTCGCCGTTCGCGTAGTCCTGCCAGGCGCTCGCCCGCAGCACCTCCCAGATCTCGCTGTGGGAGAACTCATGGAAGAACTTCAATTTCCGCAGAAGACCGAACTGTTCCTGCTGGTCGATGCGGTTGTAGTCGGCGCGCAGCTTCTGGTGAACACGGGTCAGATCCGCGGCGAAGTCGAGTCCGGTGCGGTAGCGCTTCTCCGGGTCCTTCATCAGCGCCTTCGCCGTGACGTTCTCGAGTTCCTCGGGAATCTCCGGGCGCAGCGTGTGGATCGGCGGCGGCGTCGCGAACACGATCTGGTGGAGGAGCTTCTGGAGGTTGCCGGCGCGAAACGGTCGGGTGCCGGTCAGCAGCTCGTACATCACCGCGCCCAGCGAATACAGATCCGAGCGATTGGTGAGCTCGATCGACTGCACCTGTTCGGGCGACATGTACGACGGGCTGCCGGCGATGCCCTCGATGCGAGAGATGTCGGAATCGGCGACCAGCGCGATGCCGAAGTCGATGATCCGCACGTCCGAATCCTGCGTGAGCATGATGTTGCTCGGCTTGATGTCGCGGTGGATCACCCCGCGGCTATGGGCGTAATGCAGCGCCCGCGCCGCCTTATAGACGATCTCGACCACGTCGTCGATGCGCAACAGATTGTCGGGACGGCAGTAGGCCGCCAGAGTGCGCGCGCCGTGGACGTGTTCGGTGACGATGTAGCAACGACCGTCCTCCTCGCCGGCATCGTAGATCGGCAGGATGTTCGGATGCTGCAGCATGCCCACCATGTGGGCTTCGGACAGAAACATCTTGCGGGCGATGCGCTTGCGCTGATCGTCGCCGCTCGCCTCGATGTTGTACACCTTGATGGCGACGTCCCGGCCGTAATAGGGATCGTGGGACAGGTAGACGACGCCGGTGCTGCCGCGCCCGACCTCGTTCACGATCACGTACTTGCCGATCTTCTCCGGAAGCGACGACTGCGCCCCCGTAGGCCGTGATAACGATTTGGATCGAAGGTTGCTCAAAGCCTGCCCGTGCCGTGCGATGCGGTAAGGTCTAAGGACAAGGATACTGAGGCGACGACCCTCAAACTGTGACTTGGGTCGAGGCTCGGGCAAAGTGATCGAAACCCCGTCCCACCGGCTCGTGAGGGCGGCCGTGACGGCGCCACCGGACGCCCCGTCCCGCGGAGAATTCTCCGATGGCGGTCAAGGTCGTGCCGCAGTTCACAGCGGCCGCATGCAACGCCGACCATCGGGCCGGCGGCACGGCGAACAGGAGCTCGTAGTCATCGCCGCCGCAGAGTGCGAGTTCGCAGGCACGCCCCTCCTCGTACGCCAAACGCAGGGCCTTCGACAACGGCAAGGCCTCGAGTTCGACGTGTGCCTCGAGACCGCTGGCGGCGGCCATCTTCGGCAGGTCGCCGATCAGTCCGTCCGACAGGTCCATCGCCGCGCTGGCGATCCCGCGCGCCGCCAGACCGAGCTCGACGCGCGGCGTCGGGTATTCGAATCGTTGCCGCAGCCACAATGACTCCTCGCCCGCCGCAGCCTGCGGCGCGGTGAGCGCCGCGAGTCCCGCGGCGGCGTCGCCGAGCGTGCCGGAGACCGCGATCAGGTCGCCGACCGAGGCGCCGCGGCGCAACAGCGCCGTTCCGCGCGGCACAAACCCAAGGATCTGCAGGCTCACGGTCAAAGGACCGGACGTGGTATCCCCGCCCACGAGCGCCACCTGGTGACGCCCGGCGAGATCGAGCAGGCCGGCTGCGAATTCCTCGAGCCAGGCCGGCTGCGCGGTGGGCAGGGTGAGCGCGAGCGTCGCCCAGGCGGGCGTCGCGCCCATCGCGGCCAGATCGCTCAGGTTCACCGCGAGGGCCCGGTGGCCGATCGAGCGCGGCGGACTGTGCGTGGGGAAATGGCGCCCCTCGACGATCGTATCGACCGCCGCGACCAGATCCGCCTCGGGAGGCAGCCTAAGCACCGCGGCATCATCGCCGATGCCGACCACCACGGACCCGTCCGCTGCGCCGGCCCGGCGGAAGTAGCGGTCGATGAGTTCGAACTCGCCGATGGTGGCGTCCGCGCCGCTCGCGTCCGCGCCGCCGGCCATGCTCAAGCGTCCCGCGTGCGCCCGTACTCGAGCGCACGCAACTCGCGCGCGGCGCGATCGAGCACGGCGTTGACGTACTTATGCGAATCGGTCGCGCCGAACTGGCGGGCGAGCTGCACGGCTTCGGCGATCGCCACCCGATAAGGCAATTCCGGGTGCACCTCGAGTTCCTGCAACCCGAGCCAGAGGATGGCGTGCTCCACCGGGTCCAGATCCTGCGGCGCGATCTGTCCATGACGGCCGATGGTCTCGTCGAGCGCCTCGCGTCGTCCCGCGACTCCCATCAGAAGTTCGCGGAAATAATCCCGATCGACCTTTGCGGCCTCCGGGTCGGCCACGAAGTCCTGATGAAGGTCCTGCCAGGGCCGCGGATTGATCTGCAGCTGGTAGAGGGCCTGCAGGACCAACCGTCGCGCCAGGCTCCGGGCGCGGCGCGTGACCGCGGCCGATGGGTCGGCAGGCGGGTTCACGTCGGCAATTTTCGCAGCAGCGAGACCGTCTCGATCGCCGTGAGCGCCGCGTCCGCGCCCTTGTTGCCGTCCTTGCCGCCGCAGCGGTCCATCGCCTGTTCGACGGTGTCGGTCGTGAGCACGCCGAAAGCGATCGGCACGCCGGTGCGCAGCGCCACTTCGGCGAGGCCCGCAGCGCACTCGCCGGCGACGTAATCGAAGTGCGGCGTGTCACCGCGGATCACGGCACCGAGCGCGATCACCGCATCGAAGCGGCCGGAGGCGGCGAGCCGGCTCGCCACCACCGGGATTTCGAACGCGCCGGGGACCCGTGCGACCAGGATGTTCTGCGCGGCGACCCCGTGCCGCGCGAGCGCGTCGAGCGCGCCGCCGAGCAGCGGCTGCACGACGAAGTCGTTGAATCGGGCCGCGACGCAGGCGATGCGCAGATCGCGCACCGAAAGGTCGCCTTCGATGATCTGAGGTGTGGCGGTCGACACGGGCGTTGGGTTCCTGGCTGTTTCTGTTGAGGACCGGGAGCGGTCGGCAATTGAGCGCGATTATAGCCCGAGGGGCGGCGGACTCAGTCGTTGCCGTCGACGTAGCCGGTGATCTCCAGGTCGTAGGCGGCGAGGCCCTGCAACTGCTTCGGCGCGCTCAGCACGCGCATACGCTTGACGCCGAGATCGGTGAGTATTTGCGCCCCGATGCCGTAAGTGCGCAGCACCGTGGCACCATGACTCGGCACGCTCGCCTCGGGCTTGCGGTCGAGGCGGCGCACGCCCTCCATGAAATCACGCGGGCTCTCCTCGGAGCGCAGGATCACGACGACGCCGGAGGGCTCGGCGGCGACCCGGCGGATCGCATCGCGCAACGGCCAGCCGAGCCGGTCGCTACGCACGCCGAGCATGTCGCGCAGCGTATCGTTCACATGCACCCGCACCAGCGGCGGCGCGCCTTCGCCGAGGTCGCCCTTGACGAGCGCGACGTGCACGTTCTCATGCACGTGGTCCTCGTAGCAGCAAAGCCGGAACTCGCCGAACTCGGTCTCGACCGTGCCGTCATAGATCCGCTCGACCGAGCGCTCGTCGGTCGACCCGTCGTGACGCAGACGGTAGCGGATCAGATCGGCGATCGTACCGATCTTCAGGCCGTGAGTTCGGGCGAACGCCTGCAGATCGGGCCTGCGCGCCATGGTGCCGTCCTCGTTCAGGATCTCGACGATCACCGCGGCCGCCTCAAAGCCGGCGAGCCGCGCGAGGTCGCAGCCGGCCTCGGTGTGGCCAGCCCGGGTGAGCACGCCGCCCGGCTGCGCCATCAGCGGGAACACATGACCCGGTTGGCGCAGGTCCTCGGGTCGCGCCTCGGGGGCCACCGCGACGCGGATCGTCTGCGCCCGGTCGTGCGCCGAGATGCCCGTCGTCACGCCCTCCGCCGCCTCGATCGACAGCGTGAAGTTCGTCTTATGCTGTCCGTCGGTGTCGCTGACCATCAGCGGCAGCCGCAACTGGCGGCATCGCTCGCGCGTGAGCGTCAGGCAGATCAGCCCGCGGCCGTAGCGCGCCATGAAATTCACGTCCTCGGCGCGCACGCAGGCGGCGGCCATCAGCAGGTCGCCTTCGTTCTCGCGGTCCTCGTCGTCCATGATCACGACCATGCGTCCGGCACGCAGGTCGGCGAGAATCTCCTCGATCGAGTTGAAGTCGTTCATGCCCCAGTTCACTCCCCGGCTGCGCCGATCAGGCGCTGCAGATATCGCGCAATCAGATCGATCTCCACGTTGACCTCGTCGCCGGCGACTCGCTCGCCGAGGGTGGTCGCGGTCTGGGTGTGCGGGATCACGTTGACCCCGAACACACGGCCTTCGACCTCGTTCACGGTGAGGCTGACGCCGTCGATGCAGATCGAACCCTTTGGTGCGGCGAACCGGGCGAGTTCCGCCGGCAATTCGAATCGCAGCCGCGAGGAACGCGCATCCGGCCGGACGTCGACCACCCGGGCGAGCGCATCGACGTGGCCACTCACCAGGTGCCCGCCGAGCGGGTCCCCGGCGCGCAGGCTCGGCTCGAGGTTCACGCGCGCACCCTCGCTCATCCGTCCGAACGTGGTCCTGGCGAGCGTCTCGCCGGAGACGTCCGCGAAGAAAACGCCCGGTTCCTGACGTGTGACCGTGAGGCAGACGCCCTGCACCGCGATGCTGTCGCCGAGCCCCAGACGCTCGACGCCTCCGCCCTGCGCGGCCACGCCGACCTCGACGTCGCCGCCGCGTTGGCGAAGCGAGGCGATGCGCCCGACGCTCGTTATGATTCCGGTGAACATCTTCGATCCTCGTTCTTAGGTCGCAAGACCATGCGTAAATCCTCGCCCATGCGCCGCACGTCGACCCATTCGAATCGCATCGCTTCCGCGAGCGAGCGCAGTTCGGCGAGCGGTGGCGCATCGGCGCCGAGCAACAGCGGCGCGACGTAGACGACGAGCTCGTCGACCAGGCCCGCCCGGAGAAACGATCCGGCGAGCTTCGCGCCGCACTCGACCAACAATTCGTTGACCTCGAGCGCCGCCAGACGCTCGAGCGCCGCGCCGAGGTCGAGACCCGTCTGATCGCCGCCCAAGGTCTCCACGCGCACCTGCGCGGGCCAGCCGGCGGCGCGATTCGCGGCGCCAGCGGTCGCGAACACCAGCGCTCCCTCGCCCGCGAAGATGCGCGACTGCGGCGCGCAGGACAAGCGCGGATCGAGCACCACGCGCAGCGGTTGACGCACCGGCGCCGCGTAGTCGAGCCGCACGTCGAGACGCGGATCGTCGACCCGAACCGTGCCGGCGCCGGTGAGCACCGCACCGCTGCGCGCTCGCCAGGTCTGCACGTCCGCGCGTGCGGCCTCGCCCGTGATCCATGCGCGGCGCCCGTCCGCCCGCGCGGTGCGCGCGTCCAGGCTGAGCGCGAGCTTCAGTCGCACATACGGCCGCCCGCGCTCGAAGCGCGAGAAGAAGCCGGCGTTGAGTGCGCGCGCCTCGCGCTCGAGCGGGCCGACGTCCACGGCAATTCCGGCTGCGCGCAAGCGCGCGACCCCGTTGCCGTCGACCCGCGTATTCGGATCGGTCGCCGCGCAAACCACCCGCGAGACGCCGGCGGCGATCAGAGCCTCGGTGCACGGTGGCGTGCGTCCCGTATGGCTGCAGGGCTCGAGCGTCACATATGCGGTCGCGCCGCGCGCCGCCGCCCCCGCCGCGGCGAGCGCGTGAACCTCCGCGTGCGCCTCGCCCGCGCGCCGATGCCAGCCTTCGCCGACCACGCGGCCGCCGCCGACCAGCACGCAGCCGACCCGCGGATTCGGGTCGGTCGTGTACAGGCCGCGCGCGGCCAGCTCGAGCGCCCGGCCCATCCAGGCCTCGTCCTCGGCCCGGCTCAAGATTCACCGTCCGCATCGTCGTCGGCTGCGCTTCCGGGCAGCAGCGGCAGCTGGTCCTTGCTCGAGGTGCGCCTGCGCGGATGGTGGCGCAACTGATCGATCTCGGTGCGAAACGCTTCGATGTCCTGGAAGCTGCGATAGACCGAGGCGAAGCGCACATAGGCGACCTCGTCGAGGTGGCGCAGTTCCTCCATGACCATTTCGCCGACGCTGCGCGACGGGACTTCGCGCTCGCCCAGGCTGCGCAGCCGGTGACAGATGCGCGCCAGGGCGTCGTCGATCGTCTCGCGGCTCACAGGGCGCTTCTCCAGGGCCTTCTGCATGCCGGCGCGCAGCTTGTTCTCGTCGAAAGGCTCGCGGCTGCGATCGCTCTTGACGACCATGGGCAGCAGGAGCTCCGCCGTCTCGAAGGTCGTGAACCGCTCGGTGCAGGCGAGACATTCGCGGCGACGGCGGATCTGCCGACCCTCGCCCGCGAGGCGCGAGTCGATGACCTTAGTCTCGGAATGACCGCAGAAAGGGCAGTGCATCGCGCACGCTCACACGGCCGCCCGCGAGGCCGGCCGGCGGTTCACGCATACACGGGGAATCGCCGGCATAGTGCGACCACTTCGGCGCGCACGCGCTCGACCACCTTTTCATCGCCGAAACCGTCCAGCAGGTCCGCGATCCAGTGCGCGAGCCGCTCCACCTCCGCTTCCTTGAAGCCCCGGGTCGTGGCCGCGGGAGTACCGATGCGCAGGCCGCTGGTGACCATCGGCGGCCGCGGATCGTTCGGCACCGCGTTCTTGTTGACCGTGATGTGCGCCCGGCCGAGGGTGGCGTCCGCCTCCTTGCCGGTCACGTTCTTGTCGGTCAGATCGAGCAGGAACAGGTGATTGTCGGTGCCGCCGGAGACGATGCGGTAGCCGCGCGCCTGCAGCACCCGGGTCATGGCCCGCGCGTTGGCGACCACCTGGGCGGCATAGGCCTTGAACTCGGGCTGAAGCGCTTCGCGCAGGGCCACGGCCTTTGCCGCTATCACGTGCATCAGCGGCCCGCCCTGCGTGCCCGGGAACACCATCGAATTGAGCTTCTTGTGGATCTCCTCGTTGGGCCGAGCGAGGATCAATCCGCCGCGCGGTCCGCGCAGCGTCTTGTGCGTGGTGGTCGTCACCACGTCGGCGAAGGGCACCGGGTTCGGATAGACCCCGGCGGCGACCAGTCCCGCGACGTGAGCCATGTCGACCAGGAAATACGCGCCGACCGAGTCGGCGATCCGCCGGAACCGCGCCCAATCGATCACCCGCGAGTAGGCCGAGAATCCCGCGATCACCATCTTCGGACGATGCTCGCTCGCCAGGCGTTCGACCTGCTCATAATCGATCTCGCCGCTGTCCGGCTTCACGCCGTACTGCACGGCCTTGAACAGCTTGCCCGAGAAGTTCACCTTCGCGCCGTGGGTCAGGTGCCCGCCATGGTCGAGGCTCATGCCGAGGACCGTGTCGCCCGGCGACAGCAGCGCGAGATACACCGCGGCGTTCGCCTGGGATCCGGAATGCGGCTGTACGTTGGCGAACGCCGCGCCGAACAGCTCCTTGGCGCGATCGATCGCGAGCTGTTCGGCGACGTCGACGAATTCGCAGCCCCCGTAGTAGCGCTTGCCCGGATAGCCTTCGGCGTACTTGTTCGTGAGCACCGAACCCTGCGCCTCGAGCACTCGCGGACTGGTGTAGTTCTCCGATGCGATCAGCTCGATGTGATCCTCCTGGCGGCGGTGCTCGGCGGCCATGGCCTCGGCGAGCTGGGGGTCGAATCCGGCGATCTTCATCTGCGCATCGAACATGTAGGGGCCTCCAGGAAATCAGCCCCCAATTGTAGCCGATGCGCCGTCCGCAGGTGAGTCGACGAAAGCGCGTACCACCCCGGTCCAGGCGCGGGCGAGGTTGCGCCGATCGTAGCCGCCCCCGCCCATGCCGAGCACCCGGCCGTGGCCCTGGGCGGCGGCGATCTCGCAGAGCCGGCTGGCCGCGTGGCGATGCGCCGCCTCGGTGAGTTCGAGGTGGGTGATGGGGTCGCCGGCGAGGCTGTCGGCGCCGCATTGGAACAGGATGAATTCGCTCGGATGGCGCTCCAGGAACGCCTCGACCTCGGCCCAGGCGGCATGGAACTGCTCGTCGCGGGCTCCGGGCGGGAGGGGCAGATTCAGCTTGGTGCCCGCCGCCGCCCCCCGGCCGGTCTCGGCACGCGTGCCCGTGCCGGGGTAGAGAAAACGGCCATCCTCGTGCAGATCGGCGATGATCAGTTCCGCGTCGTCCTGGAAGGCGTAGTAGACGCCGTCGCCGTGATGCGCGTCGATATCGACGTAGGCGATCCGGCGCAGACCGTGGCGGGCACGCAGGATCTCCACGGCCACACCGCAGTCGTTGAAGGCGCAGAAGCCGGCGGCGTGATCGCGGCCGGCGTGATGGAGCCCCGCGATCGGTACGAACGCGCGCCGACATTCGCCGTCCATCAGCGCCTCCACCGCGACCAGCGTCGCTCCGACCACCGCCGAGGCGGCCTCGAAGACCCCGGGAAAGGCAGGCGTGTCGCCCCCGTCGAGATAGCCCTCGCCGCTCGCCGAGCGGCGCCGTACCCGCTCGAGATGGGCCGGGGTGTGAAACGCCAGCAATTCGTCGGTCAGAGCGGCGCGCGGCGCGCGCAACACCACCTGGCCGGCGAGTCCCTGGTTGTGCAACTCGCGCAGGAAGTGATCGTGGCGGTCGGGGCCGAACGGGTGGCCCTCGCCGAAGCCGTAGCGGGCGATCGCCTCACCGGCGACGACGACGACGGGCGCAGGGTTCGACATCGGCCGAAGCCTAGCACGTCGCTGCTCCGGCCGGGGCCGGCCGTGACATGGGCCTACGCCTCGCGGATAATCCGCCCGAATCCCCCGCCGCAAGGCTCTTCTCGGACGCTCGAAAGGTTTCCCGATGGCTCAGTTCATATACACGATGAACCGGGTGGGCAAAGTCGTGCCCCCCAAGCGCGTGATCCTGCGCGACATCAGCCTGAGTTTCTTCCCGGGCGCCAAGATCGGCGTGCTCGGACTGAACGGCTCCGGCAAGTCGACCCTGCTCAAGATCATGTCGGGACGCGACTCCGACATCGAGGGCGAGGCTCGCGCTCAGCCCGGCATCAAGATCGGCTACCTGCCCCAGGAGCCCGAGCTCGACGAGACGCGCACCGTCAGGCAGATCGTCGGCGAGGGCGTCGGCGAGGTGCAGAGCCTGATCGACCGCTTCAACGCGATCAGCGACCGCTTCGCCGAACCGATGTCGGACGAGGAGATGAACAAGCTCATGGACGAGCAGGCAAAGCTCCAGGACCGCATCGACGCGGTCGGCGGCTGGGAGCTCGAGCGCAAGCTCGAGATCGCCGCCGACTCCCTGCGCCTGCCTCCCTGGGATGCCGTCGTGGGCAAGCTCTCCGGTGGCGAGAAGCGCCGCGTGGCGCTCTGTCGCCTGCTGCTCGCGAAACCGGACATGCTGCTGCTCGACGAACCCACCAATCATCTCGACGCCGAGTCGGTCGCCTGGCTGGAGCGCTTCCTGCACGAATACCCGAGCACCGTGATCGCGGTGACCCACGACCGCTACTTCCTCGACAACGTCGCCGAGTGGATCCTGGAGCTCGACCGCGGCCACGGCATCCCCTGGCACGGCAACTACTCTTCCTGGCTCGAGCAGAAGGAACAGAGGCTCGCCCAGGAGGAGAAGCAGCAGGAAGCGCTCGCAAAGTCGCTCAAGCAGGAGCTCGAGTGGGTGCGCGCGAACCCCAAGGCGCGGCAGGCGAAATCCAAGGCCCGCCTGCAGCGCTACGAGGAACTGTCCTCGCAGGAATTCCAGAAGCGCAACGAGACCAACGAGATCTACATCCCGCCGGGCGAGCGGCTCGGCGACCTGGTGATCGAGTGCAGCGGGCTGCGCAAGGGCTTCGGCGATCGCCTGCTGATCGACGGACTGTCCTTCAGCCTGCCGCGCGGCGGCATCGTCGGCATCATCGGCCCGAACGGCGCCGGCAAGACCACCCTGTTCCGCATGCTCACGGGCGCCGAGAAACCCGATGCGGGCGAGATTCGCGTCGGCCCCACGGTCAAGCTCGCCTACGTCGACCAGTCGCGCCAGTCGCTCGACGACAAGCACACGGTCTGGCAGGAGATCTCCGGCGGCCTCGACCTCATCAAGGTGGGCAACTACGAGACCTCCTCGCGCAGCTACGTCGGCCGTTTCAACTTCCGCGGCGTGCAGCAGCAACAGATGATCGGCGAGCTCTCGGGCGGCGAACGCAACCGCGTGCACCTCGCCAAGGTGCTGAAGTCGGG
>JAGWPY010000080.1 GCA_028870275.1 Gammaproteobacteria bacterium | reverse complement strand
TGGTTCGGCCAGGCGCGATCGCGGATCGCAACGGGGGAGAAGGCACGGTATTTCTGGTTCGGGTTCGGCAACATGGTGTCCACTCGCATGCAATCTGTCATGACGGGCGTCGCCCGTGCGGCTGCTCGTCGTGGGGTACATCGTCCGGTCTTATCTGCGCCGACCGTTGGCGCGGGGGTTTGTTGCGCCTAGCGGCGCAGCAGCAGAAGCAGCGCGTCGAGCCCGAGGCCGCGGAGCGGCAGGCGAAGCGCGGGACGATTGGATGCAGCCGAGTGCATGGCTTGAATCTAGCATCGGCCGGCCCCGCGGCGCAAGCGCCCCCCAAGGACCCGCCTTCAGATCCAGCCCTGAAGGTGACGCGTCGCGACCGAGGCGAGGAGCTCGGCGTGCCGATCATCGTCGTTGAGAGCGGGCACCATTTCGATGTGCTCGCCGCCGAACTCGAGGAATTTGCTGCGGTACTCCATTTCGATCTCCTCGAGCGTCTCCAGGCAATCGACCGCGAATGAGGGCGAGATCACCGTCAGCCGGCGCACGCCGCGGCCCGCGAGCGCGCGCAGCGTGTCCTCGGTATAGGGCTGCAGCCATTGCACCGGGCCGAATCGCGACTGGTAGCTGTGCGACCACTGGTCCGGCGCGAGCTTCAGCCGCGCGACCACCCCGTGCGTGGTCGCCTCGGCCTGAGCCTGATAGGGATCGTTGCCGGCCACGTATTCGACCGGTATGCCGTGATAGGACAGGAGCAGATGCGATCGTTCGCCGTTCGCGGCCCACTGTGCCTCGATGCGGGCCGCGAGCGCGTCGAGGTATCCCGGGTCGTCGTGATAGTCGTTCACGAACCGCGTTTCCGGGATCCAGCGCCAGCGACTGAGCACGCGCGCGGTCGCATCGAACACCGACCCGGTCGTCGACGAACAGTATTGCGGATACATCGGCAGGACGACCAGGCGCCGCACGTTCTGACCCGCGAACCAGTCGATTCCCGCGGCGATGCTCGGGTTGCCGTAGGTCATCGCGAGCCGAACGCGCACGCCGTCGCCGAGCCGCGCGCCGAGGCGCGCACCGACCTTGGCGGCGAGACGCTGCGAGTAGACCGCGATCGGCGAACCCTCGGAGGTCCAGATCGCCCGGTATTTGGCGGCGGTGCGCAGCGGCCGGAAATTGAGAATCACGCCGTGCAGCAGCGGCTTCCAGAGCAGCGGCGAGACGTCGATGACGCGGCGATCGCCGAGGAAGGCGCGCAGGTAGCGGCGGACGGCGAAATAGCTCGGCGCATCCGGGGTACCCAGATTGACGAGCAGCACGCCGATCCGTTGCGGCGTCGAAGGCGCGGGCGCCGCGACGGCGCGATAATGAGGCATCGGGTTCTCGTGGATGCTTGGAGGGCGGCTCATTATACCGTCCCCACCCTCTGGACCGCGCAGTTCGTGTAGATTTCCGCTGATGGACTGGCTCCACCACGACGAACGCGTCGCGCTATGGCTGAGCGTGCAGATCTCGCTGCGCAGCGTGCTCCTGTGCCTGCCGCCGGCGCTCGCCGTCGCCTGGCTGCTGGCGCGCCGCCGGTTCCGCGGCCGCGTGCTGGTCGATGCGCTGGTGCACCTGCCGATGGTCCTGCCGCCGGTCGCGGTGGGCTACCTGCTGCTCATCACCTTCGGCACGCAGGGCCCCGTCGGCGGGTGGCTGCAGCGCGTATTCGGCGTGACCCTGATCTTTACACGCAATGGCGCCGCGCTCGCCACCGCGGTCATGACCTTCCCGGTCGTGGTACGCGCGCTGCGCCTGTCGCTGGAGAATGTCGACCCGGGCCTGGAGGACGCGGCGCGCATGCTCGGCGCCGGACCCCTCGACCGTTTCTGGAGCGTGACCCTGCCCCTGATGCTGCCCGGCCTGCTCGCCGGCATGATCATGGCGTTCTCCGCGGGACTCGGCGAATTCGGCGCGGTGATCACCTTCGTCTCCAATATTCCGGGCGAGACCCGCACCCTGCCGCTCGCACTCTACACGGCCCTGCAGTCCCCGGGGGGCGAGGCGAGCGCGGCCCGGCTCGCCGCCATCTCGATCGCCCTGGGTCTCGCCGGACTGCTGCTCGCCGAATGGTTCGCGCGGCGCGTACGCAGGATGCTCGGTCGCTGATGCTGCGGGTACGAGTCGCCAAGCGGCGCGGCGCGTTCGCACTCGCCGCCGAATTCGAGATGCCGACGCCCGGCGTTGCGGCGCTGTTTGGCCGCTCCGGCTGCGGAAAGAGCACGCTCATCGACCTGATCGCGGGTCTGCTCGACCCGGACGAGGGCCGCATCGAGCTCGACGGCGAGGTGCTCGTCGACACCGATCGGCGCACGCGCATCCCCGCCGAGCGGCGCGGTATCGGCTACGTGTTCCAGGACGCGCGCCTGTTCCCGCACCTGAAGGTGGCGGCCAACCTGCGCTACGGCGCCCGACGGGCGCGCGGCCCGCACTTCGCGGTTTTCGGGGAGGTCGTCGAACTCCTGGCGCTCGGCCCGTTGCTCGGCCGGCGCACCCACCAGCTCTCCGGAGGCGAAAAACAGCGGGTCGCGATCGCCAGGGCCCTGCTCGGCCAGCCGCGGCTCCTGCTGCTCGACGAACCGCTCGCCTCACTCGATGCGGCGCGCCGCGATGAGGTGTTGCCCTACCTCGAGCGGCTGCGCGATCAACTCGAGATCCCCATGGTCTACGTGAGTCACCAATTCGAGGAGGTCCTGCGACTCGCGACTCACGTGGTGCTGATCGATGCGGGCCGCACGATCGCGGCGGGCGCGATCGGCCCGATGAGCCTTCGCCCGGAACTGCGCGACATCGTCGGCGCCGAGGCGGTCGGCGCGGTCGTCGACGGCGAGATCCTGAGGATCGAGGCCGACAGCGGGCTCGCCGTGCTGCGGGTGGGCACCGGCGAGATGCGCATCGGCGCCGACTCGGCCGTCGCCCGCCAGCGGGTCCGGGTCCAGATCCTCGCGCGCGACGTGATCGTCGCGACCGCCGAGCCCAAGGCCCTGAGCGTGCGCAACGCGCTCGCCGGCCGCATCACACGCATCGCCGAGGACGCGGGCGACTCGCGGTTGGTGACGATCGATCTCGGCGGCGCCGAGATCCTCGCGCGCGTGACCGTTTCGGCCGCCCGTGAGCTCGCGCTCGCGCCCGGCCGCGACGTCTGGGCGCTGGTGAAGACCGTGTCGATCTCGGCGCAGAGGTTGCGCCGGCTCTAGCACGGGTCCGCGGGCGGCTCAGTGGTCGCGCGTTCCGAGGTGCAGGATCGCGACCAGGTGATCCTGCGGTGCGAGCCCGACAGCCTGCTTGACCTCGGGTTCGTAGGCCGCCGGCCCGGTCTTCCACATCGCACCGTAACCGAGCGCGTGCGCGGCGAGGCACAGATTCTGTACGGCGGCCCCCGCCGCGAGCAGTTGCTCGACTTCAGGCACTTTGGGCTGGTCACGACGAATCACGCAGCCAACCACGACGAGACAGGGCGATCGCAGGTA
>JAGWPY010000079.1 GCA_028870275.1 Gammaproteobacteria bacterium | reverse complement strand
TCGCGTCCCGAGTTCGGGAACCTCTGGTTGTGAAGAGCGGCGGACACTGGCTATCCCAAGAGTGCCCCGACAAGGTCAGCGCCGCGATTATCGAATTCGCTAGAGGTGTCCTCGCGGATTAATGATACCGCTTGCCTTCAACCCAAGCTGGTCCGCCCAAGAATTCACTGCGGTTCTTGAGTCGTTCCGAGCGAGTGGGCGATGCACGGAAGCAGCAGCGGTCGTGGCGACGTAACCGGAACCTAGGCTCAGTCAACAACGATGCGCCGCCCTATCTGCAAATCGGGAGTGACGAGTTGCCGCTAGACGATTCCGGCTGCTGCGCGATGCTGGCTGCAGACAGCGGAGCAAACGTACGACTCGCCAACTTTGCGGGCACGAACCACGTTTTAAAGCACGACTGCTGCAGCATCGCTGCGTTGTCAGTACCGAAATCCGGAAAGCCTAGGCGAGCGGCTGCGTCCGTCGAGGACTAACGATTGGCATGTTGAGAAGCCGTCAAGCGTGCATTGTTTGTCGTGTCGGACTGCATTGATCCTAGGTGATACTGTCTCGGCGAGCACCCCATGACGCGTTTAAACGCAGTCCGAAATGCACTTTCGGATTCGTATCCCAGAGATGCTGCGATGGTTGCAATCGAATTGCCTGAGTATCTCAACCTATCTCCCGCAAGCAACATGCGCCAGCGGACCAGGTATTCCATCGGGGGAGTTCCCACCACCTGCTTGAATCTGCTAGCAAACGTTGACCTTGACATGCAGGCCAGCTGCGCGAGGGACTGCAGTGTCCAAGCTTTGGCGGGTTCTTCATGAATCGCGTTGATCACGGCGGCCATTTGCTTGTCGCCCAGCGCGCACAGCCAACCAACGCTGCCGTGTTCGCTTGTAGTCAGATGCAAACGCAGAGCGAATACGAGCATCAGGTGAGCGAGGTGCCGGGCGACGAGGTAGCCGCCGGGCTTCGGAGCGCGCAGCTCCTGCATCATAAGTTCCACTGAAGCGCGCAGCGCAGCCTTGTCCGACGCATCGCTAATATGAACAACCGCCGGTAACAGATTGAGCAGCAGGCCAGCGTGATGGTCGGCGAACTTGAAATACCCGCCGACTCCCGCAAGGTCACCCCCGCCATTGCAGATGGCGACCCCACCTGCTTGCGCTTCACTGAAGAGACTCAGTGCATCGGTGGACCGCAAAGCGGGATCGCTGGTCATCCGGAAGGCCTGATTCTTGGTCAATAACACGCAATCTCCGCACTCCAGACGAATTGGGGCGGGGATGGCGTCCACCACGAGCCAACACTGACCGGACAGCAGCGAGTAACAGCGGATGCCGTCGGTCGCAGGAAACTGCAAGGACCAAGGTTCGGCCGCCTCTAGACCGCGGAACATGAACTCGCTGGGTCGGAGCAGCGACAGGATGTCGGAAAGGGTATCCAAAGAACCTCGGACGATCGCAAACAAAATGCAGACGCTACGGCGTGTATCATACCGCACGTTCGGCCTATTCTCCTCGACGACGACCAACCGCCGTTTTGAGGAGTGTCCGATGCAAAGACTTGAATACGATGCCTACGGTGGACCCGAGCATGTTCATCTGGCCGAGTTCTCACTGCCGCCACCGGGTCGAAGAGAGGTCGTGGTGCGTCTTGCCGCAGCATCGATCAATCCGATGGACTGGAAGCTGCGCAGCGGCACGATGAAAATGACTACCGGGTCCCGCTTTCCGCGAGCTATGGGCACGGATCTTGCGGGAACGGTCGAGGCAGTAGGCGCCGATGTTTCGCGCTTCCGCCCTGGAGATGAAGTCGTTGGCACAACGTCAATGAAGGCTGCCGGCGCATTTGCGTCGATGGCGATAACGTCGGAGTCGCTATTGGTTAAGAAGCCGCCGGCCCTGTCATTTGCCGAAGCCGCCACTTTACCGATTGCCGGTGTGACCGCGTTGTTGGCACTGGTGCAGAAGGCTCATCTCAAAGCCGGCCAGCGGCTCTTTCTCAACGGGGCAACGGGCGGGGTCGGGCTTGCAGCCTGTGCCATCGCTCGTCACATCGGTGCGGAGGTAGCGGGCAGTGCCGGCCCGCGATCCATCGCCTTCGCACAGGAATTGGGAATCAGTCCCGTGCTCGATTACACGACATCCTTCCCATCGTCATTGGACAATACTTGCGACGTCGTATTCGACTGTCATGGCAGCCTGTCTCCCGAGCAGGCCCGCCGAATCACCAAGCCCGGCGGTTTCGTGATCGACATAGTGCCGACACCAGCGAAATTCTTGAGGTCATTTATCTCCTCTTGGTACAAGGTGCTCATTTCCGACCCCAAGTCCGAGAACCTGCAAAAGGTCGTCGATCTCGCGGCTGCACGAAAACTCGTGATTCCGATTGCTAAGACCATATCACTGGCTGAGGCGCCCAGCGTGCTGGCCGCGCTTGAGACCGGAAGCCGCGTGTTTGGAAAAGTCATTATTGCGTTCTGATCGAAATCAACTCGGTAGTACTCGTTCGAGCAGCGCAATCGATGCCGTCCGAACTAGGCACGCTTGACGCGACGCACCTAGCCTCTGCTTTGCTGAGGCAGGACACAACCGGCAACGGACCCATCATGACCACTCATGACACCATGTCTCGACTGGTCGCTCAGCCACACGGACTCAAGGTGCTCGGAATTCAATCCACATTGGCAACCTTGCGTACGAGTGTGTTGCGGACTTGAAAACGCCGGGAAGTAGCGGGAATCAGTACCGGCGGTTTCGTCGGACCTTTGTTATGCGGATTCCTTGCACAAGCCTATGGCCTACATTACGGACGTGGAATCGCCGCACTTTTCATACTCGCCGGACTTGCGATCTACGGCAAGACCATGGTGTCAATTTCCCTGCCGTCGAATGTCTTCCGCATCGACTTCATGGTCAGAGCGTAATTGCCACTCTTGGCCATAGACTCAGGGTTCCCCATCTCTACCGCCCGTGCAAAACCAAGGAAGCGGCTTGGTCCGCTCACTCCCACTCGATCGTCGCCGGCGGCTTACCGGAGATGTCGTAGACGACCCGCGAGATGCCCGGCACCTCGTTGATGATCCGGTGCGCCACCCGGTCGAGGAACTCGTAAGGCAGGCGTGCCCAGCGTGCGGTCATGAAATCGATCGTCTCGACCGCGCGCAGGCTCACGACATGATCGTAACGGCGGCCGTCGCCCATCACCCCGACCGAACGGACCGGGAGGAACACCGCGAATGCCTGGCTGACCTTGTCGTAGAGATCGTTGCGCCGCAACTCCTCGATGAACACCGCGTCCGCGCGCCGCAGGAGGTCGGCGTGCGCCTTGTGGATTTCACCGAGAATCCGCACGCCGAGACCGGGCCCCGGGAACGGATGGCGATGGACCATCTCGGCGGGAAGGTCGAGCTGCACGCCGAGTCGACGCACTTCGTCCTTGAACAGTTCGCGCAGCGGCTCGAGGAGCTTGAGCTTCATCCGCTCCGGCAGTCCGCCGACGTTGTGGTGGGATTTGATGACGTGGGCCTTGCCGGTCTTGGCGCCCGCGGACTCGATCACGTCCGGGTAGATCGTGCCCTGCGCGAGCCATTTGACGCCGCTTTGCCGCGCCGCCTCCTCCTCGAACACCTCGACGAACACGCGACCGATGATCTTGCGTTTGGCTTCGGGATCGGAAACCCCGGCGAGCGCGGCGAGGAATCGCTCCTCGGCGTCCACACGGATCACGTTCACGCCCATATGCTCGGCGAAGGTCGCCATGACCTGATCGCCTTCGCCGAGGCGCAATAGGCCGTGATCGACGAACACGGCGGTCAGTTGTCTGCCGATCGCCCGATGCAACAGTGCGGCGAGCACCGAGGAGTCGACCCCACCGGAGAGACCGAGCAGGACTTTGTCGTTCCCGACGGTCCGGCGCACGCGCTCGATCGCGTCCTCGACGATCGAGGGCGTCGACCACTTCGCCTCGCACCCCGAGATCTCGCGCACGAAGCGGCGCAGGATTTCGCCGCCCTGCAGGGTATGCGTGACTTCGGGATGGAACTGCAGCGCGTAAAGGCCGCGCGCCTCGTCGGCCATGGCCGCGAACGGCGCGTTGTCGCTGGCCGCGACCACGCGAAAGCCCGGCGGCAGCGCAACGACCCGGTCGCCATGGCTCATCCACACGTCGAGCAGGCGGGCGCCGTCGGCACCGCGCGCATCCTCGAGCCCGTCGAACAGGCGCGATCCGGCTGCGGGCCGGACCTGCGCGTAGCCGAATTCACGATGGCTCGAGGATTCGACCTGGCCGCCGAGCTGCGCGGCCATGGTCTGCATGCCGTAACAGATGCCGAGCACGGGGCGGCCGAGCGCGAATACTTCCGGCGGAGCGGCCGGCCCCTTCGCGTCGTAGACCGATTCCGGCCCGCCGGAGAGGATCAGCCCCTTCGCGCCGAAACGGACGATCTCCGCGGGGTCGGCGTCCCAGGCGTAGATCTCGCAATAGACGCCCAGCTCGCGCACGCGCCGCGCGATCAGCTGCGTGTACTGGGATCCGAAATCGAGGATCAGTATCCGGTCGGCGTGGATGTCCTGCATCAACCGATCCGGTAGTTGGGCGCTTCTTTGGTGATGGTCACGTCGTGCACGTGACTCTCGCGTACGCCGGCATTGGTGATGCGCACGAACTGCGGGCGGGTGCGCATCTCTTCGATGCTGCGGCTGCCGGTGTAGCCCATCGCCGCGCGCAGTCCCCCTGACAACTGGTGCAGGATCGCCACCAGGCTGCCTCGATAGGCGACGCGCCCTTCGATGCCCTCGGGGACCAGTTTCTCGAGTTCCGAGGTGGTGTCCTGGAAATATCGGTCGCTCGAACCATGCGACTGGGCCATCGCCCCGATCGAGCCCATGCCCCGATAGGACTTGTACGAAGCGCCCTGGTAGAGCTCGACCTCGCCGGGCGATTCCTCGGTGCCCGCGAACAGACCGCCGATCATGACCGTGTGCGCCCCGGCCGCGAGCGCCTTGGCGATGTCGCCGGAATAGCGGATGCCGCCGTCGCCGATCAACGGCACGCCGCTCTCGGCGAGCGCGTCCGCGACCCGCGAAATGGCGCTGATCTGCGGGACGCCGACGCCGGCGACGACGCGCGTCGTGCAGATCGAACCCGGACCAATGCCGACCTTGACCGCGTCGGCGCCACGCTTGACCAGGTCCAGCGCGGCCTCGGCGGTCACGATGTTGCCGCCGATGACCTGCAGATCGGCGTACCGCGACTTGATCCTCTCGACCATGTCGAGTACCCCGCGCGAATGGCCGTGCGAAGTGTCGACCACGATCACGTCCACTCCGGCCTCGCGCAGCGCGGCCACCCGCTCGAGCGTGTCCGGTGCCGTGCCGACCGCGGCGCCGACGCGCAGACGCCCCGACGCGTCCTTGCAGGCGTGCGGGAATTCCGTGGCCTTCTGGAAGTCCTTGACGGTGATCATGCCCTTCAATTCATGGTCGTCGTCGACGACCAGCACCTTCTCGATGCGGTGTTTGTGCAGCAGCGCGAGCACCTCGTCCTTCGGCGCGTTCTCGCGCACCGTGACGAGCCGGGACTGCGGGGTCATGACCGAGGATACCGGGGCATCGAGCTTGCTTTCGAAGCGCAGATCGCGGTGCGTGACGATGCCCACGACCTGCCTGCCGCGCACCACCGGAACGCCCGAAATGTTCTTGGAGCGCGTGAGCGCGAGCACATCGCGGATGGTCATGTCCGGACTGACGCTGATCGGGTCGCTGATCACGCCGCTCTCGAACTTCTTCACGCGGCTCACCTGGCGCGCCTGCTCGGCGATCGACATGTTCTTGTGAACGATGCCGATACCGCCTTCCTGGGCGATGGTGATCGCCAGGCGCGCCTCGGTGACCGTGTCCATGGCCGCGGACACGATGGGAAGGTTCAGGCGGATTCCGCGGGTGAGCTGGCTTGCCAGCGAGACCTCCCGCGGCAGCACCTCGGAGTATGCCGGTACGAGCAGGACGTCGTCGAAAGTCAGTGCCTCTTCGAGAATTCGCATAGGGCGCAGCCCGCCAGGATTCGTTTGAGAGGCGCGGCATTCTACCCTAGCGACGGCGAGGCGGTAAACCGCGGTATGATCGTCTCATGCAGGACTTCGCCCAGGGAGCACCGGCCGCGCAACGCGACGTCTACACGGTCTCCCGCTTGAACCGCGAGGCCCGAGCCATGCTGGAGCGCGGTTTCGGCAGCCTCTGGCTCGAGGGCGAAGTATCGAACTTCGCACGGCCGAGCTCGGGACACTGGTATTTTTCCCTGAAGGACGCCTCGGCCCAGGTGCGCTGCGCGATGTTCAAGCCCCGCAACGCGCTCGCGCGATTCCAGCCTCGCGACGGACAGAAGATCCTGGTACGCGCGCGCGTCGGCCTCTACGAGCCTCGCGGCGAGTATCAGCTGCTCGTTGAGCACATCGAGGACGCGGGCGTCGGCGCCCTGAAGCGCCAGTTCGAGGAACTGGCGGCGCGGCTCGCCGCCGAAGGACTGTTCGATGCCGCCCGCAAGCGTCCGCTGCCGCGGCTGCCCCGACGCATCGGCGTGGTGACCTCGCCGACCGGGGCCGCAATCCGCGACATCCTGCACGTTCTGGCCCGCCGGTTCCCGGCGGCCCCCGTGCTGATCTACCCGGTGCCGGTCCAGGGCGCGCAGGCCTCCGCGGAAATCGTCGCGGCCTTGCGGCTCGCCGGTGACCGGGCGGACTGCGACGTGCTGATCCTCGCGCGCGGCGGAGGTTCGCTCGAGGACCTCTGGGCGTTCAACGACGAGGGTCTGGCCCGGGCGATCCGCGCCTGCCCGATCCCGGTCGTGAGCGGGGTCGGCCACGAAGTGGACTTCACGATCGCCGATCTGGCCGCGGACCTGCGCGCGCCAACCCCGTCGGCGGCGGCCGAAATCGTCGTTCCGGACCGGGCGGAACTGCTCCAGCGCCTCGGCGGCCTCGCGAATCGCCTGCGCCAGGGCACCCTGCGCCGGCTACGGGACGCGAGGCAGAGGCTCGATTGGCTCGCCGGACGGGCCGCTCAAGCTCAGGCCGGCGCGGGAATCGCCCAACAGATGCAGCGCGTCGACGAATTCGAGGCGCGGCTGCGCTCTGCACTGCTCCGCCACCTTGCCGACCGGCGCTCACGGCTCGCCCTGCAGCAGATGCGCCTGTGGCGGGCAAGTCCTGCGGTGCGGATCCGCGAGGCCGCGTCCCGTGAGGTCGAGCTGGAGGCGCGACTGCGGGCGGCGCAGCTGCAGCTGCTGCGCCGCTTCAGCGAGAGGCTTCTGCCGCTCGTGCGCACCTTGCACGCGGTCAGCCCGCTTGCCACTCTCGAGCGGGGTTACGCGATCGTCGCGACGGCCGACGGTCGCATACTGCGCGATGCCGCCGCGGCGCCGGAGGGTGCCCGCATCGAGATTCGGCTCGCGAAGGGGCGTATTCGCGCGACCAGCGACGGCCCATCCGGCTGAGGACCGCCCCGCCCGCCCGCAGGATCCTTAACGCAGTACGAGCTGCAGCCGCACGGCCCCGGCGTGTGCCGTCACCTTGTCGTTTGCGACGAGGAACACACGGGACGGATCGACGCCGGTGCCCGTCACCAGCGCCTGCTCCATCGCAACCGCGCGCCGTTCGGCCAGCGCCCGCAGGTCGGCGGGTCCGATGTGGATGCGGCTCTTGAGCGCGGTCGCGAGGAAGGCGATCTGCGCCTCGGGCGTCGCGGCCTGGCCCTTCGGCGGGGCCGGATAACGCGGCCGCGACCCGAACTGCGCTCGATAGAGCGTGGCGAGCATCGCCACCTGCGCTTTCGGGTCGAGCGTCGGCCGGCCGAGCATCTGTTCGTCGATCTGCGCGCGGTAGCGCGCCTCGACGAGCGCCGGTGCATCGAGTGCGGCAAGCGGCGCGATCGGCACGTCGACTTTCAGCTGAGGTCGTGCTGCGAGCGCCTTGGCGACCACCTGCAGGTGGGCAAGATCGGTCGCGTCGAGCGCAGCGTCGCCCGGACGGAAATCGGCGAACTGGATCTGCGGGCCGGCCCCGAACAGCGCGCCGAGCAGCTTGAACGGCGCGGCAACCGCCTTCGTGAGGACGTTGACCACGACTTTCCAGATCAACGGCGCGAGACGGAATTCCGGATCGGCGAGCGAGCCCGTGACCGGCAGGTTGAGGTCGATCACCCCGTTGCGGTCCTTGAGCAGGGCGACCGCGAGTTTCACCGGGAGCGAGATGGCGTCCTTGCTCGCCGTCTTCGCGCCGAACTCCAGCTGATCGATGGTCACGTGATGACTGGCATTCAAGCGGCCGTGGTCGACCAGGTAGTGCATCTCGGTGGTGAGCTTGCCCTTGGTGATCTCGTAACCCGCGAACTTGCCGGAGTAGGGGTTGAAGATCGTCAGATCCATGTTGCGGAAGCTCAAGGACAGATCCGTATACGTTTCCGGTCCGAACAGGTTGAGCGCGCCGGAGATCGCGACCGGCGAATAGGGCCCGACCTGGCCGTGCAGGTTCACCTTGGCACGCGCCCCCGGCTTCGAGTCGAGATCGGTGATGAGCCCGGAGAGGTGGTCGATTCCCGATGAGAAATTCGGCGTGATCGACAGGTCCGCGAAGTCCGTCTGCCCGTCCTGGATCTCGACCGTGCCGATCGTCACCCGCATCGGTTGCCTCGGCTCCTTCGGGCGCGATCCGGCCGGTGCCGGTTGCCTGGCAGGCCGGGTGCGATCGGCGACCGCGGTGCCCGTCAGGGGCCCGGCCGGTGCCGCGCTTGCAGTGGCGGCACCGGGCGCGCTCAGAATCCGCTTCACGTTCAGCGAACGGTCCGGCTCGATGATCACACGCGCGTACGGCCGGACCGCGAGCACCTGGGCGATCGCGATCCGGTCCGGGTCGAGCTGCAGGCGCAGGCCGCGCAGGTCGACCTGACGCCAGTTCACCAGATCCTTCTGCAGCGCATCGTCGATCGTGTGGAGGTCGTCGACACCGAGGGCGCCGGTCAGCAAGAGCGCGGGGCCGCCCGTGTGATACTGAAGCCGCAGCGCCGCGTGCAGCCGACCCCTGTCCAGCGTGAGCGAGGTCGCCTGGGCGATATAGGGCTGGAGGGCCGCGAGATCGACGTCGTGCGCGGCGATCGACAAATTCGCGCTCAGGGGCGCCGGCACCACCGTACCGTTCGCCGCGATCCGTCCCTGCGCGCCAACGCCGCTCGCGAGGCGGACCGTCACGGGACGTCGGGTGTCGAGGCTCGCACCGTCGACCTCCAGGGATAGCGGCGCCAGCAGGAATTTCGCACCGGGATGCGTCGATCGGTCCTCGAACGACACGCGCGCATCGGCGAGCGAGAACCGGCCGAGCGTCGCTTGCCAGGGCCGGGCAGGCGGCGCGCCGGACGCCCGCATGCCCGCTGACGCTGACGCTGACGATGACGCCGACGCCGACGTCGACGCGACGGTCGCAGGCGAACTGGCTGACGTCGCGGCCGCGGAGGAGGTCGATGCTCCTTGTCCGGCGAGCGCCGCGAGATTCAAACGATGCGCGGCATCCAGCCAGGCATCGACCGACAGGCCCCGCAGGGCGACCTGTCCGACTTGTACGCGGCGCGATTTGAGATCGAACGAGGCTGCGCCGACCTGGAGCCGCGGCAGGCGAATCCAGTCCTCCGTCGATCCCGCCGGGGCGACTCCGAGCTCGGCGATCTCCGCGCTCGCCTGATCGATCGCAAGCCGCAGTGTGGGCTGCAGCTGGGCCCGGTAATGCGCGACGAGTCCGATTCGCCCCGAGGTGAGTGCGAATCCGATCCGCGCTCCGAGACGGTTCCGCAGGATGGTCGAGACGGTGCGTGCGCGAAGACCGGAAATGCGGATCTCGCCATCCGAGGCGAACGGCGCAACCGCCACGCGGCCATGCCAGTCGATGCGTTCGCCGAGCGGCGTCGAGGCCGACAGAACGAACTGCCCACCCGCGGCATCCGTCGCGAAATCGCGCAGATCGAGATCGATCGGTGCGAGACGCAACGTCAGGTCGGCCGGTGGCCGGTGGTCGAGGTAATCGAACCGCGCGCCCGCGATGCGCAGCGCGTCGACTCGGATCCGTGGCAAGGGTGCGTTCGCGGCAGGCGCGGGCTTCGGCGCGGACGATCGCGGCACGAACTGCGCCAGGTTCCAGGCGCCGCCGGCGGAAATCACCGCGTTCGCGAACGGCGAATCGATCTCGATCTCGCGGAACACGTACGCCCGCCGCCAGAGCGAGGAGACCTCGAAGTCGACGAACAAGCGCTTGAAGCCCGCCATGGGCGACCCGCTCCGGTCCGCGACGGCCAGATCGTCCACCCGTAGCTGCAGGAGGAACGGATTGAACCGGATCTCACCGACGCTCGCGGCGAGGCCGAGCATCGTCCGGCTCCGTACGACGATCTGGGAGCGAAGGACCCTCGGCACCAGCCAGAATCCGGCGGCGGCGTATGCGCCGATGGCGGCGAGCAGGATCAGCAGGATGCGTACCGATCGCAACTTCAGCAGCGGCCGCAAGGCTCGGACTCCTTCGATCAATCCTTCGGCGGAAGCGGTCCCGAGAGCGCAGTTTAGCGCTTATTTCGCCTGATGAGTCGCTTGCGCTTGCGCATCTGCCGCGGAGTGAGCGGATTGCGGCGCCCAGCGTAAGGGTTCTCCTCGCCTCGGAAGCTCACCTGTACCGGAGTGCCGCCGAGGTCGAAGGCCTTGCGGTAGACGTTCACGAGGTAGCGACGATAGGCGTCCGGCACCTGGTCGGTCTGGTTGCCGTGGATCACGATCACCGGCGGATTGCGCCCTCCCTGGTGGGCGTAGCGCAGTTTGATCCGTCGTCCGCGGACCACCGGCGGCGGATGGCTCACGATCGCCGCCTCCAGCACGCGCGTGAGTTCGGGTGTGGACATTTCGCGCATGGCCGCGGCGTAGACCCTGCGCACCGAATCGAACAATTCGCCAACCCCGCTGCCGTGCCGCGCGGAGATGAAATGGACGGGCGCGAAGTCCGCGAAACCCATGCGCAGCTCGATCTGGCGGCGGATCTCATCGCGTTGTTCCTGTGGGATGTTGTCCCACTTGTTGACCGCGATCACCAGCGCCCGCCCCTCCTCGACCACGGTGCCGAGCAGGCTCGCGTCCTGTTCGGCGACCGTATCCTGCGCATCGAGCACGACGATCACCACCTGTGCCGACTCGATCGCCTGCAGCGTCTTGATCACGCTGAACTTCTCGACGGCCTCCTCGACGCGCGCGCGACGGCGCACGCCGGCGGTGTCGATCAGCGTGTAGCGCTCACCGTCGCGCTCGAACGGCACCAGCACCGCGTCGCGGGTCGTCCCCGGCTGGTCGAACGCCACCAGCCGGTTCTCACCGAGCAGCCGGTTGATCAGCGTGCTCTTGCCGACGTTGGGGCGGCCAATCACCGCGACCCGCACGCCCTGGTCGGGCGCCGCGTCCTGCGGCTCGGCGTCCAAACCCTGGAGCGAGGTCTCGAGCAGTTCGACCACGCCGCTGCCGTGCGCGGCGGCGATCGGCACGGGCTCGCCGAGACCGAGTTCGTGGAACTCGGCAATCGCCGCCTGCGGATCGAACCCCTCGGTCTTGTTGACCGCAACCAGCACGGGCTTGCCGCTGCGGCGGACCAGGCGGGCGACGAAATCGTCCTGCGGAGTCGGACCCGCGCGTCCGTCGACCACCACGATCAGGCGGTCGGCTTCCTCGATCGCGCGTTCGGTCTGCGCGATCATCAGGCCTTCGATCTCGTCGGCCCGCTCGACGATGCCGCCCGTGTCGATCACGATGCAGGATTTGCCGCCGCGACGGGCGTAACCGTACTGCCGGTCGCGGGTGAGGCCGGGGAGGTCGGCGACCAGCGCGTCGCGCGTGCCGGTCAGCGCGTTGAACAGAGTCGATTTGCCGACGTTGGGTCGACCGACCAGAGCGACGACCGGCAACATGGCCATGCAGTTCCCCGCCGCGCGGCGCGCCGGGCCGGCTTATCCGGCCGGCGCCGCCGCGCGGAACGCGGCGAGCTCGCCGCCGTCGCTCAGAACGACGATGCGGTCACCGACCGCGATCGGCGCGCTCGATATGCGGAACTTCGAATCGCGCGCGCGCGCGATGATCTTGCCGTCCTTGCGGTCGAACCAGTGCAGATATCCCTGATAGTCGCCGACCACCACGGCCGAGGGTGTGACCACCGGAGCGCTCAGCCCACGCCACTTCAGCGTGGAGTTGTGCCAGATCTCCGAGCCGTCGGCCGCGTGCAGCGCGATCAGCGTACCGTCCGCCTCGGCCACGTACACGACGTCGCCGGCGACCGCGAGACCATGGTCGCTCGACATGTCGTGAGCCCACCAGATCTGGCCGGAGCCGAGCGCGAGCTGCGCGGTGCGTCCGTGATAGCCGGCCGCGTACACGTTGTCGCCGTCGACCACGACCGCGCAGTCGACGTCGACCAGCCGTTCGAGTTCCGTGCGGCCATGCGGCGCCTCGAGCGTCGTCTCCCAGAGCGTGTTGCCGTTGACCAGGTTCACGGCCATGATCTTACCGTTGTCGAATCCGCTCACCACGGCGTCCTTGGCGATGACCGGGGTCGCGATGCCGCGCAGACTGAGCTTGGGCACCGGTTGTTCCACCGACCAGCGTTGGGCCCCGGTCGTCGCGTCGAACGCCCGCAACCGCCCGTCGACCGAGCGTGCCACGACCAGTCCCTGGCCGATCGCCGGCGTGGAGAGGAGCTCGGCATCGGTGCGCACGCGCCAGCGCTCGCGCCCGGACTTCGCATCCAGCGCGACCAGGTCGCCCTTGCTGGAGCCGAGCACGACGAGGCCCTCGCCCACCCCGGGTCCGGCGGACAGCGGCAGCCGCAGTGGCCGGCGCCACAGACGCCGCCCGCTCGCCACGTCGACGGCCTCGACGATGCCCTTGTCCGAGGCCGCGAAAGCCACGCCGTCGGCGACCGCCGGACCGAGACCGAGCCGCAGCAGCATCTGGTGCTTGCCGCCACCGACCTTCACGTGCCAGAGCTCGCGCACCGGCAACGGATGCGCCAGCACGACCAGCTTGGCCGGCTGCTCGGCGTCCTTGTCCTTGCTGCAGCCGCCGAGTGCGAGCAGGGCCGCGAGCGGCAGGATCAGCAGGCGGCGCATCAGTGCGATGCTCCCGAGGCGACCGCCGCGGAGGACGGCCCACGCGGCGCCGTGGGCGCGGCCGCCGGTGGCGCCGGTGGGGTCGGCGCCGCCGTCGGCGCCGCGCCAAGATCGGCGATCTTCAGGGTGAGCAACGGGTTGTCGCCGAAACGCGGATCGCTGGCCGCGAGCGCAGCGCGATATTCCGCGATCGCGCCGTCGCGATCCTTCTTCGCGACCAGCGCATCGCCCCTGACCTCGTGGAATAGGGCGGCAAACGCTCCGGGTTGCATGCCGGAGAGCGACTTCAGCGCCTGATCGGGCTGGCCCTCGGCGATCTCGATACGCGCGAGCCGCAGACTGGCGATCTTCTTCAATTCGTCGTCCTTCGTGGAGTCCACGACGTGGGCCACCAGCGTCTCGGCCGCCGCGAGTTTCCCGTCATCCACCGCGAGACGGGCGAGCGTCAGTTCGGCCTGATCGGCATAGGGCGTGCCGTCGTAGCCGCCGGTGATCTGCGTTGCGATGCGGCGGGCGTCCGCGGCGTCGTGCCGATCGACGGCGGCGGTCATCTGGTTGAACAGCGCCGCGGCGGCGAGTGCGCGGCCATTGCGGTGGCTCTGATAGTAGCGATAGCCGAACAACAACGCCGCGCCGAGCAGCGCGCCCGCGAGCAGCCACGGGCCGTTCTCGACCAGGAAGCGTTTGATCGCTTCGACCTGTTCCTCGTCCGTCAGAAATTCGTCGCTCATGACTTCCCCGTATTCCCCTCATCGAGCCCGAGCAGCACGCTCAGGCGTCCGCCGATCTCCTCGGCCGGACAATCCACCTGCGCCTGATCGCCGCGCAGATCCTTGAGCGCGACGACGCCGCGCCCGACTTCCTCGTCACCGAGGACCAGCGCGTAGCGCGCGCCGCTCTTGTCGGCGCGCTTGAACTGCGCCTTGAAGTTTCCTCCGCCAAGATTGACCTGCAGCCTGAGCCGCGGCGAACCCTCGCGCAGGCGCTCGGCAAGCTCGAGCGCGAACGCCTGCGCCCGCTCGCCGCTCGCGACCAGGAAGACGTCCGGCGACTGCAGGCCATCGTGCCGGCCGAGCTGTTCGAGCAGCATCACGATCCGCTCCTGGCCCATCGCCCAGCCGATTCCGGGGGTCGGCGGTCCGCCGAGCTGCTCGACCAGACCGTCATAACGCCCACCGGCGCAGACGGTGCTCTGCGCGCCGAGGGAATCCGTGATCCATTCGAAGACGGTCCGCGTGTAATAGTCCAGGCCGCGGACCAGCCGATGATCGACATGATACTCGATGCCGGCCGCCCGCAGGCGAGCGCAAAGGGCCTCGAAGTGCGCGCGCGACTCAGGGTCCAGGGACTCCCCGAGGTGCGGGGCGCCGGCGACGATGCGCTGCGTCTCCGGATGCTTGGAGTCGAGGATCCGCAGGGGATTGGCGTGCAGCCGGCGGCGGCTGTCCTCGTCCAGCTGCGACTCGTAGGCCGAGAAATAGCCGATCAGACGCTCCCGGTAGCTCGCCCGCGAGGCCGGGGTACCGAGGGAGTTCAGGTGCAGTTTGACCCCCGTAAGGCCCAGACGGCGAAGCAGCCGCGCCGACAACAGGATGATCTCGGCGTCCACGTCCGGACCCTCGAAGCCGAAGGCCTCGGCGTCGATCTGATGGAACTGCCGATACCGGCCCGCCTGCGGACGCTCGCGCCGGAACATCGGACCCATGCACCAGACACGCTGGCGGGCGCCGCGCAACAGGCCATTCGAGATCATCGCGCGTGCGATTCCAGCCGTCGCCTCGGGGCGCAGCGTGATGTGATCCTCGCCCTGGTCGACGAAGCTGAACATCTCTTTCTCGACGATGTCGGTGAAGTCGCCGATCGAGCGCTTGAACAGCTGTGTCTGTTCGATGATCGGCACGCGGAATTCCTCGTAGCCATAGGCCGCGAACACCTCCCGTGTGGTGCGCTCGAGGAACTGCCAGGTGCCGATCCCGGACGGCAGGATGTCGTGAACGCCGCGAAGCGGCTCGATGATGGTGCTCATGTTCTCCGTCAGCGCCCCGCCGGCGCCGGCTCTCCGTAGCGTCGTGGCCGACCGTCGGCGTCGACGTCGAATCTCGCGGCCCTGCCGCTAAGGAACCGCGGCCCGATCTCGACGACACGCCCGCCGAGCGAGGTCCTCACCCCTGCGGCGTAGCCCAGAATCACGCCGAACGGCGCAGTGCCGCTCAGTCGCACGCTCTGACCGGCGCGGGCAATGCCGCGAAAGAGGATGCGTCCGCTCGCATCGCGCACCGCGATCCAGGAGTCGTCCGACACGTCGAAGCTCAGAGGCAAGGTCCCCGGGCGGATCGGTCCCCGGCGAACCGCGACTGGCGCGGCGCTCACCGGCAAGGTGCGGCCCGGTGCCGCGGGTTCCGCCCGCCGCGCGGCGACCAACGGCACCGGCACTGCCCGCTCCGGCGGGGCAGGCGCAAGGGCAGCGTGCGCACCCGCGCCCCGATGCACGGCGGCCGCTCCCGGCTCCGGCTTGGCGGGATGAAACCGCCAGGGCTTCCACCAGAGCACGCCGGCGATCAACGCCGCGAAGGCGGCGACGGTCGCGGCCTGCCGCCAAGGCAGGCGCGCCGCGAAATGCGGCCCCGCGGACATGCGCACGCTCGGCTCGGTGAGCGGCGGCGCGGACGCCGCGTCCGCCGCGTTCAGCGACCCGATCGCGCCGGCCAGATCCTGTTCGCGCAGGCCGAGGAGCGCGGCGTACTTGCGCAGGTGCCCCTTCGCGTAGACCGGAGCGCCGACGCGCGAGAAATCGTCCGCTTCGAGCGCCTCGATGATCCAGGAGTCGAGCCTGAGTTCCTCGGCGGCCTTCTGGACTCCGAGCCCCTGACGCTCGCGCTCGGCCCGCAGCCGAGGCCCGAGTCCCTCTGCCGTGGTCATTGGGTGATGCCGGCTTGCAACAGTCGCGCTTCGTTCGAATTCGGGAACTGCTTCGCGAGCCGCTGGGCGTAGGAGTCGGCGAGGTTGGCGTGGCCCAGGGCCCGCTCGGCCCGCAGGCCGAGCCAGAGAATTTCGGCCGTCGGCGGATTGACGTCGAGATAGCGCCTCACGACGTCCGCCGCGGCCGCGGGATCCTTGCGCCGCATGGCCAGCGCGCCCGTCTCGAGCATCGCCTCGGGCATGTTCGGCTTCACGACCAGCGCCCGCTTGAAGTAGTTCTCCGCGCCTTGA
>JAGWPY010000078.1 GCA_028870275.1 Gammaproteobacteria bacterium | reverse complement strand
TCCCGCGTCTGCGGCATCGGACCATCCGCAGCGGACACCACCAAAATCGCCCCGTCCATCTGCGCCGCACCCGTGATCATGTTCTTCACGTAGTCCGCGTGCCCGGGACAATCCACGTGCGCGTAATGCCGGTTCTCGCTCTGGTACTCCACGTGCGCCGTCGCTATCGTGATCCCGCGCGCCCGCTCCTCCGGAGCCTTGTCAATCTGGTCGTAGGCCTTGAACTCCCCGCCAAACTTCTCCGCCATCACCTTCGTCAGCGCCGCCGTCAGGGTCGTCTTGCCATGGTCCACGTGCCCAATCGTCCCCACGTTCACATGCGGCTTCGTTCGCTCAAACTTCCCCTTCGACACGGCAGATACCTCTTGAAAGATTGGATGTGGACGGTGTGGATCTTTACGACGCTTTCTTCATCACGACGTCGGCGACATTGCTCGGCACTTCCATGTACTTGGCGAACTCCATCGTGTAGTTCGCCCGGCCCTGGCTCATCGAGCGCATGGCGGTCGAGTACTGGAACATCTCCGCGAGCGGCACCTCGGCGGTGACCACCTTGCCGGATGGAGAGTCCTCCATGCCGACGATCTGGCCGCGTCGCCGGTTGAGGTCGCCGACGATGTCGCCGTAATAGTCTTCCGGCGTGACGACCTCGACCTTCATGATCGGTTCGAGCAGCACGGGCTTGGCCTTGCGGAAGCCCTCCTTGAAACCCATCGAGGCGGCGATCTTGAACGCCATTTCGTTCGAATCGACGTCGTGGTAGGAACCGTCGAACAGCGTCACCTTCACGTCGACGATCGGGTACCCGGCGATCACGCCGGTCTGGATCGCCTCCTGGACGCCCTTGTCGACCGCCGGAATGAATTCGCGCGGCACGGAGCCGCCGACGATGCCGTTGACGAACTCGTAGCCCTTACCCTGCTCGAGCGGCTCGATTTTCAGCCAGACGTGCCCGTACTGGCCGCGACCGCCGGATTGACGCACGAACTTGCCCTCGGAATCGACCTTGGCGCGAATCGTCTCGCGGTACGCGACCTGCGGCTTGCCGACGTTGGCCTCGACCTTGAACTCCCGCTTCATGCGGTCGACGATGATCTCGAGGTGCAGTTCGCCCATGCCGGAAATGATCGTCTGGCCCGATTCCTGGTCGGTGTGCACCCTGAACGACGGGTCTTCCTTGGCGAGTCTCTGCAGGGCGAGCCCCATCTTTTCCTGGTCGACCTTGGTCTTGGGCTCGACCGCGACCGAGATGACCGGCTCGGGGAATTCCATCTTCTCGAGAATGATCACCTTCTCGGGATCGCAGAGCGTGTCGCCGGTGGTCACGTCCTTGAGGCCGACCGCGGCGGCGATGTCGCCCGCGCGAACCTCCTTGATCTCGGAACGCTCGCTGGCGTGCATCTGCAGCAATCTCCCGATGCGTTCGCTGCGGCTCTTGTTCGGCACGTAGACCTGGTCGCCCGAATTGAGCGTCCCGGAATAGACGCGAAAGAACGTCAGGTTGCCCACGAACGGATCGTTCAGGATCTTGAACGCGAGTGCGGCGAACGGCTCGCCGTCCACTGCGTGGCGCACCAGCGGGTCGCCACGCTCGTCCTGCCCCTTCACGGCCGGCACCTCGACCGGAGAGGGCATGTATTCGACGACCGCGTCGAGCACCGCCTGGACGCCCTTGTTCTTGAACGCCGATCCGCAGGTGACCAGGCAGATCTCGTTCTTCAATGCCCGGGCGCGAAGGCCCCGCTTGATCTCGTCGTCGCGGAGGTCGCCGTTCTCGAGATACTTGTCGAGCAGCTCCTCGTCGCCCTCTGCCGCGGCCTCGATCATCTTCGCGCGCCAAGCCTCGCAGTCCGCGCGCATTGCCGCCGGAATCTCCCGGTATTCGAACCTCATGCCCTGGGTCTCGTCGTCCCACCAGATCGCCTTCATCTTGACGAGATCGACGACACCCTGGAATGCGTCCTCGGCGCCGATGGGCAGCTGGATCGGCACAGGATTGCCGCGCAGGCGCGTGCGGATCTGTTCGACGCAGCGCAGGAAATCCGCCCCGGCGCGATCCATCTTGTTCACGAACGCGACCCGCGGCACGTGATATTTGTTCATCTGCCGCCAGACGGTCTCGGACTGCGGCTGTACGCCGGAGACCGCGCAGTAGACCGCGATCGCCGAGTCGAGGACCCGCAGGCTGCGCTCGACCTCGATGGTGAAGTCGACGTGCCCAGGCGTATCGATGATGTTGATGCGGTGCTCGGGGAACTGTTTGTCCATCCCCTTCCAGAAACAGGTCGTCGCGGCCGCGGTGATCGTGATGCCGCGTTCCTGCTCCTGTTCCATGTAGTCCATGACGGCCGCGCCGTCGTGGACCTCGCCGATCTTGTGGGAGACGCCCGTGTAGAACAGGATCCGCTCGGTGGCCGTGGTCTTGCCGGCGTCGATGTGCGCGGAGATGCCGATGTTCCGGTACCGCTCGATGGGCGTCGTACGTGCCACGGTCGTGTCCTAGGGGCGCCGGCGGGGCCGGCCGCCTACCAGCGGTAGTGCGCGAAGGCTTTGTTCGCCTCGGCCATACGATGCGTGTCTTCGCGCTTGCGCACGGCGGCGCCGCGATTCTCGGCGGCCTCCATGAGCTCCGCGGCGAGCCGCTGGGACATCGACTTCTCGCTGCGGTCGGTCGCGGCCTCGATCACCCAGCGCATGGCCAGGGTCTGGCGGCGGTTCGCACGCACTTCCACCGGCACCTGATAGGTCGCGCCGCCGACACGGCGGGACTTGACCTCGACCACCGGCTTGACGTTGTCCAGCGCCTGCTGCAGCACGGCAATCGCCTCGCCGCCGGCCCGGCCCGTCTTGTCGCCGATGCGGTCGATCGCCCCATAGACGATCTTCTCGGCAACGGACTTCTTGCCGCGCTCCATGACCATGTTGATGAACTTCGCCAACATGTCGTTGCCGAATTTCGGATCCGGGAGGATCGTGCGGTGCGGTGCAGCTGCTCTACGGGACATACGGGTTCTCTGGCTCGTTCACTTCTTGGGGCGCTTCGCGCCGTACTTCGACCGGCCCTGGCGCCGGTCGTTGACGCCGGCACAGTCGAGTGCGCCGCGGATCGTGTGGTAACGGACGCCCGGCAGATCCTTCACGCGACCGCCGCGGATCAGCACCACCGAGTGTTCCTGCAGATTGTGGCCCTCGCCACCGATATAGCTCGACACCTCGTAGCCGTTGGTCAGACGCACGCGGCAGACCTTGCGCAATGCCGAGTTCGGCTTCTTCGGGGTGGTCGTGTACACGCGGGTACAGACTCCGCGCTTCTGCGGCGAAGCCGCGAGCGCCGGCACCTTCGATTTCGTCGGTGGCTCGTTGCGGCCGGTGCGGATCAGCTGTGTCGTCGTCGCCATAAGTACCTTTTGAGAGCCAATGCCTTCGAAAGCCGGCCCCAGCGCCTGCGCGGGCGGCTCGTGAATTGATGATTCGTTACCTGACGCGGGACGAGTTGCCCGGCGACAAAGGCCGGCGATTGTAGGAACCCGCGGCCTTGGTGTCAAGGACGTTGCGGCATTGCAACAGCCGAGCTGCAATCCCCCCGGCGACTCCAGTCGCCGCGATCCTCAGTTGGACTCGTAGGCCAGTTGCAGCAGGACCGTGCGCTCGGGCGCGGCCGCGTTGATCCCGGCAAGGATTCCGACGCGCCATTCTAACTCGTGGTCAGCGTGCGCGGCGCGCCACTCGCCGGCCAACACCGGCCCGGCCTGATAGGCGCGGTCTGCGGGTCGGGCATAGGTTTCGAGGCCCACCCTGAACCCGCCGTGGACGCGATAGCTGCCGGCGTAGTCGCCGCGAAATTCTCCGTGTCGATCGCCACCGCTCCCGACCTGCCGTTCCCAGATGAGATTGACGCGGTGAGAGAAACGACCTCGCTCGAGCGCGATCAGCGCGCCGAATTCCATCGCATCGCGCCCGTCGGCCCGCGTGTTGCGCTCGTAAGCCGCGAGCAAGCCGACATCGAACGGATACCGTCCTCGCGGCGTCAGTCGAAACGTGTTCTCGAACTCGTAACCGATCAACCCGCGTCCGGACTCCGGCGAATCGACGTAGCGCGCGAGATAAAGTTCGGGCTTCCACCAGGCGTTCGCGCCATAGGCGACCGACGCCTCCGCGGCGAGCTCGCGCCGCTCCGCACGGCCGTCGTCGGAATGGGAGCCGCGCAGTTCGAGTTCGCTCTTCCCGGGCGATACATCAGGCGAATAGACGATGTAATCGTCGGCCAGAGCCGAACCGGGCATCGCGGCCAGCCACCCGCCGCCGATCCCGAACGCGATCGACGCGAGCAACCCGGGCCCGTGGCCGCCGAACCGGCATTTGAGGGGGCGACCCTTCATTGAAGTGCTCCGTCCGGCGATCGCGCATCATCGATCATTAATACGAATGATAATTATTCCTATTCGTATTTGCAATGAAGGGCCAAACTAAGAGAACGCCCTCGCTCTCACACCGGGACGCCCGCCCCTCTGAACAATCGCCGCGTGCCGAGGTATAGCGGGTAACTGGCGATCAGCAACGCAAAAGCGATCGCCGCGTGCCGCGGGTCGCTGAGCGCGACTCCAAACACGAACACCACGCCGATCACGATCGCCGCTGCGGTGGTGTAGGGGTAGCCCCAGGCTCGATAGGGTCGCGGTGTCTGGGGTTCGCAGCGTCGCAACGCGACCATCGAGAAATACACGAACAGGTAATTCGCGGCCATCAGCAGCGAGACCACGGCCAGCACGGCGTTGAACGTGCCGGAGGCGAGGAATCCGGCGGCCACCAGCGTACTGAGCAGCAACGCCACGCTCGGCGTCCCCCCCGCGTTGATCCGGGTCGCCTGGCGCGCGAACAGACCATCACGGCCCATCGCGAGCAGCACGCGCGCCGTGACCAGGATCAGCGCGTTGCTGGTACCGAGTACCGAGACGACGACGATCACGCGGATGATCTGGTCTCCGTGCGCACCAAACAGCGCCTGGGCCGCCGCCCCGCCGACGAACGACTCGTTCGCCATGCGGCCGAGCGGCAGCACCACGAGGAAGGCCGCGTTCAGCAGCAGGTAGATCGGGATGATCACCGCGAGGCCGCGGAAGATCGCCCGCGGGATCTCCCGGCCAGGATCGCGAACTTCCTCGCCGAAGAAGATCGGCGCGTAATAGCTGTCGTAGGTGAAGATCACGCCTTGCATCGCCAGGATCACCGGCACCACCCAGCCGACACCGTGCGGTGCCGCCGGCGCCGCGGGGCCGGCCGAGTGCCCGTGCGGCAGCACGAATGCCGCGACCGCGACCGCGCCGAGCGCCAGAGTCTTGGCGATCGTGGTTGCGACCTGGATGCGTCCGCCGCCGCGCACACCGCGCCAGTTGAGCGCCGTGAGCAGCGCGAGCGCCGCGAATGCCAGCGCTTCGGCGCTCGTGGGCAATTCCGGCAACAGTACCAGCAGGTATTCGCCGACCAGCAGCAGGAGCGCCGCATTCGCGGCGCAATCGAGCACCCATTGCGTGTAGCCGACCAGGAAAGCCGCGTACTCACCGAGGCCGCGGCGCGCGAACGGATAGGGACCGCCGCTCTGCGGGATCATCGCCCCGAGTTCGGCGAACACGGTCGCACCGAGCAGCGAGTTCAGCCCGCCGAATGCCCAGATGCCGAGGATCCAAGCGGGATTCGGCAGGAGCGCGGCGATCTTGCCCGGAGTGTAGAGAATGCCTCCCCCGATGGTCGTGCCGATCGCCGCGGAGGCTGCGAACGCGCGGCCGAGCACGCGACGCAGTCCGCCGCGTTCGCCCTGCGCCGCGCCGCTCATGGCCCGTCGGTCCGCGCGCCGCGCCGCTTCGAGGCTCGCCGCAGGTTCGCGCCGGGAGCCGCCCCGGCCTGCCGGTCGAGATCACCGCGCAACTGGGCGGTCGCCCCGTTCGATAGCGCCCCAAGACGCGCTTCGATGGTCGCCAGGTCCGGCTTGCCACCGGGTCGATGGTGCAGCAGGGCCTCGCGCATCGCCCGCAGGTGCTCGGGCGTCGTGCCGCAGCAACCGCCGATGATGCGCGCACCGGCATCGAGGGAGAGCCGCGCGTATTCGGCCATCAATTCGGGCGTGCCGTCGAACTGGATCGCCCCGTCGACGTAGCGCGGTATTCCGCAGTTGCCCTTGGCGACCAGCACGGTGCCGGGCGAGGCCGCCGCCGACAGATTGACGATCGAGGCGACCAGTTCGGCCGCGCCGACGCCGCAGTTGCTGCCGCAGGCGGCCAGGTGATGCCGGTGACCGATTCCGGCGAGATCGGCCGGCGTCACGCCCATCATCGTGCGGCCGTTCGTGTCGAAGCTCAGCGTCGTGACGATCGGCAGGCCGGTGCCGCGCGCACCTTCGATGGCCGCCTCGGTCTCCTCGACCGAGGACAGGGTCTCGATCCACAGCAGATCGACCCCGCCACGCTGCAGCGCCGCCGCCTGTTCGGCGAAGGCCTCGCGCGCCGCCTCGATGGACAGCGGGCCGAGCGGCTCGAGAATCTCGCCGGTCGGCCCCATGCTGCCGGCGACCAGCACCGGTCGTCCGGCGACATCGGCCTCGGCCCTCGCGAGGCGCGCGGCCGCCTCGTTCAGTTCGCCGACCCGGTCCTCGGCCTTGTGCAGTTTGAGGCGGTGCCGTGTGCCTCCGAAGCTGTTGGTGAGGATGATGTCCGCGCCCGCCTCGATGAAGCTGCGGTGAAGCTCGCGTACTCGCTCCGGATGCAGCGTGTTCCATAGTTCCGGCGCATCGCCCGAGGTCAGGCCGCGGGCGAACAGGTTGCTGCCGGTCGCGCCGTCGGCGAGGAGCCAGGGACGCACAGCGAGCAGGGTCGACAGACGATCGGTCATGGAGTCACTCTCGGGGTCGGCGGAATCGTCGTGAAGCGCCGCGGCGCCGGCTTGCGCTCGCGGCCGGAGCGATTCGATCAGCGTGACTGTATCACGCCCGGCCGGTTCATTCGGCCGCGATCAGCGTGCGACGCTCGAGTTCGGCGACGATCTCGAGGGCTGCCGCCTCGGCTCCGACTTTGGTCGTGTCGATCCGCAACTCCGGCCGTTCCGGTGCCTCGTAGGGTGAATCGATGCCGGTGAAGTTGCGCAGCTGACCCGCACGCGCCTTGCGGTAGAGCCCCTTGACGTCGCGGCCTTCGGCGATCTCGAGCGGGGTGTCGACGAACACCTCGAGGAATTCGCCCTCGCCGACCAGACCTCGGGCCATGCGCCGCTCGCTGCGGAACGGCGAGATGAACGAGACCAGCACGACCAGGCCCGCATCGACCATGAGCTTCGCGACCTCGGCCACCCTGCGGACGTTCTCGACCCGGTCCGCGTCGGTGAACCCCAGATCCTTGTTGAGTCCATGGCGCACGTTGTCGCCGTCGAGCAGGTAGGTATGCACGCCGCGAGCGTGCAGGCGCTTCTCGACGAGGTTCGCGATCGTCGACTTGCCGGCCCCCGAGAGTCCGGTGAACCAGAGCACGCAGGGACGGTGGCCGTTGAGCCGGGTGCGCGCGCCCTGATCCACGTCAACCGCCTGCCAGTGCACGTTCTGGGAGCGACGCAGGGCGAACCGCAACATGCCGCCGCCCACCGTGTCGTTGGTCATCCGGTCGATCAGGATGAACGCGCCGGTGGCGCGGTTCTCGGCGTACGGATCGAACGCGATCGGCCGATCGAGCTCGAGCCCGCAGACGCCGACCTCGTTGAGGTCGAGCCGGGTCGCCGCGAGGCGCTCGAGCGTGTTCACGTTGATCCGGTACTTGATCGGCGAGACCGTGGCGCCGACCGTCTTCGCGCCGATCTTCATCAGATACGATCGACCCCGCAGCATGGGCTGCGCGTGCATCCAGACCACCACGGCCTCGAACTCGTCGGCGCTGCCCGGCGGTGAATCCGGCGCCGAGATCACGTCGCCGCGGCTCACGTCGATCTCGTCGCGCAGCGTCACCGTGACCGATTGACCGGCGACCGCCTCGTCGAGATCGCCGTCGCGCGTCACGATGCGCGTCACGACGCTCTGCGTGCCGGCGGGATTGATGCGCACCGGCTCGCCGCGGCGCAGGATCCCGCTCACGAGCCGGCCGGCGAATCCGCGGAAGTCCTGGTCCGGCCTGTTCACCCATTGCACCGGCATGCGCAGCGGCGCGCGCTGCATCCGATCCTCGTCGACCTCGACCGTCTCGAGATACTCGATCAGGGTCGGTCCGCGAAACCAGGGCGTGCGCGGGCTCGGCGCGGTCACGTTGTCGCCCTCCAGCGCCGAGATCGGCAGACAGGCGACGTCCTCGAGACCGATGCGCCCGGCGAACTCGAGATAGTCGCGGCGGATCTCCGCGAAGCGCTGTTCCGAGTAGCCGACCAGATCCATCTTGTTGATCGCGAGCGCCACGTGGCGGATACCGAGCATCGCGACGATGTAGCTGTGGCGGCGCGTTTGCGTGAGCACGCCCTTGCGGGCATCGACCAGGATCACGGCCGCGTCCGCGGTCGAGGCGCCGGTGACCATGTTGCGCGTGTATTGCTCGTGTCCCGGCGTGTCGGCGACGATGAACTTGCGCTTCTCGGTCGAGAAGAACCGGTAGGCGACGTCGATCGTGATGCCCTGCTCGCGCTCGGCCGACAGGCCGTCGAGGAGCAGCGCGAAATCAAGCTTCCCTCCGGTGGTACCGATCCGCCGCGACTCCTCCTCGAGCACCGCGAGCTGGTCCTCGAACACCGACTTCGCCTCGTAGAGCAGCCGGCCGATCACCGAGCTCTTGCCGTCGTCGACGCTGCCGCAGGCGATGAAGCGCAGCAGGCTCTTGCGCGCGTGCGCGCGCAGATAGCCGATCACGTCGTCCCGGATCGAGTCGCTCGAGGCCATCAGAAGTATCCCTCCTGCTTCTTCTTCTCCATCGAAGCGTTCGCGTCACGATCGATGACCCGGCCCTGGCGCTCGGACGATCGCGACAGCAGCATCTCGCGGATGATCGCCGGCAGGGTATCGGCTTCGCTCTCGACTGCGCCGGTGAGCGGATAGCAGCCGAGCGTGCGGAAGCGCACCTTTCGCAGCATCGGCCGTTCGCCCGGAGCGAGCGGCATCCGCTCGTCGTCGACCATGATCAGCGCGCCGTCGCGCTCGACCACGGGACGCTCCTTCGCGAAGTACAGCGAGACGATCGGGATGTTCTCCTGATGGATGTACTGCCAGACGTCGAGCTCGGTCCAGTTCGACAGCGGAAACACGCGGATCGACTCGCCGCGGTGCTTGCGGGCGTTGTACAGGTTCCACAGTTCCGGCCGCTGATTCTTCGGGTCCCAGTGATGTTGAGCGTTGCGAAACGACAGGATTCGCTCCTTGGCGCGCGACTTCTCCTCGTCGCGCCGTGCCCCGCCGAACGCGGCGTCGAATCCGTACCGGTCGAGCGCCTGGCGCAGTCCCTGCGTTTTCCACACGTCGGTGTGCACCGCCGAGCCGTGGGTGAACGGGTTCACGCCGAGCGCGAGCGCTTCCGGATTGCGGTGGACCAGCAGTTCGACGCCTTCGCTCCGCGCGACCTGCTCTCGCATCGCGTACATCTCGCGGAACTTCCAGGTCGTATCGACGTGCAGCAACGGAAACGGCAGGCGCGCGGGATGGAATGCCTTGCGGGCCAGATGCAGCATGACCGCGCTGTCCTTGCCGATCGAATACAGCATCACCGGCCGCTCGGTCTCGGCGACGACCTCGCGAAGGATATGGATGCTCTCGGCCTCGAGTCTCTGCAGGTGGGTCAGGGTTCTCATCGGACGACCGCCGGTGAACGATCGCCGCAGGATACCTCAACTCACGGCGCTAGCGGCGCGCTCTTTGTTCCCTGTGCAGACCCACATCGACGATCGCGAGCAGCGAGTGGACCTCGTCCGCGAGATGGCGCAGCAGGTCGTCGAGCGTGACGATGCCGCTGACCGCGCCGCGCCGGTCGACGACCGGAATCCGTCGCACGCCATGGCTCCGCATGCGGGCGATCACGGCCGAGCTCTCCTCGGTCTCGTCGGCGATGATCGCCGGCCGGCGCATCAGCGCGCCGACGTTGGTGAGCGCGGGATCGAGCCCGCCTGCGAGCACC
>JAGWPY010000077.1 GCA_028870275.1 Gammaproteobacteria bacterium | reverse complement strand
GGCCAAACTCCTCAGGGAACTGCGCGGCGACGATGCGTTCGGCTTCCTGGAACATCAGCACGGCATGTTCTCGCTGCTCGGCGCGTCCGGCGCGGCGGTCGAGAGGCTGCGCGACGAGCATCACGTCTACATGACCGCGGACGGACGCATGAACCTCGCGGGCGTCACGCCCGACAATGCCGAATACCTGGCCCGCTCGATCGTCGCCGTGATGCGCTGAGGCGCACTGAGCGGCTCATCCGCCGAGCGCGTTGCGAAGCGCGGCGATCTCCAGCGCGGACTCGTCGAGGATCTGCTTCATACGGCCGGCGTCGAGCTGAACTCGGACCGGGGCCGCGAGGCCGGCGGCGACGTCCGACAGCTGCGAAGGGTCCCCGGCGAACGATGCGACCAGGTTCGCCGTGGCGAGCACGTCGGCGAGATCGGCGTCCCCGAGACCCGCCCGATCCGGGTCGTCCTGCTCGCTGATCGCGGTCACCATGTCCTCGGAAAAGCCCCAGCTCTCGAGAATCGCGCGGGCGATCTGCGCATGCCATTCCTCGACGATGCGACCGACGGCCGACGCGGTGAAGAACAGCTCGGGCCGCGCGGCCACCCGGGTGTAGATATAGAGCTTGCCGATGCCGTGCATCGTGCCGGCGAGAAGCGCCGAATCGGCGTTGAGCTTGGTGTATCGGCGCGCGATCACGTAGGCGATCGCCGCCACCAGCGTGCTGCGCTCCCAGAGCTCGTCGAGCTGCGCTTTGACGCTCGCGAGCTTGTTGTTGTTGCGGATTTGCGCCATCGCGAACGACATCGAGGCGCTGCGCACCATGTTGTAGCCCATGCGATTGATCGCGGTGCGCAGATCGACGATGGGCTTGCCGGTCGTGTTCAACGAGGCCGAGTTGGCGATGCGCAGTAGCCGCGCCGCCAGCGCCGGCTCCGATCCGACCACTCGGACGACCTTGTCGAGCGTCGATTGCTCGTCGGCGAGCACGCGCCGCACGCGAATCGCGATCTCCGGAAAGGAGGGCAGTTCCAGTCGGCCCGAGGACAGCTCGGTGGCCAACATCTGCACGAAAGTGAACGCGACGTCGGTCGTCTGGGTCTGCGCGCTGCTCACGAAACTCCTCGAATTCGTCTCGGCACGATCCTGCTACACCCGGAATGTCGACTCGATCGCGCTCTTCTTGAGCCGGTGGCCGCCGAAACGTGATGCGTTTGGCGAACTCACCCTCCTGCTCAGGCCACGGGCTTCGGCCGGCTCCTGAATCGCTGGCGAATCTCGCCGTGGCGGGACCGCTCGGTGAAGTCGCCGCGGCAATACTCGGTGAGGACCCGGCGCCAGAAGCGTACCGATCCCGGGTTGCGCTGGTATTCGACGATCTCCCATTCGCCGGCGAAGCGGTCGAAGATCAGCCTGGCGGCATAGGATCCGATTCCCTGGCGGCGGTGCGCCCCGCGCACGAAGAATTCGGACATGCGGTAGTCGGGGGCGGCCTCTCCGGCCTCCGGAATCTGCGGACGCGAGACCAGCGCGAATCCGACACGCTCGCCGCCGCTGACGAGGACCAGGGGATGGGCATGCTCGCTCGCGAACCAGCTCGCGAAGATCCCGTCTCGTTCTGGCCCATCGGCACCGATCGCCGGAAAGAAGCCGGTGTTCAGATCGGACAGGGATTCGAGATATTCGCCGTAGACGTCTTCGATCCAGCGGCGGTCGGAGGGCGAGCGGCGGCAGTCGCGGATGCTGACGGTCACGACGCGCGCGACCCGTCCAAATGAAAAAGGCCCGGGCGAACCAGCCTATTGGCCGTCTGCCCGGGCCTCACGCGATCGAGACCTTCGCGTATTACTGCTGCGCGGCCGAAGCGCCGGTGGAGGCCGCAGGAGCAGCCGCCGCCGAGGCCGCGTCGCTCGCCGCGCTCGCCGCAGCGCCCGCATCGCTCGCCGCCGAGCTGGCCGCAGTCGCCGCAGCGCCCGCATCGCTCGCCGCAGGAGCCGTGGCAGTGGTGTCGGCCGGCGCCGGGGCCTCGGTCTTCTTGCCGCAGGCGGTCAGAACAAAAGCGGCGGCAATCGCGCTCAGAACGAGTTTGGTCTTCATCTATCGATACCCCAAAATGATATTTGATGTTTAGGAAACACAGGCAGACTAGCTAGTCTTGGACCTTCCCCAAGATTTCGCCGGACAGTTTAGAGTGTTTCAGCGGATTTTCCCAACATTTTCGGGGTGGCAGCGCGCGTACAAACGCAGCTCGGGCTCGACGGGGTTAACGGGACGAGCAGCGTGCGACGCCGTCCGGATCTCCGGCTGCGAGAATGAATCATTCTTAATGCGCGACCCAGCCCCGCCGGAGGCACCGTGACCGAAGCCGAGCTCGATCGACTCTATCCCGAACATCTGGCGACGCTCATGCGCCGCGCGGACGCCGCACTCGCCGCAACTGGCTTCGAGGCACTGGAGATTCGCGCCGGAACGCCTCCGCTGCGTTTCCTGGACGATCAGGACTACCCGTTCAAGGTCAACCCGCATTTCAAGGCCTGGGTGCCGCTCGAGGACCACCCGGGATGCGTGCTGCTGTACACGCCGGGCCGCACGCCGACCATCCTGTTCCACCAGCCCGAGGACTATTGGTATGCCTCGCCGCCCTTGCCCGAGGGTGGCTGGACGAGGCAGGTCGAGCTGGTACCGCTGCGATCGCAGGCGGACGCGGACGCGTATCGCCGGCGCCTCGGGCGCACGGCGGTGATCGCACCGCCCGAATCGGCGGCCGGCACCGAGGCCGAGCGACTCAACCCGGCGGCGCTGCTCACGCGACTGCATTACGAGCGCGCGGTGAAGACGCCCTACGAGATCGCCTGCATGCGCCGGGCGACCGAGATCGGCGTTCGTGGACATCTTGCCGCGGTCGAGGCCTTTCGTGCAGGCGCCTGCGAATTCGCAATCCACCATCGCTATCTCGAGGCCTGCGGACAGCGCGAGGAGGAGATGCCCTACAACTGCATCGTCGCGCACAACGAGCACGCCGCAACCCTGCACTACCAGCGCCTGGACCGCATTGCGCCGCGGCAGCGGCGATCGCTGCTGATCGATGCCGGCGCGCAGTTTCGCGGCTACGCCGCGGACATCACCCGCAGCCATGCGGCCGAGTCCAGCGCCTATGCGGATCTGGTCGACGCGCTCGACCAGGCCCAGCGCTCCCTGTGCGGGGAGGTGCGCGCAGGCAGGGACTTCCGCGACATCCACAGGCTCGCCCACCGGGCGATCGGCGAGGTGCTGCGTGAGGCCGGCGTACTGCGCATTTCGGTGGACGATGCGATCGAGCGCGCGGTGACCACGGTGTTCTTCCCGCATGGCATCGGACATCTGCTCGGACTGCAGGTCCACGACGTCGGCGGCGTCCTGGCGGACGCGGACGGCCACGAGAACGAACGACCGCCGGGGCATCCGTACCTGAGGCTCACGCGGCGCCTCGAACCGGGCGTCGTGGTCACGGTGGAGCCGGGGATCTACTTCATCGACTCTCTGCTCGCCGCCGCGCGGCGCGATCAGCGGGGCGACGCGATCGACTGGGAACGGGTGGATGCGCTGCGCCCATACGGCGGGGCGCGCATCGAGGACAATGTGGTGACGACGTCCGCGGCTCCGGTCAATTTGACCCGTGAGTCCTTCGCGAGCGCCGCTGCGTGATGGTACCAGCTCCGGGGCGCCCGCCCGTTCGGCCGGGCGCCCCGGAGCCGCAGCCGTCAACGCGTGGCGCGCAGCGCGTCGCGAATCTCCTGCAGCAAGACTTCCTCGCGCGATGGCGCGGGCGGAGCAGCCGGCGTCGCGGCGGGCGCCGGCTTCTTGAGCCGGTTGATTCCCCGCAGCGCGAGGAACAGGACGAAGGCGATCACGATGAAATCGAAGATCGACTGAAGGAATACGCCGTACTTGAGGAGCACGGCCGCACCCTTCGGGTCCGCGCCGAGGCTGACCGCCAGGTCGCTGAAGTTCACACCTCCGATCAACTTGCCGAGCACCGGAGTGATCACGTCCGCCACCATGGACGAGACGATCTTACCGAAAGCCGCACCGACCACGACGCCGACAGCCATGTCGACGACGTTGCCCTTCATGGCAAATTCCTTGAATTCGCTGCCTAGACTCATGACGTTCGATCCCCTGTCTTGGTATGCATGGAGCATGGCGACCCGCGGCGAGCCAGGCTCGCTGCGGCGCCCCCACGGGGATTATGGCCTCTCGAACGTCCGGCGTCAGTACGCCGTTCAGGCGGCGGCTTTCGTGCGCCTGCGCTTCGGCTTGGCTTCCGGTTGCGCCTCGGCATCGCCCTTGGCCTTGGCGGCCGGCGCGGACTCGACCAGCTGCATCAGCGCCATGTCGGCCGAGTCGCCGGGCCGGGGTTCGAGCTTCAGGATCCGGGTATAGCCGCCGGCCCGGGCCTTGAAGCGCGGACCGAGCTCGTCGAACAGCTTTTCGACGACCGCGTCGTCGCGCAGACGCGCAAGCGCGAGTCGGCGCCGCGCCTGGGTGTCGTTCTTCGCCATCGTGATGAGCGGCTCGACGACTCGCCTCAATTCCTTCGCCTTCGGCACCGTCGTGCGGATCGTCTCGTGCCGCAGGAGCGACGCCGCCATGTTACGCAGCAGCGCGTGGCGATGAGAGGTGTTGCGCGATAGCTGCCGACCGCTGTTTCTGTGACGCATGATGGGAAACCCTGGATACTCGTGTTCAGATGCCGTCGCGTTCTTCGTCGCGCTTCAGGCCCGGAGGCGGCCAGTTGTCGATGCGCATGCCGAGGGTCAGGCCGTGGCTCTCCAGCACTTCCTTGATCTCGGTGAGCGACTTCTTGCCGAGGTTCGGCGTGCGCAGCAACTCCACCTCGGTGCGCTGCACCAGGTCGCCGATGTAGTGAATGTTCTCGGCCTTCAGGCAGTTCGCGCTGCGTACGGTGAGCTCCAGTTCGTCGACCGGCCGCAGCAGGATCGGATCGAACTGTGTCTCGGTCGCCTTGGTGGTCGCCTCGTCCTGGCCTTGCAGGTCGACGAACACGGACAGCTGGTCCTTGAGAATGCCGCCGGCGCGCCGAATCGCCTCCTCGGGGTCGATCGTGCCGTTGGTCTCGATGTCGAGGATCAACTTGTCGAGGTCGGTACGCTGCTCGACGCGGGCGCTC
>JAGWPY010000076.1 GCA_028870275.1 Gammaproteobacteria bacterium | reverse complement strand
GGCCGGGGAGCGGATTCTGGTGGCGGTCGGCCCGGATGGGCAGGCCGAGCAGCTGGTGCGCGAGGGCAAGCGCATCGCCGACGCCTTCGACGCCGACTGGATCGTCGTGTACGTGGAGACTCCCGCGTTGCTGCGTCTGTCGGATGCGGATCGCAACCGGCGGATCGACGTGCTGCGCCTCGCCGAGTCGCTCGGCGCCGAGACCGTGACGCTCGACGGTCCCACCGCGGCCGCGGCGCTGCTCGAATACGCGTCGACTCGCCACGCGACCCGCGTCGTGGTCGGCGCGCCGAAGCGAATGGGGTGGCGCGGCTGGTTGCGACCCTCGACGAGCATCCAGCTGCTGCGCTCCGCGCGAGGGTTCGATCTCATCACCGTCGCGATCGACGATGGCGGGCGCAGCGATCGCCCGGGACCGCGGCCGGTGGAGGCGCCTTCGGGCGTATTCCATCGCGAGCGCTACGCCTGGGCGGTGCTGACCACGGCGCTGTGCACAGCCGCGGCCTTCGTCCTGTATCCGCGCTTCGAGCTGTCGAACCTGGTCATGGTCTACCTGCTCGGCGTCACCGTGGCGGGACTGCGGCTCGGGCGGGGACCCTCGGTGCTGACCGCGGTGCTGAATGTGGCCGCCTTCGACTTCTTCTTCGTGCCACCGCGGTTCACGATGGCGATTGCGGATGCCCAGTATCTGCTCACCTTCGCGGTCATGCTCACGGTCGCGCTGGTGATCGCCAACCTCACGGCGAGCGTGCGCCAGCAGACGCGCGTCGCCGGTGCGCGCGAGCGACGATCGGCGCTGCTGTACGCGATGAGCCGGGAGCTGGCGGCGACTCGCGGCCTCGCCAACATGGCGCGCGTCGCGGTGCGTCACGTCGCGGAAGTCTTCCAGGCCGATGCGGTCGTGCTCTTGCCCGATCCGGAGGGAAGGCTCCGTTATCCGCCGGAAGCACCGCTCGAACGGTCTTTTCGCGGTGCGGATCTCGCGGTCGGTCAGTGGGTCCTGGATCACGGGCGGCAGGCGGGCCTCGGTACGGACACCCTGCCGGCCGCCACCGGCCTGTATCTGCCGCTCGGCGACGAGCGCCAGCGCATCGGCGTGCTCGCCGTGCTGCCGGACCACCCGCGCCGGGTATTGTTGCCCGAGCAACGGCATCTGCTCGAGACCTTCGCGGGACAGACCGGGCTCGCGCTCGAGCGCGCGCGGCTCGCCGAGACCACCGAGGCGACCCACCTCGCCGCCGAACGTGAAAGTCTGCGCAGCACCTTGCTCGCGTCGATTTCGCACGATCTGCGCACCCCGCTCGCGGTCATCGTGAGCGCGGCCGGGGCGCTCGCCGCTCGAAGCGGGCAGAGCAGCGACGAGCAGCGCCAGCGCTTGGCCGGTTCGATCGAGACCAAGGCCCTGGAGATGTCGGAGCTGATCTCCAACGTGCTCGACCTCACGCGCTTCGAGTCGGGCGAGGTGGTGTTGCGCCGCGACTGGCAGGCGCTCGACGATCTGGTGGGTGCGGCGCTTCGGCGCGTCGAGCCGCGCCTCGACGGACATCCGGTCGAGATCCGGTTGGCGGCGGACCTGCCGCCGGTCTACGTGGACGGGTCCCTGATCGTGCAATTGCTCGGCAACCTGTTCGACAACGTCGCCAAGTACACGCCGGCCGGCACGCGCCTGATCATCGCCGCGACACGCGAAGGCGCGCAACTGCGCGTCCTGGTCGACGACGAGGGTCCAGGACTGCCGCCTGGCGATCCGGCGCGGCTGTTCGACAAGTTTCACCGAGGCAGTCCCGAGGGTACGGTGGTCGGGGTCGGTCTCGGGCTGGCGATCTGCCAGGCGATCGTGCGCGCTCACGGGGGCCGGATCGATGCGCAGCGGCGCCCGGGCGGCGGGGCGCGTGTCGAGTTCACCCTGCCGGTCGAGAAGCCCGAGACATGACCCAAGCCGTGTATCAGGTGCTCGTGATCGAGGACGAGGCGGGCATTCGCGATGCCTTGCGGGTGTTGCTCCTCGGCGAAGGATACCGCGTGATCGAGGCCGCGACCGCCATGCGCGCCGAGGTCGAGGCCCGCGCGCACAAACCCGATCTGTTGCTCGTCGATCTGGGCCTGCCCGACGGGGAAGGGCTCGACCTGATTCCTCGGGTGCGCGCCTGGTCGCCGATGCCGATCATCGTTCTGTCCGCCAGGGCCGCCGAGGACCAGAAGATCGCCGCGCTCGATGCCGGTGCGGACGATTACGTGACCAAGCCGTTCTCGGCGCCCGAATTGCTGGCGCGCGTGCGGGTCGCCCTGCGGCGCGGCGCCGGCATCGAGGCGCGTCGGGCGCCGCTGCGCTTCGGCGCGTTGCGCGTAGACCTCGCATCGCGCCGCGCCAGCGGACCGGCAGGCGAGTTGCACCTGACGCCGCTCGAGTACCGGCTGCTCGAGTGCCTCGCGCGACAGGGCGGCATGGTCGTGCGTCAGCGCCAGCTTCTTTGCGAAGTCTGGGGTCCGGACCGTGTCGAGGACGCGCGCAGTCTCAGAGTGTTCATCAGTTCACTGCGCTCCAAACTCGAGATCGATCCGCGCCGGCCACGGCATCTGCTGACCGAGCCGGGGATCGGTTATCGCCTGCGCGCCGACGAGGGGGACTAGATCAAGGGTCGGGGGTCTTCGTCCGGCGGTGACAAGCGCGTGCGGTGCGGCCAGGGCCCCAGACGGCGCGCATGGCAGAGTCGCGAATCCTGCAGCGCGGCCAGTATCGCGGGCGATGCGAACTCGCAGAACTCGACCGCGATCCGACTCTCCATCGCGCGAACGATCGAGGCGGCGAGGCGCATGCCGTCGATCTCCAGGTCGAGCAGGCCGTGCCGGTACGGCACGGGATCGGTTTCGATGAGGGCGCCGCTCGCACTCAGGTTCTCGATCCAGCCGCGCTGGGGCGGTGCGCCGTCGCGCAACAACACCACCGGGACGGCGACTTCGATCCGCTTTCCCCATCGATGTTCCATGTGACCCTCCTCCGAGCATGCGGCGGAATGTCGAATGAGCACATCGCCGAGACTCGCACTTCATGCACGAGTCCACAAGGTGGATTGTCCTTAGCGCGGGCCTGCGGCGGCGGGCTCGACGTAGATCGCGATGCCGTGGCCGAATTTTTGCACCACGGTACCCGAGAAGCCGATGCCGGTGCTGAACGCGCTGCCGCCCGAGAATTCGGCGTGGCCGAGTCCGGTGCCGACGGAACCGGTCGGACGGTCGGCGAGGCCTTCGATCAGCACGCCGTTCGCGCCGAGCTTTCCCGCCTCGATCTTCAGTCTCTGGATCACCGCGTCGGTCTTGCCCTGTTCGGTCAGCGAGAACGAATAGCGGCTCGAGGTATCGAGCAGGGCGATGCGCTGATAGGCGGTCGCCGGCGGCTGAAAGTAGATCTTCACGGCTTCGGGAGGCAGCGGCGGACGCGCCGGCGCAAGCATCACGTGGGACGAGACGCAGGCCGAAAGCGCGATGGCCGCGAACACCAAGGTCGATCGGGCGGCTTTCATCGCGGTTCTCCGGGGGGTGGCTTTACTCGAGTCTACCCGCACTGAGCGCGTTCGGCAGCACCACGGTCGAGGTATGCGCGTGGTCGTCCTCGAGCCTCGACCACAGCGCGTCGCCATCCGACGGCCCCTCGCCGAGGACCTCGATCAACGCGCCGACCACCGCGGAATCGAAGGTCCGGCCCGCGCCGCGTTCGAGTTCGCGCAGCGCCGCCTGCTTGCCGAGCGCGGCACGATAGGGGCGCAGGTCGGTCATGGCCTGATAGACGTCGGCCACGGCGACGATGCGCGCCTCGAGAATGATCGCATCGCCGGAAAGTGCGTTCGGATAGCCCGAGCCGTCGAGCCTTTCGTGGTGTTGGCCGATGATCGTCTGGATGGGCCACGGAAGGGAGACCTGGTCGAGGATGTCGCACCCCATCTGCACGTGTGTCTTCACGAGCGCGTATTCCTCGGCGGTGAGCCTGGCCGGCTTGGTCAGCAGTTCGTTCGGGATGCCGATCTTGCCGATGTCGTGGACCAGGGCGCCGAGATAGAGGCCCTCGATCCGTTCGGCCGCGAGACGCAGCCGGCGACCGACGGCGAGCGCGAGCATCGCCGCGCGGCGCTGGTGGCGGGCCGTGTAATGATCGCGATGCCCGGCCACGGCGCTCATCGCATGCACGGTCTGGATCAGCGCGTAACGGGCGGCCCGCAGGGCCTCGTGCAGGTCCTGAGCCGGCGCCGGGTTCTCGTCTCGCGTGTGCGCATCCAAGCGGTTCGCTCCCGATTGCAGCGAATGGAAACTATAGTCTGCGCCACGACTCCGCGCCGCGCCAGTCTGGGAAAAACCCTCAATTGAGCATCGGCCGCACTCGCATCAAGGTGCGTCGACGACGACGGGCAATGACTCGGCGCGCCAGCGCAGCATGCCCCCGGCGAGGTTCGCCACCCGTTCGAATCCCGCCTTGCGCAGCAATACGCTCGCCTGCGCCGAGCGAGTGCCCGATCGGCACACGGTGACGATCGGCCGATCCTTCCCGACCGTCGGTAACGCGGACGACCATTGCGACAGGGGCAGCAGCTGCGCACCGTGGATGTGACCGAGCGCATCGGCGAATTCCTCCGGTTCACGCACGTCGAGAATCACGAGCTCACCGCCCCGTCCGCCGGCGATGCGCTCGGCGAGCGCGGTGGGTTCGATCTCCCAGATGCCGGCGAACGTGAACGTGAGCGGTGCCCAGTCCGGATCGGTGGCGCCCGCCGACTGCTCGGGACGGCCGCAGCGCAGGTTCGCCGGTACGGCGACCGCCATGAGCTTGGGGTGGGGCAGGCCCAGATGGTCCATATAACCCGTGAAATCCCCCTCGTTGGCGTCTCCGCCCAGACGCGGATTGAATCGCGTCTCCTCGGCGACGCTGCTGACCGTGAGCCCGCGGTAGTCGTGCCCCGGATAGAGCAGGCACTCGGCGGGCAGCGTGAAGATCCGCTCGTGCACCGAGCGGAACAGCCGCCGAGAACTGCCCTGTTGGAAGTCGGTACGGCCACACCCGCGGATCAGGAGACAGTCGCCGGTGAAGGCCATGCTGCGATCGTCGAGGACGAAGGTCAGACAGCCGTCGGTATGGCCCGGAGTGGCGCGGACCTCGATCCGGCGCGATCCGAAGCCGACCTGGTCCCCGTCCTCGAGTGGCCGGTCGACGTGGTGGGCGCCGGCGCAGGCGGCCAGATGGATGGCGCTGCCGCAGCGCTCCTTGTGGCGCCAGGCGCCGGTGACGTGATCGGCGTGCACGTGCGTATCCAGGGTCGCGATCAGCCTCAGTCCGAGTTCGTGGATCAGCGCGCCGTCGCGCAGCGCATGCTCGTACACCGGGTCGATCAGCACGGCCTCGCCGCTGGCCTGGTCGCCGAGCAGATAGGTGTAGGTGGACGAGGCGGGATCGAACAATTGGCGAAAGACCAGCATGATTTCACTCCGGCTTCGGTCCTTGGATCTTAGCGCAGTCTGATGGGCATTCCGTCCAGGATGTGACCGGATCGACTAAAGGAACGAGGGCGAGAGCCGCTACAGGGGCAGAACGAACTCGAACCGTCAGTTACATCGAGGTGCGACAGGGGTGTGAGCCGTGCGCGGCAGCGTCCCGACGCCAAGGCATGAAGTCTCTCGACACAGCATCGTCTCCCTCCGGCGCCCGTCGCCGGTTCGTCTGAGTCCGACTCTCCATGGACAACGACATTCTCCGGGAATTCCTCGCCGAGTCGCGAGAGTTGCTGGCCGACGCGCAGCAGAAGCTGCTCGCGCTCGAGGCCGAACCGACCGATGCGGCGTCCCTGGCGGCGATCTTCCGCGCGTTCCACACGCTGAAGGGTGGCGCGGGGTTCCTCGAAGCACCGGCCATGGTCGAGTGGTGCCACCATCTGGAGGACCTGCTCGACAAATTGCGCAGCCACAAGCTGGTTGCCGACAGCGGCATGATCGACGCGATCCTGCGCTCGGTCGACGTGCTGCAACGGATGCTGGGCGAGTTGTCTCGTGGCGAGCAACCGCTGGTCGGACCGGCCGACCTCGGCTCGCTGGTGCGCGCGTATGCGAACGGCGAGCATCGAGCCGACACCGGATCCTTATCGGCCGACGAGTCGCGACCGGCGGCCGAGTCCCCGTCGACGCCGGTCCCTGAAGAAGGGTTCCCGAACGAGCCCCATGCGACCCGCGATGCGACGGAAGACTCCGCGTCTTCGACGCCGATGGCGGCGCCGGCCGCAGCCGACGCCTCGGGCAGCGAGCCGGGAGCCGAAACGACCATCCGCGTCGACTCGACCCGCCTCGATCGGGCGATGAATCAGGTCGGCGAGCTAGTGCTGCTGTGCAATCGTCTCTCGGCCGCCGTCGCCAAGCTCGGATCGGGCGACGATACGCTCGTGAGGCTCGCCCGTGAGACCGATCTCGCCGTCAACGATCTGCAGAACACCGTGATGCGGCTGCGCATGCAACCGTGCAAGCGTCTCTTCCAGAGCCTGCCGCGGGTGGTACGCGACGCGAGCCGAAGCCTCGGCAAGCGGGTGCGCCT
>JAGWPY010000075.1 GCA_028870275.1 Gammaproteobacteria bacterium | reverse complement strand
CCTCGAGCTCGATCCGCGGCCCGCTCAGGCGGCCGAGATTCGCGCGCGCGAACTCGAGAAGCTCCGGATGGATCTCGATGGAGCGGATGCCCGCGCCGAGACGCGCCAGACAGGCGGTGAGGAACCCGCTGCCCGTGCCGATCTCGAGCACCGAATCGCGCGGGCCAATATCGAGCGACTGCAGGATCCGGCCGTGAAGGTTGGGAGGCAGCATGGTCTGGCCGCAAGCGAGCGGGATCGGCGCGTCGGCGAACGCGACCTCGCGATGGCTCGCGGGCACGAAGGCGGCGCGCGGCACGGCCGAGATCGCCTCCAGCACGCGCTCGTCGAGCACCTCCCAGGTGCGGATCTGTTGTTCGACCATCTGTCGTTGGGCGGTTGCGGTGTCCATGCGAAAATTCCCGTGCGAAGAGTGCTGATTATGGTCAATTTCCCCAGGTTGCGCCACGGCACTGCGGTATCCTTGCCAGAAGGACGATGGACGTCGCAAGAAACCCGCCGCGGGCGAGCCCAAACCAGCGTCGTCGAACCATCGTCCAGCACGAGGTCGCCGGTTGATCGCGTCGTCCGCAATTCCATGGCTCTCGACCTCAGGGGTGCTGGCGGCCTCGCTCGCGGTGCTCTTTGCGCGCAAGCGACGCCAGGAGCGCGCACTCGCCGATTTCTCGCGACAGATCGCCGAACTCACCCGTGGCGCCGCGCCGTCCGCTCGTGTGAGCCTGCCGGACCGGCCGCAGGCGATCGGCGAGCTGGGTGGCGCCGTGAACGAGCTGCTCGAGAGCATCGAGCGTCGCGGCGCGCGGCTGCAGGACCGCGAACACCTCTTCGAGCGCCTCGTCGAGGCGGTGCACGAGGCGGTCGTGGTGTCCCGCGACCGCATCCTATTCGTGAACGACCGATTCCTGTCGCTGCTCGCGATGGAACGCGAGCAGGTGGTCGGCAGGCCACTGTCGGCGATGGTCGCGCCGGACTACGTGGAACTCGTCGAACAGAACCTGCGCCGGCGCCTCGCCGGAGAGCCCGCCGCCGAGCGCTACGAGGTCGAGCTGATCGATTCCGCGGGGCAGGTCGTGCGCGTGGAGCTCTCGAGCGCCCTGATCGACAATGCCGGCGAGCCCGTATTGCTGCTCACCGTCCTGGAAATGCTGCCCGACTCGGCCAGCGAACCTTCCCGTCCGCGGGTGCTGGCGACCCTGGAGGCGATGGGAGAGAGCGTGATCACCGTCGATGCCGCGGGACGGATCGACTATGCCAATCATGCCGCGACCCAGCTGTTCGGGCTGCGATTCGACCAGCTGGTCGGCCGCGGCTTCGCCGAGGTGGCGACGCTCGTCGACGAGTCGGATCGCCGGTCGCTCGGCGACCCGGTGCGCAAGGCCTTCACGAGCGGAACGCGCGTCACCATGGGCAAGCGCGCGATGCTCATTACGACCGGCGGCGGTGGTGAGCATTCGGTCGAGATCAGCGTCTCGCCGCTGCGACCCGGAGGCGGCCCGGCGGTTGGCGCGGTCATCGTGATGCACGATGCGAGCGAACTGCGTGGCCTGACCCGGCAAATGAGCTACCAGGCGAGTCACGACGCGCTCACCGGCCTGGTCAATCGCCGCGAATTCGAGCGCCGGCTGCAGGAAGCGATCGATTCGGCGAGGACCGGCGACCTTCGCCACGCGCTCGCGTTCCTCGATCTCGATCGATTCAAGGTCGTGAACGACACCAGCGGTCATACCGCAGGGGACAACATGCTGCGCGAGGTCGCCGCGCTCATCAAGGATGCGGTTCGCGATTCGGACACCGTCGGGCGCATCGGCGGCGACGAGTTCGCGCTGCTCCTGGTCGGTTGTCCGCTCGAGAAGGCCCGGCAGATCGCCGACGACGTGGTGCGCGCGGTGAACGACTTCCGCTTCGTATGGAAGGACAAGATCTTCTCGATCGGCGTGAGCGTGGGTCTGGTCGAGATCGGGCGGGACGACGCCTCGACCGAGGACATCATGAACGCGGCCGACTCGGCCTGTTACGTCGCCAAGAAGCAGGGCGGCGTCAAGGTGCACGTCTATTCCTCGCTCGAGGGTGCGAGCGCGCGCCACAGCGGCGAGATCCACTGGCTGCAACGCCTGCAGGCGGCGCTGCGTGACAACGCGTTCGAACTGTATTTCCAGCCGATCGTGCACGCCCGGCGCGGCGATCGGCAGCCGGGACCGGCTCTCGAGGTGCTGCTGCGGCTGCGCAACGAGAAGGGACGGCCGGAGGCGGAACCCGCCGAGTTCCTGCGCGCCGCCGAACGCTACCGGCTCATGCCTCACATCGACCGCTGGGTCGTGCAGGCGGTGCTCTCGGCGCTCGGGCGCGGCGGTCTTCGGCTGCCGCAGGACCGCAGCGTCGCGATCAACATCGCGGGACAGACGCTCGGCGACGCGGAATTCCTCGAATTCGTGGTCGACTGTTTCGATCACACCGGCGCCTCGCCGGGCGAGATCTGTTTCGAGGTCACCGAGAGTTCCGTGGTCGCGAACATGGAGCACGCGCGCCGCTTCATCGAAGTGCTGCACGGCATGGGTTGCGAGTTCGCGCTGGACGATTTCGGCAGCGGCCTCAGTTCGTTCTCGAACCTGAAGACCCTGCCCATGGACTACCTGAAGATCGACGGATCGTTCCTGCGCAATCTCGCGCTCGACACGGTCAATCAGGCGATGGTCGCGGCCATGATCGATCTGTCGCGTACCCTGAACTTCCGCGTGGTCGCCGAACAGGTCGAGGATCCGGGCTCCCTCGAGGCCGTCAAGCGCATGGGCTTCGATTTCGTCCAGGGATTCGCCATCGGCCGGCCCCAGCCGCTCGCGGTCGCGCCCCTGACGGTCCAGGTCTCCTAGCGCCAGGCTCATAACCGGCCGACATCGGCTCATAACCACAATCTCGTGGTGCCCGGGGCCGCGTCGGGTGGACAATGCCGGTTTTCGGCCCATCATGGCCGTAGTACCGTTCGTTCCCGGAGGTGCCCCATGCCGATCTACGACGACAACACCCGCTCCATAGGCCGCACGCCCCTCGTGCGCATCAATCGTCTGGCCGCCGCCTCGGGCGCGACCGTGCTCGCCAAGATCGAAGGGCGCAATCCCGCCTATTCGGTGAAATGCCGCATCGGCGCCGCGATGGTCTGGGACGCCGAGCAGCGCGGCGCGCTCAAGCCCGGCATGGCGATCGTCGAAGCGACCAGCGGCAATACCGGCATTGCGCTCGCCTTCGCGGCGGCGGCCCGCGGCTACGAGTGCGTGCTGACCATGCCCGAGACGATGAGCATGGAGCGGCGCAAGGTGCTGGTCGCATTCGGCGCCAAGCTGGTTCTCACGCCCGGTGCCAAGGGTATGAAGGGCGCCATCGCCAAGGCCGAGGAACTCGCGGCCGCCGATCCGCAGAAATACCTGCTGATGCGCCAGTTCGAGAACCCGGCGAACCCATGGATCCACGAGACGACCACGGGTCCGGAGATCTGGGAAGACACGCAAGGCGCGGTCGACGTGTTCGTCTCCGGCGTCGGCACCGGCGGTACGCTCACCGGCGTCTCACGGTACCTGAAGAAGACGCGCGGCAAGGCGATCACGACGGTTGCGGTCGAGCCGACCAGTTCCCCGGTCATCAGCCAGACGATCGCCGGTCAGCCGCTCACCCCCTCGCCGCACAAGATCCAGGGTCTCGGCGCCGGCTTCATCCCGAAGAACCTCGACCTGTCGATGATCGACCGGGTCGAACTGGTGACCAACGAGGAGGCGATCGCGACGGCGCGCCTGCTGGCGCGCGAGGAGGGCATACTCTGTGGCATCTCCTGCGGTGCGGCGATGGCGGCGGCGCTGCGGCTCGCGCGCGAACCGCAACACTCCGGCAAGACGATCGTCGTGGTGCTACCGGACGCGGGCGAACGCTATCTGTCGGGAGCGTTGTTCGAAGGTCTGTTCGAGGAAGTCGAGAAGATGCAGGCGGTCGCCTGAGCGGGAGACGGATCGTGGCAACGGGCGAGGACCGCGCGACCGGACGCGCGGAAACCGTCGCGCGGTTGATGCGCGGCTACCAGGACGACACGCGGGCGATCCGCGTCTCGAAGCGCTACCTGCCATCGAGGGAAGCGATCGTCGAGATCCTGATGGCGACCCTCGATCTCATGTATCCGGGGTACTTCGGCCGGCGCGGCCTGGACCAGGCGAACCTGGAGGCGCACGTGGCCGGGCAGATCGAGCGGCTCGCGCCGATGCTCGAACGCGAGATCGAGCAGTGCCTGTGCTATGGGCGCGAACACGACGCCGCGGCGGACGCACCGGCCCCGCCGGAAGGGGAGTGCGCGCCGCGGGCCCGCAGGCTCGCCGAGGCCTTCCTGGCCCGTTTGCCGGAGATCCGCGCACTGCTGGTCGGGGACGTGCAGGCCGCCTACGACGGTGATCCGGCGGCGACCAATCTCGACGAGATCATCCTCGCCTATCCGGGCGTGCTCGCGGTGAGCGTTTACCGCATCGCTCATGCCTTGCACACGCTCGGCGTGCCCATGATCGCGCGCATCATGACCGAATGGGCGCACGCGCGCACCGGTTGCGACATTCATCCCGGCGCGAGCATCGGCCCGGAGTTCTTCATCGATCACGCGACCGGTGTGGTGATCGGCGAGACCACGGAGATCGGCGCGCGCGTGAAGCTCTATCAGGGCGTGACTCTCGGCGCCCTGTCGTTTCCGAAGGACGCCTCGGGTCAGATCATCCGCGGACGCAAGCGCCATCCGACGGTGGAGAGCGATTCGACCCTCTATGCGAACGCCACCGTGCTCGGAGGGCGCACCGTGGTCGGCGCCGGCAGCGTGATCGGCGGTTCCGTGTTCCTCGCCCACAGCGTGCCCGCGCGCTCGCGCGTGTCGCTGAAGGAGCCGGAGCTCAGGGTCGCACCCCGCGACGGCCTGGAAACGGCCGACGCGGTGTTCTTCGACATCTGAGCGCGGGTCTTCCTACATCAGGCGGCCGAGCAGCGGCACGAGCAGCAGGGCGACGATGTTGATGATCTTGATCAGGGGATTGATCGCGGGTCCCGCCGTGTCCTTGTAGGGGTCGCCGACCGTGTCGCCGGTGACCGCGGCCTTGTGCGCATCGGACCCCTTGCCGCCGTAATTGCCTTCCTCGATGTACTTCTTGGCGTTGTCCCAGGCGCCGCCGCCCGTGGTCATCGAGATCGCGACGAACAGGCCGGTGACGATCGTGCCGATCAACAGGCCGCCGAGCGCCTGAATGCCGGAGCCGGAGCCCATCAGCCAGTTGACGACCAGCACCAGCACGATCGGCACGAGGATCGGCAGGAGCGAGGGCACGATCATCTCCTTGATCGCCGAACGGGTCAGCATGTCGACCGCGCGCGAATAGTCGGGCTTCGCGCTGCCGTCCATGATGCCCTTGATCTCGCGGAACTGACGCCGGACCTCCTCGACCACCGAGCCGGCCGCGCGTCCGACGGCCTCCATGGCCATGGCGCCGAAGAGATAAGGCACCAGACCGCCGACGAACAGGCCGATGATCACCGCCGGGGTCGACAGGTCGAATCCGGTCGCGTGCCCCAGGGTCTCCTGCAGCTTGTGCGTGTAGTCGGCGAACAGCACCAGCGCGGCGAGGCCCGCCGAGCCGATCGCATAGCCCTTGGTGACCGCCTTGGTGGTGTTGCCCACCGCGTCCAGCGGATCGGTAATGTCCCGCACCTTCTTGTCGAGTCCGGCCATCTCGGCGATGCCGCCGGCGTTGTCGGTAATGGGGCCGTAGGCATCGAGCGCCACGATCATGCCGGTCATCGAAAGCATGGCGGTCGCCGCGATGGCGATGCCGTACAGCCCGGCGAGCGCGTCGGCCGCCCAGATGCTGAGACACACCGCGATGACCGGCAGCGCACAGGCCTTCATGGAAACGCCGAGTCCGGCGATGATGTTGGTCGCGTGGCCCGTCTGCGAGGCCGCGGCCACGTGGCGAACCGGCGAGAACTCGGTCGCGGTGTAGTACTCGGTGATCACGATCATCGCCGCGGTCAGGCCGAGTCCGACCAGCGAGCACAGCCAGATCGCCATCGCGTGCTCGCCCATCAGCGACTGCGCGACGAAGTAGAATGCGACCGCTGAAATCAGGCCGGAAACGATCACGCCCTTGTAGAGCGCGTTCATGATCTTGCCGCCTTCGCGGGTCGAGACGAAAAAGGTGCCGACGATCGAGGAGACGATCGAGATCGCGCCGAGCACCAGGGGGAACATCACCGCCCGGTCGCCGAGATCGGCCATCACCAGGCCGCCAAGCAGCATGGTCGCCACCAGCGTGACCGCATAGGTCTCGAACAGGTCCGCGGCCATGCCGGCGCAGTCGCCGACGTTGTCGCCGACGTTGTCGGCGATCACCGCCGGGTTGCGCGGATCGTCCTCGGGAATGCCGGCCTCGACCTTGCCGACCAGGTCCGCACCGACGTCGGCGCCCTTGGTGAAGATGCCGCCGCCGAGCCGGGCGAAGATCGAGATCAGCGAACCGCCGAATGCGAGTCCAACCAGCGAACGCAAGGCCGAAGCCGGGTCGCCGAGCAGGCGCAGCATGGCGAGGTAGTAGCCCGCGACGCCGAGCAGACCGAGGCCGACCACGAGCATGCCGGTGATCGCGCCCCCGCGGAACGCCACCTTCAGCGCCGCGTTGATGCCGCCGTGGGCCGCCTGCGCGGTGCGCACGTTCGCCCGTACCGAGATGAACATACCGATGTAGCCGGCCGAGCCGGAGAGCAGCGCGCCCAGGGCGAAACCGCCTGCGGTCGCCCAGCCGAGCGAGAGCCCCAGAACCACGAACAGGATCGCCCCGACCAGCGCGATGGTGCTGTACTGGCGGTTCAGATACGCGCGTGCGCCGGCCTGGATCGCGGCGGCGATCTCCTGCATGCGGGCGTTGCCCGCCGGCTGCGCGAGGATCCAGCGGACCGAGAACAACCCGTAGAGAATGGCGATGACACCGGCGCCAATGGCGAGCCAGAGCGCGTTATCGAGATTCATGAATCCGTCTCCGTGGCAGCGTGTTGTGCGGATGACCGGGCGTGTCGTTCGAGGTCTGGCCCGGATCGGCGGCGACTATAGCACGAAGGGGCGTTTCAGCCGCTTCGGCACCGCAACGCCCTTCAGCTCCACGTAATCCGGCAGGCCGCCGCGGTACGGCGGATAGTCCTCGCCGCCGATCAGAGGCGCGAGGTAGCGGCGGCAGGCGGCCGTGATGCCGAAGCCGTCGGCGCTGATGAAGCTGCGCGGCACCTTCTTTTCCTTGTTGGCGATCGCCGCGAGCGGCGCTTCGCCGATCGTCCAGCGATAGGGGCTGGATGACTTGCGAACGATCACCGGCAGCACGGCATTGCGCCCCGCGAGCGCGAATTCGACCGCCGCGCGTCCGACCGCATATGCCTGCTCGACGTCGACCGCCGAGACGATGTGCCGTGCGGAGCGCTGGAGATAGTCGGCCACCGCCCAGTGAAACTTGTAGCCGAGCGCGGCGCGGGTCATTTCCGCGACCAGCGGGCCGACGCCGCCGAGCTGGGCGTGGCCGAAGGCATCCCTGGTGCCGCCCTCGGCGAGGAAGCGGCCGTCGGCGTCGCGTACGCCTTCGGAGACGACGATCACGCAGAATCCCCGGCGCTCGACCGTCGCCTGGACCTTGGCGAGGACCTTCTGCCGATCGAAAGCCACCTCCGGGAAGAGGATCAGATGCGGCGCATCGGCGCTCGAGCGCGCCGCGAGTCCCGCGGCCGCGGCGATCCAGCCCGCGTGTCGGCCCATCACCTCGAGCACGAACACCTTGGTCGAGGTGCGCGCCATGGAGGCGATGTCGAGTGCCGCCTCGCGGGTGGACACCGCGACGTATTTCGCCGCCGATCCGAACCCCGGGCAGCAATCGGTGATCGGCAGGTCGTTGTCGACCGTCTTGGGGATGCCGATGCAGGTGAGCGGATAACCGAGCTTGCGACCGATCTCGGCGACCTTCTGCGCGGTGTCCATCGAGTCGTTGCCGCCGTTGTAGAAGAAATAGCCGATGTCATGCGCCTTGAACACTTCGATCAGGCGGGTGTACTCGGCGAGGTTCTTGTCGATGCCCGCGAGCTTGTACCGCGCCGAGCCGAACGCACCGCCCGGCGTGTGTCGCAGTGCGCGAATGTCGGCCACGCTCTCCTTGCCGGTGTCGATCAGGTCCTCGTGCAGCGCGCCGAGGATCCCGTGACGCCCCGCATAGACCTTGCCGATCCGGCCACGGTGGCGGCGGGCGGTCTCGATCACCCCGCAGGCCGAGGCGTTGATCACCGCCGAGACCCCGCCCGACTGGGCGTAGAACGCATTGCGCGGGCGATTTCGCCCGGATCCTCGCTCGGCCATCGCTCTCTCCCGTTCTCGTCGAGAAAGGCCCGAAGAATAGCCGATCCGCGGGTTTCGAGGCAGCCGCGCCGCCGCGCGGGATGTGACTTAATGCGCGCACACCGGATCCGGCGGTTTGACGGCCGGCCCCGGCAACGGTTAGGTTAAGGCGCTTTTATAACTTCCAAACACAAATCATGCGTATCGTCTTACTGGGCGCGCCGGGATCGGGGAAAGGCACGCAATCGCAGCTCTTGGTCAAGGCCTACGGGGTGCCGCAGATCTCCACCGGGGATCTCTTGCGCGAGGCCGTCGCCAAGGGCACGCCGCTCGGCCTGCGCGCCAAGGCGGCCATGGATCAGGGACAGCTGGTCGACGACTCGATCGTGCTCGGCATGATCCGCGAGCGTCTCGCGCGGCCGGACGCCGCGGCCGGCTTCATCCTCGACGGTTTTCCGCGCAACATCCCGCAGGCGGTCGCGCTCGAGGGCCTGCTCGCGGAGATTGGCCGCCCTCTCGAGGCGGTCGTATTGATGAATCTCGACCTCGGAGTACTGTTCAAGCGCCTGACGGGCCGTCGAACCTGCGAGGACTGCGGGCGCGTGTTCAACGTGCTCACTTCGCCTCCGGGGACCCCGCCGCATTGCGAGCGGTGCGGCGACATGCCGCGCCTCGTGCAGAGGCCGGACGACCGCGAGGAAGTGATCGGCAAGCGCCTCGAAGTCTTCGAGGCCCAGACCAAGCCGCTCGTCAAGCACTACGCCGACAACGGCCTGCTGCGCGTCGTGGATGCGGACGCCGAGGTGCAGACCGTATTCGAGTCCTTGCGCCGGGCGGTCGGCGCCTAGATCGCCGCCAGGAGCCGATCGCCGATCATTTCGCGGCGCCAGCCGGAGAGCGCCTCGACGTCCCGGCGCCCCATGGCGATCGCGCGGATCTGGCCACGCGTGGCGAGAACCTCGGCGCTCACGCCGAGCTCCGCCGCGCATGCATCGAGGATGCGCACCAGCCTCTCGGCGAGCGCCTTCTGGGCGTCGGTCGGCCGCGGATCCGGTGCCGATTCCGCCATCCCGGCCGCGTCGTGCGGCAGATCGGCGAGCCGTGCGAGCAGCGACTGCGCGAACCCGGAGTTGAACGATTCCGGCATGCCGTCGACCGCGGCGAGCTGCGCGGCCGTCGTCGGACCTGAGTGCGCGATCGCGAATATCGCCGCGTCCGGCAATATCCAGCCGCGCGGCAGATTGCGCTCGCGGGCCAGCCGTTCGCGCCACTCGGCGATCGCCTTCGCGCGGGCCCGCGGTCGCGGCGGCAGCTGCGCGATCGCCCGCAGCCGTTCCCAGGCCCGCGCCGGGTCGGGTTCGAGGCGGCTCGGATCGCCGAGAGTGGCGCAGTCCTCGGTCACCCAGCGTTCCCGTCCGAGCGCGCGCAGCCGCTCCTGAAGTCGCGCGGCGACTTCCTCGAGATAGCGCACGTCGTCGGCGGCGTAGGCGATTTGTTCGGCGCTCAGCGGCCGCCTGGACCAGTCGGTACGCGTGTGGGCCTTGTCGAGGTGAACGCCGAGCAGTGTGGCGACCAGTTCGGCGTAGCCGATCTGCGGCTTGAGGCCGGTGCAGCCGGCCGCCACCTGGGTGTCGAACAGGGGCGCGGGCAGGCAGCCCGCGCTCAGGTAGAGCGCCTCGACGTCCTGACGGGCCGAATGCACGAGCTTGATCGTCGTGGCCGCAGCGAGCGGGGCTGCGAGCGGCGCGAGCGGCGCGCGGATCGCATCGACCAGCCAAACTTCGGCTCCGGCGGCGATCTGTACCAGACAGAGCCGCGGGTAGAACGTACGCTCCCTCAGGAACTCGGTGTCGATGCCGATCGTCGCGCGGCCGCCAAGCGCACGCGCGAGGTCGGCGGCGCCGCGCTCGTCTTCGATCCATTGGGCTTCGGGCATCGTCGGGATCCGCGTGTACAATCCAGGTGCCGGCGATTATGAACGAAGCGCCCGCGGGATTCCGAACCGATGCACGTGCACATCCTGGGTATTGGCGGCACCTTCATGGGCGGCGTGGCGGCGATCGCGCGCGGCGCGGGACATCGGGTCACCGGCTCGGACCGCAATCTCTATCCGCCGATGAGCACTCAGCTCGAGGCGATCGGTATCGAGGTGATCGACGGCTACGGGGCCGGGCAGCTCGACCTCGACCCGGACGTGGTCGTGGTCGGCAACGCGATGACCCGCGGCATGCCGGTCGTCGAGGCGATGCTCGATCGCGGTCTCGCCTACCTCTCCGGGCCGCAGTGGCTCGCCGAGGAAGTGTTGCACGGCCGGCATGTGCTCGCGGTCGCCGGCACCCACGGCAAAACCACGACGACCAGCATGCTCGCCTGGATCCTCGAGTCCGCGGGCCTCTCGCCCGGGTTCCTGATCGGTGGTGTCGCGGAGAATTTCGCCGCTACGGCGCGGCTCGGCCAGCCGCCGTTCTTCGTGATCGAGGCGGACGAATACGATACGGCCTTCTTCGACAAGCGTGCGAAATTCGTCCACTACCGGCCGCGGACCGCGGTGCTCAACAACCTGGAGTTCGACCACGCCGACATCTACGCGGACCTCGCGGCGATCGAGCGCCAGTTCAACCAGCTGCTGCGCACCGTGCCGGCGAGCGGCCGCGTGATCGTCAACGCCGACGACCGCAATCTCGCCGAAACGCTCGCGGCGGGGTGCTGGACGCCGCGCGAAGGCTTCTCGCTCGCCGCACCGGGCGCCGAATGGAGCGCGCACATAGAGCCGGACTCGGCCGGCGCGCGCTTTGAAGTCATCGCCAACCGACGCGCGGTGGCCCGTGTCGAGTGGCCGCTGCTCGGCGCGCACAACGTGATGAACGCCCTCGCGGCGATGGCCGCCGCGCATCACGCGGGAGTCTCGCCCGAGCGCGCGGCCGCGGCCCTGTGCTCTTTCCGCGGCGTCAAGCGGCGGATGGAAGTGCGAGGCCGGGTCCGCGGCGTGACCGTCTACGACGATTTCGCGCACCATCCTACCGCGATCGCCGCGACGCTCGAGGCGCTGCGCGCACGCGTCGGCGGGGCGCGCGTGATCGCGGTGCTCGAGTTGCGTTCGAACACGATGAAGCGCGGCGTGCACCGCGACGTGCTCGCCGGCGCATTCGCAGCGGCCGACGAGGTCTGGCTCTACGATCCGCCCGACCTCGGCTGGGACCTGCGGGCCGCGCTCGCCGCGCTCGGCGACAAGGCGCGATTCGCACCCACGGTCGAGGGTCTGGTCGCCGCGCTCGCGGCGGCACTGCGCGCCGACGATCATGTGCTGGTCATGAGCAATGGCGGTTTCGGCGGCCTGCACGGCAAGCTGCTCGAGGCGCTCGCCGCCCGGGAATGCGCGTGAGCGAGATCGCGCTGTTTCCGCTCGATCTGGTGCTGTTCCCAGGCGGCCCGCTCGGCCTCAGGATCTTCGAGACGCGTTATCTCGACATGGTCAGCCGCTGCCTGCGGGAGTCGAGTGGCTTCGGCGTGGTGAGGATCCGCAGCGGCCGCGAGTCGGGTGTGGCCGACTTCGAGGACGTCGGTACCTACGCCAGAATCGAGGACTTCCACCAGCTCGAGGACGGACTGCTCGGGCTGAGCTGCGTCGGCGAGCGCCGATTCCGGATCCGCTCGCGCCGGCGTCAGGGCGATGGGCTGAACCTGGGGGAGATCGACTGGATCGAGGCGCCACCGCGGGTCGCCGTGCCAGCCCGGCACGCCGCGCTCGCGAGCCTGCTCGCCGCGACGTTGCCCGAGCTCGGAGAAACCTACGCCCGCATGAGGCTCGAACTCGAGGATGCCGACTGGGTCGGCTGCCGCCTCGCCGAGATCCTGCCGCTCGCCACGCCCGACAAGCAGTTTTGTCTGGAGATCGACGATCCGGTGCGCAGGCTCGACCTGCTTGCCCCGGCGGTGCGGGCCGCGCAGGCGGCGGGCGGTTCCTCCTAGCCCGGGCCGCCGCGCGATTCGGCCGCGCCCACCCAGATGCCGCGTGTGAGCCAGAGCGCCGCGGCGATCGCGAGGCTCCATGGAATCATCCAGTAGCCGAGGATTCCGTCGAAGCGCCCCACCCAGAACGAACCGGCCGTCGCAGCGTTGCGCACCGTGGCGAGCTGAAGCATGCGCAAGACGACCACCCAGCCGGCGTGCAGGCCCATCGCGACCGCCACGTTGCCGGTCAGCACCCGCGTCATGCTGAGAATCAGTCCGACCGCGAGCCAGGACAGGAAGGAGTCGAGCACCAGCGCCGGATGGGTGAGCGGTACGAACGAGCGCAGCAGCAGGTCGAAACCGCTGCGCCAGGCGAGTTCCGCCGGCGGGATGCTCGCCTTGGCGAAGAAATGCAGTACGGCGAACAAGGGGGCGGTCAACAGCGCGGCGGCCCAGGCACCGGACTCGCGTTCGATCGCGGTGTGCATGGCGCCGCGCATCACGGTCTCCTCGATCAGCGCCACCGCGACACCCGAGGCGAGGCCGGTGAGGAACATGCGGGTGAATACGCCGATCCCGGGTTCGAGTCCGGGCGCGGCCACCCGCAGGCGGGCGCCGAGCAGGAACGCGGCGCCGAGCGCCGCGGTGGCCATTCCCGCCAGACCCCAGAGCAACGCCTGTGCGAGGAACCGGCCGCGCGGCAGCCCATAGCCGAAATCCGCCCGACGCCGCAGATCGAGCCGGCGGCACAGCCAGACGAGCTCGGCGGCGAGCACGAGCATGGCGACGCGCTCGGCAACGCGGTGGAACGCGAACGGGTGGACCTCCACCGCCAGGCGATAGGCGGGGTAGGCGATGCCGGCGCCGAGCAGCAAGGCGAGCACTACCGCGGCGCAGAACCAGAGGAAGGCGCGCACGATCAGGCTCCCCGGGAGCGCGGCCCGCGGTCCTGGGCCGCGCGGGGCGGCAGGCCGCAGGGCCGTTCAGTGGGCGAACGCACGTGCCGCCGCGGCGAAGGTCGCCTCCAGTTCCGCGTCGTGGTGCGCGGCACTCACGAACCCGGCCTCGAAGGCCGAAGGGGCGAGATAGACGCCCGCCTCGAGCATCCCGTGGAAGAACCGAGCGAACCGTCCCGCGTCACAGGCCTGTACTTTCGCGTAGGAGTCGATGCGAGCCTGGTCGGTGAAGAACAGGCCGAACATGCCGCAGACGTGGTTGGTCGCGAAGGGCACGCCGGCGCGTCGAGCGGCGTTCTCGAGCCCGTCGACCAGCCGGGCAGTGGTCGCCGCGAGTCGATCGTGGAAGCCCGGCACCGAGATCAGTTCGAGCGTCGCGAGGCCGGCCGCCATCGAGACCGGATTGCCCGACAGAGTGCCGGCCTGATAGACCGGCCCGAGCGGAGCGAGACATTCCATCACGTCGCGCCGGCCGCCGAAGGCGCCGACCGGCATGCCGCCGCCGATGATCTTGCCGAGCGTGGTGAGGTCGGGCCGGATCCGGTAGAGCGCCTGCGCTCCGCCGAGCGCGACCCGGAACCCGGTCATGACTTCGTCGAAGATCAGCAAGGCGCCGCTGCGATCGCACTCCTCGCGCAGCGTCTCGAGGAAACCCGGCACCGGCGGCACGCAGTTCATGTTGCCGGCCACGGGCTCGACGATCACGCAGGCGATCCGATCGCCGATTCGACGGAAGGCCTCGCGCACCGCGTCGGCATCGTTGTAGGCGAGGGTGACCGTGTGCCGGGCGAGGTCCTGTGGCACGCCGGGCGAACTCGGCACGCCGAGCGTGAGCGCCCCGGAGCCCGCCTTGATCAGCAGCGAGTCCGAGTGTCCGTGGTAACAGCCCTCGAACTTCACGATCGTCTCGCGTCCGGTGAAGCCGCGCGCGAGACGAATCGCGCTCATGGTCGCCTCGGTTCCCGAGCTCACGAACCGCACCAGCTCGATCGCCGGCATCGTTTCGACGACCTTGCGCGCGAGCCGGGTCTCGATCTCGGTCGGCGCGCCGAAGCTCAGTCCGTCCTCGGCGGCACGCTGCACCGCGTGCACCACCTCGGGGTGAGCGTGGCCGAGGATCATGGGGCCCCAGGATCCGACGTAATCGATGAATTCACGGCCGTCCGCAGACCAGGCACGCGCGCCCGAGGCTCGCCGGAAGAACACGGGCTCGCCGCCGACGCCGCGAAAGGCGCGCACCGGGGAATTGACGCCGCCGGGAATGTATCGGCTGGCCTGTGCGAACAAGTTCACCGGGAAGTCCTCCAAAAGGGGCGAGCGGCGCGCCCAAGCGGCGCTGGCCGTTATCTTAAATCTTCCCGGATGCGTCCGTCTCGCTGCCCAGGGGCAATTCGAGCAGCACGTCGAGGCCGCCACCGGGGCGGTTGCTCGCCTGAGCGGCGCCGCCATGGGCACGAAGTACCTGCGCCGTGATCGCGAGGCCGATGCCTTCGCCGCCGCTGTCGCGGTCGCGCGACTCGGCGACCCGGTAGAAGGGTTCGAAGATACGCTGCAGTTCGGCCGCCGGTACCCCTGGGCCCCGGTCGAGCACGTGGATGCGGACCGCGTCGGCCTCGCTCTCGATCCGCAGATCGACGTCCGCTCCGTCCGGACTGTAGCGCACCGCGTTGCGCAACACGTTCTCGATCGCGCTGCGCAGCAGCTCGCGGTTGGCCGCGAGCTCGCGGCGGGCGGCCCCTTGCAGGCGGACGGAGACCCTTTTCGCCGCGGCCTCGAAGCTCGCGTCGCGGACCACCTCGGCGAGGAGTTCGTCCAGATCGACCGCCTCGCGTTCCAGGACCGGCGCATGGGGGTGCAGTCGGGCGAGCTTCAGGACCTGGCCGATCAGGCCGTCGAGCCGTTCGATCTCGCGCTCCATGCGGTCGATCTGTCGCGCCGGATCCGCCGGAGACTGGCGCGCGAGCGCGATCGCGACCCGCATGCGGGCGAGCGGCGAACGCAACTCATGCGAGATGTCGCGCAGCAGCTGCCGGCGGGCGGCGCGGGTCGCGCGCAGTTGCTCGGCCATGGCGTCGAAATCGCGCGCGAGCACCGCCAGCTCGTCCTTGCGGCCATCGAGTCCGGCGCTCACGCGCAGTTCGAGACGGTCCTCGGCGAGCGCCCGGGCGCCGGCCTGCATGCGGCGGATCGGCGCCGACAGCTGGCGCGCGAGCCAGCCGCTCGCGAGCGCGCTCACGATCAGCGCGATCGCCAGAACCGCCGGAGGGATGCCCGGCAAGGTGAGCGCGCCGAACAGTCCGGGCCGGCGCGGCGCGATCAATATCGTGTAGACGCGGCCGTCGGCGGTGACGATCTGCGGAGCGAGGCGCATCGGCCGCAGGTCGAGGGGCGCCGCGCCGCCGAAACGCCGGTGCGTGAACCCCAGTTCCTCGGCCTGCCGGCCGAACTCCAGGCGGTGTCTCGCCGGGGGCGAGAGCGTGCGGCCGAGCAGGTCGCGGCCGTCGGGTCCGATGATGTAGAGGTCGTGTCCGATCAGGCGGTGGCGGTTGGCGGCGAGCCAGGCGCGCAGCGCCGCCGGACCGCCGCGCGCCAGCGCTTCGGAGGCGGCGACCGAGACCGCGGGGCGCTTCTGCCATTCGAGCGACTCGAGCTCGCGGGTCGCGATCGCATTGGTGACGGCGATGCTGCCGGCGGCGATCACCGCCATCGCCAGCCAGAACAGCAGAAAGATCCGGGCGAACAGGCTATGCATCGGCCGTGGTGAGCACGTAGCCGGAACCGCGTACGTTCTTGATCTCGGGATTGGAGCTGCGATCCAGGCCGAGCTTGCGGCGCAGATTGCTGATGTGGGTGTCGATGCTGCGGTCGTAGGGCACCAGACGGCGGCCGAGCGCCTGCTCGGTCAGCGCCTCGCGCGAGATCACCTGCCCGGACGCGCGCATCAGGATCTCGAGCACGCGGAATTCGGCGCCGGTGAGCGTGATCGCGCGTTCGCCGACCCGCACCTGGTGGGTGCCGGTGTTCAGGGCTATGGGTCCGACCGCGAGCGCGTCCGCGCCCCCGGATCGCGGCGAGCGGCTGCCGGCGCGGCGCAGAATCGCGCGCAGCCGCGCGACCAGCTCCCGCGGGTTGAACGGCTTGCCGAGGTAGTCGTCGGCACCGAGCTCGAGTCCGACGATCCGATCGACGTCGTCGCCGCGTGCGGTCAGCATCAGGATGGGCGTGCTGCGTACCGCGCCGAGTTCGCGCAGCACGTCGAATCCGCTCACGTTCGGCAGCATCACGTCGAGGATCACGATGCCGAATTCCCCGGCTCGCAGGGCGCGCAGCGCCTCCGCTCCGTCGTGCACGCTCTCGACCTCGAAGCGTTCGGCACTCAGATATTCGGTCAGCATCTGGCAGAGCTCGCGGTCGTCGTCGACCAGCAGCACCCGCGCCTCGCGGGTCGCGGGGGGCTCGATCGGATGATTCTGCGGGGTGCCCATACGCGCATACTCTCGCACACTCGCGCCGGGAGGCGACCGCCGCGCCGGTGCTTCACAGTTCTTTGCAGTGAACCGCCAGCGCTCGTCGGGGATTCACAGAACTTTGCGCGATCTTTCCCCGCTCCCGACACACGGCCGGGGCGACCGAAACTAGACTGGCGGAGAACCACAATCGGGCGCGCCGAAGGCGCGTCGCAAGGAGGAAGGACCGATGAGAACGATAGGCAATCTGTTCGCCGCCGCCGCGGTCGCTGGTCTCGCGCTGGCCGGCGCCTCCGCGCCGCGCTCCGCGCTCGCGGCGGCCGATCAGGCGGCGCCGCCGCCCCCGCCGCCGCCGATGCACTGCCCAATGTACGACCACGAACAAGGCCCTTGGGGCCACGGTCCGCACGGCTGGATGCACCGGCACGGCGGCTTCATGGGCGGACCGGGCTTCTGGATGCACGCGCTCGACCTGACCGGCGCGCAGCGTCAGTCGGTGCAGGCGATTCTCGAGTCGGCGCGCGTCGACTTTCGCGACCTGCACGAGAAGATGCGCGCCGATGCGGGCAAACTGCGCGCCTCGAACCCGGACGACCCGGGCCACGCGGCGCTGGTCGCCACCGTGAGCCGGGAGGACGGCGAGCTCTTCGCGCGGATGGTGACGACGCGCGAGGAGGTGCGCGGCAAGCTGTACGCGCTGCTCACGCCGGCGCAGAAGGCCGCGCTCGCGAAGATGCGCGGGCGCATGCAGCAGGGCCGAGGCTGTGATTGCGGTGGAGGGCGCTTCGGGGGCGATCACCGCTGACGGCGCCGCGGCCGGACGGGTCCCCGGCCGCGCTCAGACCGCCGCGGCCGAGATCTGCGGCAGGTGGTCGACCCAATGAACCCGCGAGAGGATGCGGCCGTCGGCGAGCAGTTCGAAGTGCCGAAACGCCGGCGGCCGCACGTCGATCGCGAAGCCTTCGCTGCGCGGCAGGAACTGCGCTCCGGTCGATGGAGTCGCGAACAGTCGCACCTCGCCCCGGCGACCGTCGAACGCCTGGTGCACATGGCCCCAGACCACCCCACGAACGTTCGGGTGAGCGTCGACGACGCGCCAGAACTCGGCGGCGTTTTCGAGACCGATCCGGTCGAGCCACTCGCTGCCGGTCGGCACGGGGTGGTGGTGAAGGCAGAGCAGAGCGTGCCGCTCGCCGCCGTCGGCGAGTTCGCGGTCCAGGCGCGCGAGCTCGTCCTCGCGCAGGCGTCCACCGACCTTGCCGAGCGCGAAACTGTCGAGCATCACGATCCGCCAGGCGCCGAAGTCGTGCGCGCCGCCGATCCGAAACGGCGCCCCGGCCAGTTCGCGCTCCATGGCCTGCGGGTCGTCGTGGTTGCCGGGAATGCACAGCACCGGCCGCGGCAGGCGCCCGCAGATGCCGCGGAAGCGCAGATAGCCGCCGGAGTCGTCCTGCACGAGATCGCCCGTGACCAGCAGCGCCTGGTAATCGGCATAGCTGGCGATCGCCTCGTCGAGCACGGCGCGCAAGCTGGCGTCGGTGGCGACTCCGCGCAGCTTCGCGTCGCTGCGCCCGAACAGATGCGGATCGGTGATCTGCAGAATATGCATGGCGAAATCCTAGCAGCCGGCCCTGGCCCTGACGGTGAACTGGATCATGGCTGGGAGACGGGTGCGCGGATGTGGCTCGCCGCGGCCGGGGAGCCGGTCGCGGAAAGAGCGACGCAGCTCGCGGATTTCGTCAAAATGGCGCGCCGCGGTCCGCGGCCGACCTGAGCGTTGCTGGCGGCCCTGGCATCGGGGAGAATAAGTCTCCTCGAAGTCCCACCCAAGAAGAGCTTCATGCCCACCCGCCGACAGCTAGCCAACGCGATCAGAGTCCTGTCGATGGACGCGGTGCAGAAGGCGAAGAGCGGGCACCCCGGTGCCCCGATGGGCATGGCGGACGTCGCCGAAGTCCTCTGGCGCGACGTGATGAAGTTCAATCCGGCCAATCCGCTCTGGTGGGATCGCGACCGCTTCGTCTTGTCGAACGGCCACGCCTCGATGCTGCTCTATTCGGTGCTGCACCTGACCGGCTATCCGCTGTCGATCGAGGATCTGGGCAATTTCCGCCAGTTCGGGTCGCGCACGCCCGGGCACCCGGAACGCGACCCGGCGATCGGCGTCGAGACGACCACCGGGCCGCTCGGCCAGGGTTTCGCGAACGCCGTCGGCATGGCGCTCGCCGAGCGTTCACTCGCCGCGGCGTTCAATCGCCCGGGCCACGCGATCGTCGATCACCATACCTACGTCTTTTGCGGCGACGGATGCCTGATGGAGGGCGTGTCGCACGAGGCGGCCTCCCTCGCCGGCACCCAGAGGCTCGGCAAGCTCATCGCCATCTACGACGACAACGGCATCTCCATCGACGGCAAGGTGCGCGGCTGGTTCGCCGACGATACCGCTCTGCGTTTCGAGGCCTACGGCTGGCACGTCCTACGTGACGTCGACGGCCACGATCCGCAGGCCATCGCCGGCGCGCTGGCCGCGGCGCGCGCGATCGTCGACCGGCCCTCGCTGGTCTGCTGCCGGACCGTGATCGGCTGGGGCGCGCCCAACAAGCAGGGCAGCGCCTCCATGCACGGCGAGCCGGTCGGCGTCGAGGAGGTCGCGGCGACGCGGGCTCACCTCGGCTGGACCGCGCCGCCGTTCGAAGTGCCGGCGGATCTGCGCGCGGCCTGGGACATGCGCGAGAAGGGCGCGCGCGCCGAGCGCGACTGGCGGGCGCGCTGGTCCGCGTACGAGACGGCTCACCCGGCGCTCGCCGCCGAACTTGCGCGCCGGATGACCGGTCGGCTGCCGGAGGCGTTCGCGGACGCCGCGGCGCAGTTCGCGGCCGCGGCACAGAAGTCCGGCACTTCGGCGGCGACCCGCCAGTCCTCGCAGGCGGCGTTGAACGCGCTGGGCCCCCTGCTGCCGGAGCTGCTCGGCGGGTCGGCCGACCTCACCCCCTCGAACGGCACGCTGCGCAAGGATTCCGTGACGCTCGCTCCGGACGCGCCGGCCGGCAACTATCTGCACTACGGCGTGCGCGAGTTCGGCATGTCGGCGATCATGAACGGGCTCGCCGGGCATGGGGGCTTCATCCCCTACGGCGGAACCTTCCTGACCTTTTCCGATTACGCACGCAATGCCGTGCGGATGTCGGCGCTGATGCGCCTCGGCGTGGTCTACGTCTATACCCACGACTCGATCGGGCTCGGCGAGGACGGCCCGACGCACCAGCCGATCGAACAGATCGCGAGCCTGCGGCTGATCCCGCAGCTCGATCTGTGGCGGCCCTGCGACGCGACCGAGACCGCCGTGGCATGGCGGTCCGCGATCGAGAATCGCGCGGGTCCCACCTGTCTGGTGCTGACGCGCCAGTCGGTCGCGGCGCAGCCGCGGGACGAGGCGCGCGTCGCGGCGATCGCCCGCGGCGGCTACGTGCTCGCCGACTGCGACGGGGTGCCCGAGGCGATCGTGATCGCGACCGGTTCCGAGGTCGGCATCGCGGCCGAGGCGGTGCGTGCGCTCGCATCGCGGGGACGGCGGATCCGCCTGGTGTCCATGCCGAGTACGCATACGTTCGAGCGCCAGGACGATGCCTACAAGCGCAGCGTGCTGCCGCCCGAGGTCGAGCGCCGGGTGGCCGTCGAGGCCGGCGTGCGCGAGTCCTGGTGGCGCTACGTCGGACCGAAGGGACGCGTGATCGGCATCGAGCGATACGGCGAATCGGCTCCCGCCAAGGAACTGTTCGAGCACTTCGGCTTCACCGCCAATCATGTGCAGAACGCAATCGAGGCCGTGCTGTCGGCGTGAGCCGCCCGCACGGTGGATGAACCGCAAACCGAGGATCGAAGCAAGATGGCAATCAAAGTCGCAATCAACGGGTATGGACGCATCGGCCGCAACATCCTGCGCGCGCTGTACGAGTCGAAGCGCACGAACGAGATGCGTATCGTCGCCATCAACGATCTCGGGGACGCCAAGACCAACGCCCACCTGACCCAGTACGACACCGCCCACGGCCGCTTTCCCGGCGAGGCGCGGGTCGACGGCGACTCGATGGTCGTCAACGGCGACCGCATCCGCGTGGTCGCCGAGCGCGACCCGACCAAGCTGCCCTGGCGCGACCTCGGGGTCGACGTGGTGCTCGAGTGCACGGGCCTCTTCACCAGCAAGGCGAAGGCCTCCGCTCACCTCACGGCGGGCGCCGGCAAGGTGGTGATCTCCGCGCCCGGCGGCGACGACGTCGACGCGACGGTGGTCTACGGCGTCAATCACGGCGTGCTCAAGGCGTCTCACACGGTGATCTCGAACGCGTCCTGCACGACCAATTGCCTGGCGCCGCTCGCCAAGGTGCTGCACGACCGCATCGGTATCGTCGCGGGCGTGATGACCACGGTGCACTCGTACACCAACGACCAGGTGCTCACCGACGTCTATCACAGCGATCTACGCCGGGCGCGCTCGGCGACGATGTCGATGATCCCGACGAAGACCGGCGCGGCCGCCGCGGTGGGGCTGGTACTGCCCGAACTCAAGGGCAAGCTGGACGGTTTCGCGATCCGCGTGCCGACCATCAACGTTTCGCTCGTGGATCTGTCGTTCACCGCCGCCCGCAAGACCAGCGTCGAGGAGATCCATACGACGGTGCGCGAGGCCGCCGCGGGTCCGCTGAAGGGCGTGCTCGCCTACAACGACAAGCCCCTGGTGTCGGTCGACTTCAATCACGACCCCGCCTCCTCGACCTACGACTCGACCCTGACGAAGGTGATGGAGGGGACCCTGGTCAAGGTCTGCGCCTGGTACGACAACGAGTGGGGATTCTCCAACCGGATGATCGACACGACGCTCGCCTGGTCGAAGGCCGGATGATCGGGGCCGCGGCCCTTGATCGGAGCAAGCCTGTGAAGATCAACAAGATGACGAGCTATGCGCTCGCCGGCAAGCGCGTGCTGATTCGCGAGGACCTGAACGTGCCGATCCACGATGGCGCGGTCGGCAGCGATGCGCGCATCCGCGCCGCGTTGCCGACCATCCGGCTCGCGCTCGAACAGCGTGCCCGGGTGATGATCATGTCCCACCTCGGGCGACCGGAGGAAGGCAAGTTCGCCGAGGACGCCTCGCTCGCCCCGGTCGCGCGCCGGCTCGGCGAACTGCTCGGCGTGCCGGTCGCGCTCAAGCGCGACTGGCTCGATGGGGTGGAAGTGGCCGAGGGCAGCGCGGTCCTGCTGGAAAACGTCCGCTTCAACAAAGGGGAGAAGAAGGACTCGGACGAGCTCGCCCGCAAGATGGCCGCGCTCTGCGACATCTTCGTGATGGACGCATTCGGCACCGCACACCGCGCCGAGGCGAGTACCCATGGCGTCGCCAAGTATGCGCCGATCGCCTGCGCGGGCCCCCTGCTGGTCAACGAACTCACCGCGCTCGAGACCGCGCTGGAGAAGCCGGCGCGGCCGATGATCGCGATCGTCGCCGGCTCCAAGGTGTCGACCAAGCTCACCGTGCTCGAGTCGCTCCTCGCCAAGGTCGACGGGCTGATCGTGGGTGGCGGAATCGCCAACACGTTTCTCGCCGCGCAGGGCCGCAAGGTCGGCAAGTCGCTCTACGAGCCCGATATGCTCGATATCTGCAACCGCCTGCTGGTACAGGCGAAAGGCCGGGGTATCGAGATCCCGATGCCCACGGACGTGGTCGTCGCCAAGGAGTTCTCGGCCAGAGCCGAAGCCGACGTCAAGCCGGTGGCCGACGTCGCCGACGACGAGATGATTCTCGACATCGGCCCGGATTCCTCGGAGCACCTCGCCAAGGTGCTGTCGGCGGCGGGCACGATCGTCTGGAACGGACCGGTCGGAGTGTTCGAGTTCGAGCAGTTCGCCGAAGGCACGCGCTCGCTCGCGAACGCGATCGCGCGCAGCAAGGCCTTCTCGCTCGCCGGCGGCGGCGATACGCTCGCCGCGATCGAGAAATACGGCGTCGAGGAGAGCATCTCCTACATCTCGACCGGCGGAGGAGCGTTCCTCGAGTTCGTCGAGGGCAAGAAGCTGCCGGCCGTCGAAATCCTCGAGCAGAGGGCTGGATGAGCGCGCTGTTGCGAAGTACCAAGATCGTCGCGACGCTGGGGCCGTCGACGGACGACCCGGCGGTGCTCGAGGAGATCGTGCGCGCGGGAGTCGACGTGGTGCGGCTCAATTTCTCGCACGGACGGATCGAGGACCATACGCGCCGTGTCGAATGGGTGCGAGCCGCCGCCGCCCGCGTCGGCCGCTATATCGGCGTACTCGGCGATCTGCAGGGCCCGAAGATCCGCATCGAACGATTCGCGGAAGGTCCGGTCCATCTCGCCGAGGGCGCCAGGTTCACGCTCGACGCCGCGCTCGGCGCCGACGCGGGCACGTCGCGCTCGGTCGGCATCGCCTACAAGAAGCTGCCCTCGGACGTGTTCGCCGGCGACGTGCTGCTGCTCAACGACGGGCAGATCAGTCTGCAGGTCGAGCAGATCGACGGACCGCGGATCCACACCCGCGTGCTGGTCGGCGGCGAACTCGGCAACAACAAGGGCATCAACCGCCAGGGCGGCGGACTGTCCGCCGGTGCGCTCACCGACAAGGATCGACAGGACATCCGCGCGGCGGCTTCGCTCGGCGTGGACTTCCTGGCGGTGTCGTTCGCGCGCGATGCGGCCGACGTGAACGAGGCGAGATCGCTCTTGCGCGAAGCCGGAGGACACGGGCGCCTGGTGGCCAAGATCGAACGGGCCGAGGCGATCAAGAACCTCGCGAGCATCGTCGGCGCGAGCGACGCGGTCATGGTCGCTCGCGGCGACCTCGGCGTCGAGATGGGCTATGCGGAACTCGCTGGACTCCAGAAGCAGATCATCCAGGAGGCGCGCCACCAGAATCGTGTGGTGATCACCGCGACGCAGATGATGGAGTCGATGATCGTGAACACGATCCCGACCCGGGCCGAGGTCTCGGACGTCGCCAATGCCGTCATGGAGGGGAGCGACGCGGTCATGCTCTCGGCGGAGACCGCGTCGGGCAAACACCCGGTCAAGGTCGTCGAGGCGATGGCCCGCATCATCCTCGGCGCGGAGAAATATCAGGGCGCCCACGTCCGGGTGCGCCTGCGCAACAGCGGGCACTTCGAGCGCAGCGACGAGGCGATCGCCGCCGCGGTCATGTACACGGCGAACCACCTGAACGTGAAGGCGATCGTGGCACTGACCGAATCGGGCTCGACGACGCTGTGGATGTCGCGGGTGCGCTCGGACATCCCGATCTACGCGTTCACCCGCCAGCCCGAGACCCTGCATCGGGTCACGCTGTATCGGGGCGTCTATCCGGTTTCCTACGACGTCACGCATACCGATGGCGACGGGTTCTATGGGTCGATCTTCCGCCAGTTGCTCGAGTTGCATCTGGTCGCCGAGGGCGATCTGGTGATCCTCACCAAGGGCGAACGCTCCGGAGTGGCGGGCGGGACCAATTCGATGCAGATTCTGAAGGTCACGGCGGACTGAGGCCGTGCGAGGCGATTTCCAGGGCACCGAGCGCTACGTCGCCACACCGGAGCTGATGACCGCGGTCAATGCCGCGGTGACGCTGGCGCGCCCGCTGCTCATCAAGGGCGAACCCGGCACCGGCAAGACCCTGCTCGCCGCGGAGATCGCCCGGGCGCTGAAAAAGCCGCTGTACGAGTGGCACGTCAAATCGACCACCAAGGCGCAGCAGGGCCTGTACGAGTACGACGCCGTGTCGCGGCTCCGCGATTCACAGCTCGGCGACCAGCGGGTCCGGGACATCCGCAACTACATCGTCAAGGGCCAGCTCTGGGAGGCCTTCGAGAGCGAGGTCCAGCCGGTCGTGCTGATCGACGAGATCGACAAGGCGGACATCGAGTTCCCGAACGACCTGCTGCGCGAACTCGATCGCATGGAGTTTCACGTCTACGAGACACGGGAAACGGTGCACGCCCGGCACCGGCCGATCATCGTGATCACCAGCAACAACGAAAAGGAGCTGCCGGACGCGTTTCTGAGGCGCTGCTTCTTCCACTACATCCGCTTCCCCGACGAGGAAACGATGACGCGGATCATCGAGGTGCATTTCCCGGGCCTGAAGCGCGATCTGGTGCGCGAGGCGCTGGCGAGCTTCTTCCGGCTGCGCGACACGCCGGGACTCAAGAAGAAGCCGACCACGTCCGAACTGCTCGACTGGATCAAGCTGCTGGTCGCCGAGGACGTGCCGCCCGAGGCGCTACGCAGCGACGATGCGCGCACGCTGATCCCGCCGTTGCATGGCGCCTTGCTCAAGAACGAGCAGGATCTGCATCTTTTCGAGCAGCTCGTGTTCCTCAACCGCCGGAATGCTCGTTAGGTTCTTCCTCGGGCTGCGCGACGCCGGAGTTCCGGCGACGATTCCGGAATTTCTGACCTTGCTCGAGGCCTTGCGCGCGGGCCTCGGCGAGGCCGACGCCGAGCGCTTCTACTTCCTCGCCCGCACCTGTCTCGTGAAGGACGAGCGTCACTTCGACCGGTTCGATCGCGCCTTCGCGCGCCACTTCAAGGGGGTCGAGGCGGCGTTCGCCACGCTCGCGCACGAGCTGCCCGAGGAATGGCTGCGGCGGCTCGTCGAACGCGATCTGTCGCCCGAGGAGAAGGCCCGCGTGAACGCGCTCGGGGGCTGGGAGAAGCTGTTACAGACTCTGCGCGAGCGACTGCGGGAACAGCAGGAACGCCACGAGGGCGGCGGCAAGTGGATCGGTACGGCCGGCACGTCGCCCTTCGGGGCGTATGGATACAATCCGGAAGGCGTGCGCATCGGCCAGGACGGCTCGCGCCAGCGCCGCGCGGTCAAGGTATGGGACCGTCGCGAGTTCGCCAACCTCGACGACGACGTCGGGATCGGCACGCGCAACATGAAGCTCGCGCTGCGCCGGCTGCGCCGCTTCGCCCGTCGCGGCGCCGCCGAGGAGCTCGCGCTGGCCGATACGATCGACGCGACCGCGCGCGCCGGGGGCTGGCTCGATCTGCGCATGGTCCCGGAGCGGCGCAACGTCGTGAAGGTTCTCCTGCTGCTCGACGTCGGCGGCTCGATGGACGAGCATGCGCGGCTTTCGGCGGAGCTGTTCTCGGCGGCGCGCAGCGAGTTCCGGCACCTGGAACAGTTCTACTTCCACAATTTTCCCTACGAGCGCCTCTGGCGCGACAATCGCGGACGCATGGAGTCGACGGTCGGCACGTTTGAACTGCTGCGCACCTACGGTGCCGACTACCGTCTCGTGATCGTCGGCGATGCGAGCATGAGTCCCTACGAGATCACCGAGGTCGGCGGCAGCGTGGAACACTGGAACGAGGAGCCGGGCGAGACCTGGCTGCGGCGCCTGCTGCGGGCCTATCCCCGACACGCCTGGATCAATCCGCTGCCGCGCGAGGCCTGGCAGGCGACCCGCTCGATCCAGATCACGCGTGAGCTGCTCGAGGGCCGCATGCATCCGCT
>JAGWPY010000074.1 GCA_028870275.1 Gammaproteobacteria bacterium | reverse complement strand
TACCAGAGTCCCTCGGATCGGGCGATGGCCGCGCATTCGCGTAGTGGATCGATCATCCCGGAGCCGGTCGTGCCCGCGGTGGCCACGACCATCACGGGCACGGCGCCTGCGGCACGGTCCTCGGCGATCGCGCGGCCGAGGGACCCCGGGTCGAGCCGGCCGCGACCGTCGGTGTCGATCAGCCGCAGCGCGCTTCGGCCGATGCCGCACTGATGGGCGATCTTCAGCCAGGCGATGTGGCATTCGCGCGAGGTGTAGAAGCGCGGCGGCCCCGCAAAGGCGCGGGCGCCATCGGTCGAGAATCCGGGATGCGCCGCCGTGAGCGCCGAGAGCAGTCCCGTGCCGTTGGCCTCCGAGCCGCCGGTCGCGAAATGACCCGCGGCGCCGGGCGCGAGGCCGGCGCGCGCGGCGACCGCGCCGACGACGTGCGCTTCGATCGCGACCGGCACCGGCGAGGATGCCGAACTCGCCAGCTGTGGATTGAACGCCCCGGCGATGCGGTCCGCGCACTGGGTGGGGAAATTGGCCCCCGGATTGAACAGACCGAAATAGCGCGGGTTCGACATCTGGACGATGCCGTGTTCCATGCGTTCGATCGTCCAGGCGATCAGCTCCGGGAGCGGCCGAGCCTGCGCGAAATCGAACGCGGCGAGTTCACGGCGAAATGCGCCGAGATCGATCGTCGGAGCGACCGGACCGCGGCGCACCCGCTCGAGCGCATCGGCGAGCGCCTCGCCGAGTGCCGTCTCGATCGGTCCGCGCTGCTCGCGCGGCGGGAACAGTGCCGGCTGGCCCGGCGGGAGCGGGTCGGGGCTCATGAGGTCCGATGCTCTCTCATGCGGCCGCGGCGAGCGCCTGGTCGAGATCGGCGAGGATGTCGTCGATATGCTCGATGCCGACGCTGATGCGGATCGTGCCCGGTCCGACGCCCGCGGTGCGCTGTTCCTCGGGCGTCATCTGGCGGTGGGTCGTCGACGCGGGGTGACAGGCGAGCGACTTGGCGTCGCCGAGGTTCACCAGCCGCTTGAACAGCCGCAGCGCGTCATAAAAGCGGGCGCCGGCCTGCGATCCGCCACGCACCTCGAAGGTCATCAGCGAGCAGGCGCGCCCGCCGAGATATTTTTGCACCAGGGGATAGTAGGGGTTGTCCGGGAAGCCCGCGTAGTTGACCGACTCGACCCGCGGATCGGCACGCAGGAATTCGGCGACCCGCCGGGCGTTCTCGAGGTGCCGGTCGAGCCTCACGGCGACGGTCTCGATGCCCTGGAGCAGGAGGAAGGCATTCATCGGCGAGAGTACCGCGCCCATGGTGCGCTGGTAGACGCTGCGGCAGCGTCCGATGAAGGCCGCGGCGCCGTAGTGCTCGCAGTACACCAGGCCGTGATAGGAGGCGTCCGGCTCGGTGAACATCGGGAAGCGGCTGCGATGCTCGCGCCAGGGGAAGCGGCCGGCATCGACCACGATCCCGCCGAGAGTCGTGCCGTGTCCGCCGAGAAACTTGGTGAGGGAGTGCACCACCACGTCGGCCCCATGCTCGATCGGGCGCACCAGGATGGGTGTCGCCACCGTGTTGTCGACCACCAGCGGCACCCCGTTACGGTGCGCGACCGCGGCGAGCGCATCGAGGTCGCAGACATTGCCGGCCGGATTGCCGACGGTCTCGCAGAAGACCGCGCGCGTGTCCTGGTCGATCAGACGTTCGATCTCGGCCGGTGCGTCGGACTTCGCGAACCGCACCTGCACGCCGAGCCGCGGCAAGATGTGCGCGAACAGCGTATAGGTGGTGCCGTAGAGCTGCGGGACACTGACGATGTTGCGGCCGCCCTCGGCCAGGTTGAGCGCCGCGTAGTACAGGGCGGTCTGCCCCGAACTCACCGCGAGCGCGGCCACGGCGCCTTCGAGCGCGGCGACGCGGTCCTCGAGGACCTTGGTCGTCGGGTTGCCGATCCGCGAATAGCGGTAGCCCTCGACCTCGAGGTCGAACAGCGCGGCGCCGTGCGCGGCGCTGTCGAACGCATAGGCGGCCGTCTGGTAGATCGGCACCGCCACCGCCTTGGTCGCCGGATCGCAGTCGAACCCGCCGTGCAGCGCGATGGTTTCTCTCTTCATGAAGGTGTGCCTCTTCGCGCGGTCTTTGCGCGCTCCTCAATAGGCCTTGTCGTCGCGCAGCATCCTGACCGCCGTGAGCAGGATGATCTTCAGGTCGAGCAGGAGCGACCAGTGGCGCAGGTACTCGAGGTCATAGTGCACGCGCGCCTCCATGTCCGCGAGCTGCGTGGTCTCGCCGCGACAGCCGTTCACCTGGGCGAGTCCGGTGATGCCCGGCGGCACCTTGTGGCGGACCATGTAGCCCTTGATGAGCTTGCGGTACTCCTCGTTGTGCGCGACCGCGTGCGGGCGAGGGCCGACCAGGCTCATCCGCCCCTGCAGCACATTGACCAGCTGAGGGATCTCGTCGAGCGAATAGCGTCGCAGGAACCGCCCCACCGGAGTGATGCGGTCGTCGCCGCGGGAAGCCTGGCGGATCCGCGCACCGTCCTCGGTGACCCGCATGGTGCGGAACTTGTAGACCGCGATCTCCTGGCCGTCGAGCCCGTAGCGGCGCTGCTTGAAGATCACCGGGCCGGGCGAGCTCAGCTTCACGAGCGCCCCGATCACCACGAACAGGGGCACGGTGAGCACCAGGATGGCCGCCGACAGTACGATGTCGAACAGTCGCTTGGTCACGCCGTGGTAGCCACTGAAGGGCGTTTCGCACATGGCCACGACCGGGATGCCGTGCACCTCGTCCGAGCGCGCCTGGATCAGGTCGAACACGAAGATGTCGGGAACGTAGTAGATC
>JAGWPY010000073.1 GCA_028870275.1 Gammaproteobacteria bacterium | reverse complement strand
GCGTGGCATTCTCTCGGCCGCCCAGCGTGAGATCGTGATCGACCGGCTGCTGGCACTGGATGCGGAAGAACTGGACCTGGATCACGTCAAATGGGTAGTACTGATGGTTTTATCCAGTCAATCCGGTCAGGAACTCGCCTATGAACGAATGGAGGACCTGGTGTTCAACGTCTCGCCGCACGAGCCGCACTGAGTGGCCTCGTTAGAGCGACCCCTGCGATCCGCGGCTCGGCCGCGGTTTTTCGTTTCTGGCTCCCGGCAGAATATTGGCTCCCGTCAACAGGAGCGTCATGGCTGACAATCTGGTCATCGTCGAGTCTCCCGCAAAGGCTCGCACCATCAAGAAGTACCTCGGCAAGGACTTCGAGGTGCTCGCCTCCTACGGTCACGTGCGCGACCTGGTGCCGAAGGAGGGCGCGGTCGATCCCGCGCACCGCTTCGCCATGAAATACCAGGTGGTCGAGCGCAACGAGAAGCACGTCGAGGCGATCGTGCGGGCCCTGCGCAAGGCACACACGCTCTATCTGGCGACCGACCCCGACCGCGAAGGCGAAGCGATCTCCTGGCATCTGCTCGAGCTCCTGCAGGGCAAGGGCGAGACCCGCGGCAAGGAAGTGCGGCGCGTGGTCTTCTATGAGATCACCAAGAATGCGGTGCGCGAAGCCATGGCGCAGCCGCGCGATGTGTCGCTCGATCTGGTGAACGCCCAGCAGGCGCGCCGCGCGCTCGACTTCCTGGTCGGATTCAACCTCTCGCCGCTCCTCTGGAAGAAAGTGCGCCCCGGCCTGTCGGCGGGCCGCGTACAGAGCCCGGCACTGCGCATGATCTGCGAGCGCGAAGACGAGATCGCGGCGTTCCAGCCGCGCGAATACTGGACGATCGACGCCGAACTCGAACACGACGGGCAGAAATTCCCGGGCAAACTGGTCGAGTATCGCGGCGCCAAGGTCGAGCAGTTCAGCTTCACCAACGAGGGCTCGGCCCTCGAGGTCGAGCGCACCGTCAACGAAGCGGCCCGCGGCCAACTCACCGTGCGCGCGGTCGAGCGCAAGCAGCGACGCCGCAACCCTGCGCCGCCGTTCACGACCTCGACCCTGCAGCAGGAGGCGGCCCGCAAACTCGGCTTCAGCGCGCAGAAGACCATGCGGGTCGCCCAGCAGCTGTACGAGGGCGTCGACATCGGCGAGGGCGCGGTCGGACTGATCTCCTACATGCGCACCGACTCGGTCAACCTCGCCCAGGAAGCGGTCGCCCAGATCCGCGAGGTCATCGTCCGCCTGTATGGCAGCGACGGCCTGTCCGAGGAGCCTCGCAGCTTCCGGACCAAGTCGAAGAACGCACAGGAAGCGCACGAGGCCATACGGCCCACCTCGGCCGCGATCCTGCCCGCGGACATCGAGAAGAAGCTCGACGCCGATCAGTTCCGCCTGTATGCGCTGATCTGGAAGCGCACGGTCGCCTGCCAGATGGCCCCGGCGGTGTTCGACACCGTCGCGGTGGAGATGCTCGCGGGCGCCGACGGGCCTCGGCGCCATGCGCTGCGCGCGAACGGCTCGACCCTGGTCAAGCCGGGCTACATCTCGGTCTACCAGGAAGGCACCGACGATGCGGTGCAGGACGACTCCGATCACGTGTTGCCGCCACTCGCCGAAGGCGATCGAGTGCGGCTGATGTCGGTGCTCCCGTCTCAGCATTTCACGGAGCCCCCGCCGCGCTTCTCGGAAGCATCGCTGGTCAAGGCGCTCGAAGAGTACGGGATCGGCCGCCCGTCGACCTATGCGTCGATCATCTCGACGCTGCGCGACCGCGAATACGTCGAGATCGAGAATCGGCGTTTCACGGCGACCGACATCGGCAAGATCGTCAGCCGCTTCCTCACGCAGTATTTCACCACCTACGTGGACTACGATTTCACCGCGCGCATGGAGGACTCGCTCGACGAAGTGGCCTCCGGCGGCCAGGATTTCGTACCGCTGCTCGAGAAGTTCTGGAAGCCTTTCATCGAACTGGTGCGCCACACGGAGAAGTCGGTGAGCCGCGAGGAGGTCGCGCAGGCGCGCGATCTCGGCGTCGATCCGGCCAGCGGGAAACCGATGAGCGTGCGCATGGGCCGGTTCGGCCCCTTCGTGCAGATCGGCACCAAGGACGACCCGGAGAAGCCGCGGTTCGCCGGGCTGCGTCCGGGACAGAAGATGGATTCGATCACCCACGCCGAGGCGCTCGAGCTGTTCAAGCTGCCGCGCAAGCTGGGTACGACGGCGCAGGGCGAGGAAATCGTCGCCAACGTCGGCCGCTTCGGACCGTATCTCAAGTACGGCAGCAAGTACGTGTCACTGAAGATCGACGATCCGTACACGATCGAGACGGACCGTGCGCTCGAAGTGATCCGCGAGAAGGAAATCGCCGACGCCAACCGCCTGATCCTCGACTTTCCCGAGGCGGGCGTGCAGGTGCTGAACGGCCGATTCGGGCCCTACATCACCGACAAGACCCGTAACGCGAAGATTCCCAAGGATCGGGATCCGAAGACGCTCACGCTGGCGGAATGCCAGAGCCTGCTCGCGGCGGCTCCGCTGCGCGGCGCCGGGCGCTGGGGCCGCAAGGGCGGCAAGGCGGCGAAGGGGGCAGCGTCGGCCGCAACGGCGCGCGCGAAGACCGCGCGGCCCGAGACCGCGGGTCCAGCCCTCCCCAATGCGGCCGCGAAGAAATCCGTGCCGACGAAGTCCGCGGACGGTGTCAAGCGCTCGGCCAAGGCGAAGGCGGCGGCCAAATCGAAGGACGCGCCCAAAGCGAAGCGCGCGGCACCCGCGCGCAGCACGGCAGGCAAGCCCAAACCCGCCGGTCGACCCGCGGCCGCTGGGGCGGCACGCGGCAAGGGCGCGGCGGGCACGCGCGGCTGAGCCTGCGCCCTTGGACACACTGAACGGTTCGACGGACTGGACGCAGGCGGCGGCGCTCGGCGCGGTTCGCGCCTACCTGACCGGCCTGCAGGATACGATCTGCGCGGCCGTCGAGGCCGTCGACGGCGGGCGTTTCCGGCGGGATGCCTGGCAACGCGCCGAAGGCGGCGGAGGCGAGAGCCGGATCTTGAGCGAAGGCGCGGCGTTCGAGCGTGCGGGGATCGGTTTCTCGCACGTGCACGGCGCCGCGCTGCCGGCGTCGGCCACACAACAACGCAGTGGCATCGACGGGGCGCCGTTCCAGGCGATGGGCGTTTCGCTGGTCTTCCACCCGCGCAACCCCTACGCGCCGACGACGCATGCGAATCTGCGATTCCTGATCGCCATGCCGCAGGATGCGCCGGCCGTCTGGTGGTTCGGCGGCGGGTTCGATCTGACGCCGTACTATCCGTTCGAGGAGGACGTGGTGCACTGGCACCGCGTGGCACGCGAGGCCTGCGCTCCATTCGGCGAGGACGTCTATCCGCGCTACAAGGCCTGGTGCGACCGGTATTTCTTCCTTCCGCACCGCAACGAGACCCGCGGTGTGGGCGGTCTGTTCTTCGACGACCTCACCGAGGGCGGTTTCGATCGCTGTTTCGCACTGCTGCGCAGCGTCGGCGATCGCTTCCTGCCCGCGTATCTGCCAATCCTCGGTCGCCGCAAGGATCTGCCCTACGGGGAGCGGGAACGCGAATTCCAGCTGTACCGGCGCGGCCGCTACGTCGAGTTCAACCTGATCTACGATCGGGGCACGCTGTTCGGCCTGCAGTCGCGCGGACGTACCGAATCGATCCTGATGTCGCTGCCGCCGCGCGTACGATGGGAATACGACTGGCGAGCCACCGCGGGATCGGCGGAAGCGAAACTCGACGAGTTCCTCAGACCGCGCGATTACCTGGCAGAGCTCGGCTGAGGTCCGCTCTCCCGCGCTTGCGGGGTGGATCATCGGGGGGCGGCGAACGCGGCCAATGAACTACCAGCATCTCTATCACGCCGGCAATTTCGCGGACGTCGCCAAACACGCGGCGCTGGTCTACTGCCTGAACGCCCTGAAGCGCAAGGACAAGGCGTTCTTTGCGCTCGATACGCACGCGGGCCGCGGCGTCTACGATCTGCGCTCGGCCGAAGCGCGCAAATCCGCCGAAGCCGAGCACGGCATTCAACTGCTGCGCGAGCGGGGCGCGAACGAGCCGGCGCTTGCCGACTATCTCACGGCGGTCGGCGCGCTCGGCGAACGCGGCCGACGCCGGCTGAGCACGTATCCCGGCTCGGCCGCACTGATCGCCGCGGCGCTTAGGCCCGGCGACCGCGCCGTGCTCGTCGAGCGCTCGCCGACCGAGGCGCGCGCGGCCGAGCGGCAGCTCGTGTCGGCCGGCCGACTGCGGGTCGACAATGGCGATGGCTACGCAGCGCTCAAGGCACTGCTGCCCCCGGCCGAGCGGCGAGGACTCGTGCTGATCGACCCTCCCTACGAGGACCTCGACGAATGGCGGACCCTGCTGCGCTCGTTCGCCGAAGCGTATCGCCGCTGGCCGAGCGGCACTTATCTGATCTGGTACCCGATTCTCGACGCGGCCCAGCGCCGCAGCGTGCACGCGCGACTCGCCGCGCTCGCGATACCGAAGACGCTGATTGCCGATCTCGCCGTGCATCCGGACGACGCCGGGCTGGGCCTCGCCGGCAGCGGCACCGCGATCGTCAATCCACCCTTCGGCGCGGACCTGGCCCTGCGTTCGGCCTACGAGGCGATCCATCGGCACCTTGCCCCGACCGGCGCCGGGTACGTGGAAGTCGCGCGCCTGACCGCCGAGCGAGTGGCACAATGAAAGAGCGGAGGTGGACCACATGGACTCAGATCAACTTCAGAAACAGCTGACGGCGCTGCACGAGGAGCTGTCCGCCGCACGGCGGGTCGATCCGCAGGTGCGTGGACTCCTCGTCAAGCTGATGGACGACATCGCGCGGCTGCTCGAGCGGCCGCCGCTGCGGCCGGAGGCCCCGGCGCCGGCGATCTCCGCGCCGGTGGCGGATCCGGCGATCGCCGACCGCCTCGAGGCGGTCGCGGTTCAGTTCGAGGCCGACCATCCGGCGCTCGCCGCGAGCGTGCGTCGCTTCGTCGACCTTCTGGCGAAGGCCGGCCTCTAGTCGCGCCCGGCGCATCCTCCTCGCCGCGGCGGCGAGCGCCGGGGCCTCAGGGAGGGAGCCTGGGTCCCCGCGGCGGCCGGCTCGCGATATCATGGCGCATCGCCACGCGGCACGTCGCCACCCGCAAAGTCGTTGCGGCCCGCACGCCCTCGCCGCCACGGCTTTCAGGAGTCATGACGAAGATGACCGCTCCGACCAGCGTCTCGTTCCCGACGACCCGCATGCGCCGCATGCGCCGCGACGAATTCTCGCGGCGCCTGATGCGTGAGACCCAACTCACCGTCGACGCGTTGATCTATCCGGTCTTCGTATCGGAGGGCAGCGCGCGCGAACCCATCGGTGCCATGCCCGGCATCGAACGACTGCCGATCGACGAACTACTGCGCGAATGCGAAACGCTGCTGCGTCTGCGCATACCGGCGATCGCGATCTTCCCGGTCACTCCGGTCGAAAAGAAGACGCTCGACGCCCGCGAATCGTGGAATCCGCAGGGCATCGCCCAGCGCGCCGTGCGCGCCGTCAAGCAGCGCTTCCCGGAGCTCGGCGTGATCACCGACGTCGCCCTCGATCCGTTCACGACTCACGGGCAGGACGGACTGATCGATGCGAACGGCTATGTGCAGAACGACCTGACCGTGGAGACCCTGGTCCGCCAGGCGCGCTCGCACGCCGATGCCGGAGCCGACGTGGTGGCGCCCTCCGACATGATGGATGGGCGCATCGGCGCGATCCGCGCAGCCTTCGAGGCGGCCGGACTCGTGCACACGCGCATCCTCGCCTATGCGGCCAAGTACGCCTCGGCGTTCTACGGGCCGTTCCGCGAAGCGGTGGGGTCCTCCGCGCAGCTCGGCAAGGGCGGCAAGCACACCTACCAGATGGATCCGGCGAACTCGGACGAGGCGCTGCGCGAGGTGGCGCTCGACGTCGCCGAGGGCGCGGACATGGTGATGGTGAAGCCGGGACTGCCCTACCTCGATGTGATCCGCAGGGTCAAGGAGCGTTTCGGACTGCCGACCTTCGCGTATCAGGTGAGCGGCGAGTACTCGATGATCATGGCGGCCGCCCGCAACGGCTGGGTCGAGGAGCGCGCGGTCGCGCTCGAATCCCTGATCGCGATGAAGCGCGCCGGCGCGGATGGCATCCTCACGTATTTCGCCGTGCGCGCAGCGCAATGGCTCGGCCAGTGAGCGAGCCGGTCGAGGATCCGACGGCGGACCAGTACGGGCTGGCCGGCCATCCGGTCGACCACAGCTGGTCGCCGTTCATCCACGGCATGTTCGCCAAGGCCACCGGCCAGAACCTCGCCTACCGGCTGTTCGACATCGAGCCCGGCGCGTTCCGCCGCGAAGCCTTGCGGCTGTTCACGAGCGGCCTCAAGGGCCTGAACGTCACGCTGCCCCACAAGCAGGCGGCGGCGGAGCTGGTGAACGAGCTCACGCCGCGCGCCGCGCGCGCCCAAGCCGTCAATACGATCGCCTTCTACGAGGACACCACTCTGCTCGGCGACAATACGGATGGCCTTGGCCTGCTGGTCGACCTCGAGACCAACCTCGGCCTGGACCTCGCCAACAAGCGCGTGCTGGTGCTCGGCGCCGGCGGCGCCGTCCGCGGAATCCTCGCACCGCTGCTCGAGCGGCCGCTGCGCGCACTGGTGATCGCCAACCGCACCAGCGCCCGCGCCAAAGCGCTGGCGACCGAGTTCGGCGATCTGGGCAGCGTCGAGGGCTGCGGATTCGAACAGGTCGAAGGCCCGCCCTACGATCTCATCATCAACGGCACATCGGCGAGCCTCTCGGGCGAGATGCCGCAGATGCCGGCCGGCCTGGTGGGCGAGGACACGGTCTGCTACGACCTCGCCTATGGCCGCGGCGAGACGCCGTTCACGCGCTGGGCCCGGTCGCTGCACGCCGCGCGGGTCGACAAGGGCTGGGGCATGCTCGTGGAACAGGCGGCGGCTTCCTTCGCGCTCTGGCGCGGCGTGCGTCCGGACACGAGGCCCGTGCTCGAGGCGCTCGCGCGATTCCGCTAGCGGTGCGCGCCGCGTGCCGCGGCGCGGTATTCGTCCTTGACTGCGACATAGTGGCGCGCGCCATAGACCAGCCTCTCGAGCTCGGCGGCCGAGAGATCGCGCACCCGCTTGGCGGGATTGCCGAGATACAGGCCGCCGGCCTCGAGCCGCCGCCCTGGCGGCACCACCGACCCTGCGCCGACGATCGTCTCGGCGGCGATCTCGGCTCCATCGAGCACGATCGCACCGATACCGATCAGGCAGCGGTCGCCGATTCGCGCCGCGTGCAGCACCGCCTTGTGGCCGACGGTCACGTCCTCACCGACTGAAAGACCGATGCCGCCCGGAGTGTAGGGGCCGTCATGCACCACGTGCAGCACGCAGCCGTCCTGGACGTTGGTCCGCGCGCCGATCTCGATCGGTGCGACGTCGCCGCGGATCACCGCGAACGGCCACACCGAGACGTCCTCGCCGAGGCGCACGCGGCCGATCACCAGCGCGGCTTCGTCGACGTAGGCACGCAGCCCGAGCACGGGGTATTCGCCCGCATATGCTTTTATCGCCATCGGCGGCCGCTCCCTAGCGCATCGTGACGAGCTCTTCGGCGCTGGTCGGATGGATCGCGACCGTGTCGTCGAAGTCCCGCTTGGTCGCGCCCATGCGGATCGCGACCGCGAAACCCTGCATCATCTCGTCGGCGCCGGCGCCAATCACGTGACAGCCGACCACCCTCTCGGCCGGCCCCGCGCACACCAGCTTCATGTCGGTACGCGGTTTGCGCGTGGTCACCGCGTGGTACATGCCGACGAAATCGCTGCGGTAGACGGTGATCCCCTCGGGGTGACGGGCCCGCGCCTCGGCCTCCGACAGGCCCACCGAGGCAACCGGCGGATGCGTGAACACGACCGAGGGAATCCACTCGTAGTCGAGGCGTCGATCGGCCATGCCGCCGAACAGGCGGTCGGCGAGACGCCGCCCCGCGGCGATCGCCACCGGCGTGAGCCCCGCGCGGCCGGTGACATCGCCGATCGCGTGGACGCCCGCCACGTTGGTGTCCTGGAATGCATCGGTCGCGACGAATCCGGCGCTATCGCGCCCGACGCCCGTGTGCTCGAGACCGAGCGATTCGACGTTCGGCAGCCGGCCGATCGCGAAGAGGAGACAGTCGAAGTCGGCGAGCTCGCGTCCATCCTCGCCGATCAACGCGCGCATCGGGCCGTTGCGGCGCACCGCGGCCGGCGAAAAATGCGTGTGCACGATGAGCCCCTGCGCGCGCAATTCCCGCATGAGCGCCAGACCGAGCATCTCGTCGAAATGGGTGAGCGGTCGCTCCTTGCGCACGAACAGATGGACCTCGGCGCCGAGAGCGTGAAACGCGCTTGCGAGTTCGCAGGCGACGTAGCCACTGCCGACGACCGCCACCCGGCGCGGCCGTTCCTCGAGCGAGAAGAACCCGTCGGAGGTGATGCCGGCGTCGGCGCCCGGCAGATCCGGGATCGCCGGCCTGCCGCCGGTGGCGATCACCACGTGGCGGCCCGCAAGCCGCCGGCCGCCGGCATCGATCTCGAGCGGCGCCAGGAAACGGGCACGCGCGGCCACGTACTCGACCTTGCGGGCGGCGAGATTGCGCTCGTAGATCGCATTGAGCCGCGCGACGTATCCGTCGCGCCTGCCCTTGAGCGCGAGCCAGTCGTGCCCGCCCGGCGCGACGTCGAATCCGTAGTCGGCCGCATCGCCGATCGCCGCGGCGATCTGCGCGGCGTTCCACATGACCTTCTTCGGCACACAACCGACGTTCACGCAGGTGCCGCCGAGCCGCTGGTGCTCGATCAACGCGACGCGGGCGCCATGCTGGGCGGCTCGCTGCGCGCAGGCGAGACCGCCGCTGCCGCCGCCGACGACGATGAGGTCGTAATTTCCGTCCGACACTGTGAACTCCATCCGCGGGAAGCTTCAGGCGCCGATGATATACTGCAAAAGCGATCGACCCGAAGGCCTCGACGAAACCCTCAACAACACAGGTGCTCTGATGGTCGTGCTGATCGTGCTCCTCGCCACGCTGATCGTGCTCCTGGTCTACGGAGTCGGCATCTACAATTCACTGGTCTCGCTGCGCGAGAACGTCAAGGTCGCGTGGTCGAACATCGACGTCCTGCTGAAACAACGGCACGACGAGCTTCCGAAGCTGATCGACACCTGCAAGCGCTACATGCAGTTCGAGAGCGAGACTCTCGAGGGTGTCATGCGCGCGCGCAGCTCGGTGAGCGACGCCTCCGCCGCCGGTAACGTCGCGGAACTCGGCGCCGCCGAGCGCAGATTGCGCGCCGGGGTGGGCCGCCTGTTCGCGGTCGCCGAGAGCTATCCGGCGCTCAAGGCGGACGAGACCTTCCAGCACCTGCAGGGACGCATCACTGCGCTCGAAGAGGCGATCTCGGACCGCCGTGAGCTCTACAACGAACAGGTCAACGTCAACAACATCCGCGTTCAGAGCCTGCCCGACGCCCTGGTCGCGGGTTGGTTCGGTTTCAAGCCCGCGCAGCTGCTCGAGTTCACCAACGAGGAGAAGCGCGACGTCGACGTCGGCGCGCTGTTCAAGGCCTAGGCCGGCCTAGCGCCGCTGGAACCGACCCGTGCCGCCGATCACACCCGCGACCGCTTGGGTCTACGCCGCGGCCCTCGTCGCGGCCGGTGCATACGTCCTGCACCTCGGCATTCGCGCCTGGCGCGAGGAACGCAGCCTCACCGACACGCCGACCGGTCGAATCCGTTCGGCTGCGCAAGGGTATGCTCGCCTGCAGGGCCGGCCCGAGGGCGGCGAACGAGGATCCTTGAGGGCACCACTCACCGGACTGCCCTGCAGTTGGTGGCGCTACCGTATCGAGGAGCGGCGCAGCACGGGGCGTTCGCGCTCCTGGGTCGCGGTGCAGTCCGCGACCTGCGAAACGCCATTCCTGCTCGACGACGGCACGGGACGATGCCTGATCGATCCACGCGGCGCCGAGGTGCATGCACGCGCCAAGGACGTCTGGTACGGTCCGGACGCCTGGCCGCAGGTGCGCATACCGGGCGGCAGTGGCATTCTCGGCCGAATCGCCGACACCCTGATCACCGACCGCTATCGCTACGTGGAACAGCGGCTGGTGAGCGGCGAACCCCTGCTCGTGCTCGGCGAATTCCGCACCGTGGGCGGCGTGCAGCCGCTCGAGCTCGACGACGAGGTCGCCGCGCTGCTGCATGACTGGAAGACCGACCAGGCGACGTTGCTGGCGAGATTCGACCGGGACGGGGATGGTCGCCTGTCCATGGCGGAATGGGACCAGGCTCGCGGTGCGGCAAGGCAGCAGGTGCTCGCCGAGCGCAGTGCGCGCCCACCGCCGCCGGCGATCGCGACGCTCGCCGATCCGGGCGACGGCCGACCGTTCGTGATCGCCGCGATCGGCGAGCGCCGTCTAGAGGTCGATTACCGCATCCGCGCGCTCGCCGGAGCGGCCGGCTTCGTGGCCGCGGCCGCCGCCGCGGCCTGGACGCTCGCGCATCGCTGAGGACGTCGCGACGGCGGGGGCCGGCGGCGCGGCGTTTGCTAGAATCCTCGCATGGAAAATCCCCTGCTGGAAGACTTCGAACGGCCGCCGTTCGAGCGGATCCGCCCCGAACACGCGCGGCCCGCGCTCGAACAGGTGCTCGCGGAGAACCGTGCGCTGATCGGCGCGCTCGCGGCGCTGCCGGAGCCGAGTTTCGCGACCGTGGTGGAGCCGCTAGAGGAGGCGGCGCATCGCTTGAGTCGGGTGTTCTCGCCGATCGGTCACCTGAACGGCGTCGCGAACAGCGAGGCGACCCGGGCCGCCTACAACGAATGCGTACCGCTGATCGCCGGCTATGCCGCCGAACTCGGCCAGAACGGCGCGCTCGCCTCGGCCTACCGGCACATCCTCGAGCGTGAGGGCGGGGCGCTCGACCCGGCGGCGCGCAAGCTGGTGGTCAATGCGCTGCGCGACTTCACGCTGGCGGGCGTGGACCTGCCGGATGCGCCGAAGGCGAAGCTGCGCGCGATCCTCGAGAGGCTCGCCACCCTCGGCGCGAAATTCGCCGAGAACGTTCTCGATGCGGCGAAGGCCTACGAGCGCCGCATCGTCGAGGAGAACGAGCTCGCCGGCCTGCCGCCGAATCTACTGGCGCGCGCCGCCGCGGACGCGGCGGCGGCCGGCCAATCCGGCTGGACGCTGAAACTCGACCAGCCCACCTACCTCGCGGTCATGACCAACGCCGAGAGCGAGCGCCTGCGTCGCGACCTGTACGAGGCCTGGGTCACGCGGGCTTCGGACCGCGGACCGAGCGCGGGACGATTCGACAATGCGGGGCTGATCGAGGAGATCCTCGGTCTGCGGCACGAGCTCGCGCAGCTGCTGTCCTTTCCGACCTTCGCGGATTTCGCGCTCGCCACCCGCATGGCGAAGACCCCGGTCCAGGTGCGCCAGTTCCTCGACGATCTCGCCGCCCGCTGCCGGCCGGCCGCCACCGCCGAGTTCGCCGAACTCGAGCGTTTCGCGGGCAGATCCTTGCAGCCATGGGATCTCGCCTTCTATTCCGAGCGGCTGAAACGCAGCCGGTTTCACGTGTCGCAGGAGGAATTGCGCAGTTATTTTCCGCTGCCGAAAGTCCTCGAAGGACTGTTCACGGTCGCACACCGCCTCTACGGCGTTCGCGCCCGCGAGCGCTCGGGCGTCGCCGCCTGGCATCCGAGCGTGCGCTATTACGATCTGGAGGACGCCGCCGGACGGCGCATCGCCGGGTTCTATCTCGACCCGTATTCGCGGCCCGAGAAGCGCAGCGGCGCCTGGATGGACGAGTGCGTCATCGCCAAGTCCCTCGCCAGCGGCCGCTCACTGCCGATCGCCTATCTGGTGTGCAACTTCCCGCCGCCGGTCGCGAAGGCCCCCTCGCTCCTCACCCACGACGACGTGACGACACTGTTCCACGAGTTCGGTCACGGGCTGCACCACATGCTGACCCGGGTCGGATACCCGAGCATCGCCGGCATCAACGGCGTCTCCTGGGACGCGGTCGAGCTGCCGAGCCAGTTCATGGAGAACTTCGTCTGGCGCCCCGAGGTCCTGCCGCTGATCTCGGCGCACGTCGACAGCGGCGAGGCATTGCCGGCCGAGCTGCTCGAGCGTTTGCTCGGCACCCGGACCTTCCACGCGGCGCTCGACACGCTGCGGCAGGTCGAGCTGGCCTCGTTCGATTTCGACCTGCACGCGCAATACGCCAAGGAGCGGGGCGCGAACGTCGCGGCGACCATGGCCGAGGTGCGCCGCAGAGTCTCCGTGGTGCCGACGGCCGAGTTCAACCGCATGCCCTGTTCGTTCACGCACATCTTCGCCGGCGGCTACGCCGCCGGTTACTACAGCTACAAGTGGGCCGAGGTGCTCGCCGCGGACGCGTTCGAGGCCTTCGAGGAAGCGGGCATATTCGACCGGGCGACCGCCGCACGCTTTCACGACGCGATCCTCTCGCGCGGCGGCAGTCTCGATGCGATGCAGGCGTTCATCGATTTCCGTGGTCGCGAGCCGGATCTCGGCGCGCTGCTGCGCCAGACCGGGATCGCCGCCTAGTGCTCAGTTTCGCCACCTGGAACGTCAATTCCCTGCGAGTGCGGCTGCCGCAGCTCGGTCAGTGGCTCGCCGCCAATCCGGTCGATGTGCTCGCGCTGCAGGAGACCAAGCTCACGGACGAGGCATTCCCGCAGGCCGAGATCGAAGCCCTGGGTTATCGCGCGGTATATTCCGGCCAGCCGACCTACAATGGCGTTGCGATCCTCTCGCGGCTCGCGCTCGAGGCGGTCCAGGCGGGCCTGCCGAACTACGAGGACCCGCAACGCCGGGTGATCGCCGCGACGGTCGGCGGTGTTCGCCTGGTCAACGTGTATGTGCCGAACGGCCAGGCCGTCGGCTCGGAGAAGTACGCCTACAAGCTCGCCTGGCTCGCAGCCCTGGAGCGGCACCTCGAGGCGGAACTGGCCACTCATGACCGGCTCTTGCTGGCCGGAGACTTCAACATCGCGCCCGAAGACCGGGATGTGCACGACCCGGCGGCCTGGGAGGGATCGGTGCTGGTGAGCCCGGCCGAGCGGGCCGCTTACGCCCGCCTGGTCGGCTGCGGCCTCTCGGATCTGTTCCGCCGCTTCGACCAGCCTGCGGACGTGTTCAGCTGGTGGGACTATCGCCAGGCGGCCTACCGGCGCAACCACGGCCTGCGGATCGATCTGCTGCTCGCCTCCGCCGCTCTTGCCCAGCATTGCCGCTTCTGCCGGATCGACCGCGAGCCACGCACCTGGGAACGGCCGTCGGACCACGCGCCCTGCACCGCCGGCTTTGACTTAAAGCCCCTCGCCCCGTGAGCGCGTCACAGCGCGCCGAGAGCGGCATGGCGGCCGAGACGCAGTCGGCATAAGATCGATTGCATGCACGCACTGCGCCGTAACGACTACGACGTCACCAATTCGGTTCAGGTCAGTTCGACCGAGGCGGTCGCGAGCGCGGTCCGCGAACTGTACCGGGCGCATTGGCCGCAAGCCCCGTTCGCACCGGTGGAGCGGGCGTTCGAGGAGTTCGATCTGCTGTTCACCGGCCGCCTGCCGGGCTACCTGGGGGTCGACACGGTCTATCACGACCGGCAGCACACGCTCGACATGACGCTCGCGACCGCTCGCCTCGAAGCCGGTTACGAGCGCACCTCGGCTGCCGCGATGCAGCTCGGCGCGGAACGCGCCGCGGTCGGCCTGATCGTCTCGCTGTTCCACGATTCCGGCTACATCCGCGAGACGAGCGACGCCGTGCACCGCAACGGCGCGGAATTCACCCGCAACCACGTGAGCCGCGGCGAACGCCACCTCGCCCGTCTGCTGCCGTCGGTCGGCCTGCAGCACTGGGTCGCCGTGGCGGGGCGGGTGGTGCATTTCACCGGCTACGAGATTCCGATTGCCGAGATCGCCCTCGACGACCCCCGCGACCGCAAGCTCGGCCATCTCGTGGGTACGGCGGACCTGATCGCGCAGATGGCCGACCGCTGTTACCTGGAGAAGTGCCGCGACCGGCTCTACCCGGAATTCGTGCTCGGCGGGATCGCCGCGATCCCCGGTCTCAAGGGAGCCCCGCGGGTACGCTACAGCTCCGGGCTCGACCTGCTGCGACAGACGCCCCAGTTCGTCCGCGAGACCCGCATCGACCGGCTCGAGCGGGAATTCGAGCACGCCTACCGCTACGTCGAGCCGATGTACGACGGTGCCAATCCGTACATCGAAGCGATCGACGCCAATCTCGCCTACCTGGACCGCGTGCTGCGGACCGGGCGTTGGCCGATGCTGAGGCGCAATCCGCCGCTGTTCACGGCGCGCGAAGGCGAATTGCCGCAGGTGCGCGGCTTGATGCTCGACCGGCTGAAGACGCTCTGGTCCTAGGCGCATCGCCTGACGACGCGCTGCCCTTGGAATCAGAACGGATCGATCGCGACGACGAAACGCGCGTGCAGTTCCGCAAGCCGCGAGAGCACCGCAGCGCGCCCCTCGAGCGGCGCCGCCTCGAGCGCCTCGCGAAGCACGTCGATGCCGAGCCGGCGGACCGCCTCGTCCGCAACCGGCGCGAAACTGTAATGCCAGGGTTCAGGCCTCACCCCCGAGCGCAGGCCGCGGTAGGGACGGAAGAAGCCGAAACGGCCGGCGTGGCTCTCCAGCCAGGCCGCGAGCGGCGCGAAAGGCCCCTCGCCGGCGTACTCCCCGGGTTCCAGCCGCGGCGAGTAGCCGCGGGCCAGCGCCCCGCCGTCGATCAGATCCAGATCCGTCCCCCAATGGTGGCGGCTCGCCCCCGGCAATGCGGTCCAGAGGAGGATCGCATCGATGCGCGCATCGTCGCCGAGCGGCCGCAGGTCCACGAGTGCGCCGGCGGCATCACGGACCGGACGATCGCCCCGGTACTTGCCGTTCCACAGTTCGAGCTGCCGGCCGAAATCGCGGAAGGCGCTCACCGGCCGGGGCTCGAGTCCCGCGGCCGACGCGGCACGGCGCATCGCCATGAAGGCCGCGCAGGCATCGCGATGCAGCGAGCAGCCGAGTTCGCGGACCTCGACCAGATGGCCGAGCGCGCGGCCGGTCAGCTCCTCCGGCGTCACGATGCGTCGGATTCCGCCGAGATCGATCCGACCTGATCGAGGGCGGCGATCAGTTCCTCGGGCTCGCGCGCACCCGACAGCAGATACTCGCCGTTGATGACGAAGGCCGGCACGCCCGAGAGGCCGAGACCGGCCGCATGACGCTCGGCGGCCAGCACGGCATCCTGGCCGCTGCGCAGCACGAGCGTACGGGCCGCTTCGCGTTCATCGAGACCCGCCTCGGTGGCGAGTCGCACGAGTTCCTCGGGATCGCCGACGTCCCGCCCCTCCTCGAAGTAGGCACGCATGAATCGATCGAGCACCGTACGCTGCAGACCGCGCCGCGCGGCCAGGGCGAGCAGCAGGTGGGATCTGCGCGTGTTCGGCATGCGCTCGATCCGCTCGAAGCGAAAGACGATGTCGAGCGGCCGGCCGAGTTCGACCAGCGATTGCTCGCTCGCCCGCATGCGCTGCGGATCGGCGATCCGCGCTGCGATGAAGTCCTCCCGCCTCACGCCCTCGAGAGGCAGGTCCGGATTGAGCTCGAAAGGCCGCCAGGTGATCCGGTGTGCGTATTGGGGCCGCGCCGTCAGGGCCGCATCGAGTCGCCGCGCGCCGAGATAGCACCAGGGGCAGACGGTATCGGCATAGACGTCGATGCGCAGGCTGCGGCTCATGCGCCGATTGTACGCGGACACGCATGCGTCCGGGCGCCCCCGGGGTTATGATGGCCGACGGCACAGCCGCCCGCGCGGCGGGGGACCCTCCGGAATGGCCTCGAGCCTCAAGACCAATTACCTGCTGCTCACGCTCGCCGCGATCGCTCTGCTGTCCGGCCTGGTCGGCAGCCTGGCGTACATGGAGCACCGCCGGGAGGCCCAGAGCGTCGGTACGCTCGCCAGTCAGATCTTCGCGACCAAGCTCGAGGCGCAACTCGAGGATCGGGCGGGCGCGCTCGCGCGGCTGACCGCGGCG
>JAGWPY010000072.1 GCA_028870275.1 Gammaproteobacteria bacterium | reverse complement strand
GCCGCCGCACGCCCGCCGGACGCCGCCGCGGGCTGCGCGATCGCCGTGGACGGCGGCCGGTCGTCCGCGGCCAGCTGCAGGAACGCGAGGCGCAGGCCGCGGCTGTTGGCATCGCCGAGTGACCGCGAAACGCAGACCGGCTGCGCCACGGCCGCGCGTGGATGGCGAGGCGCCGCGCCGCCGTCACGGAAGGCCTCGGTGCAGGCCGCGGCGATCTGCTCGCCGCGGCCCCCGAGGATACGTACCGCGACCGCGGCGGTCGCGGCGCGGACCGCGACCGGCATGCCGCCCGCGAAAGCCTGGTAACCCGGCTCCAGTTCGAGCATGCGCTGGATCCGGTACGCAGATCGCAAGGCATCGAGCAGGTCCTCGACTCGCGGTGCGGGTTCGGCCAGATCGTGGGCGCGGCGCGAGCGGTGATCGTACAGCGCCAGCAGGCCCGCGACACAGGCCGCCTCGGCCGGCAGCGGCGACGGATCGGCGGCGCCTGGCTCGGCGCTCCAGCCGGCGGCCACGCCGATCGCGAACGCGGCGGCGACCGGATCGAGTTCGAGGCTGGTTCCCGGCACGCGCGCCCCGCGCGTCATGGTCGCGCCCGGCACGACCGGGCCCAGCAGACGCGCGCAACGCGGATCCGCGGTGGATCGCAGCGCGCGCTCGAGCGCGGCCAGCAGCGCCGCGAGCGCCGCGCCACCGTCGGCCGGCGCCTCCCGGGGAGGCGCGAGCGCACAGGCTGCGAGGTCCTGGTTCGTCAACATCCGGTACGCGCGAGCCACACGTCCAACCCGTCGGCGTTCAGCGCCGCATCGCCATCGAGCAGCGCGTGCAGCCGGGCCGGGTCGGCGCGAAAGCCGTGCCGTTCGAGCCTCTCGCACCAGTGCGCGAAGATCCGCGCCTCGATGCGCCGGGCGCGGCCGGGGACAGGTGCGGCCTGCTCGCGCGCGATCGCCACCAGCGCATCGATGTCCCGTTCGAGATCCTCGCCGAGCCGCTCGACCTCGTCGACCCGGCTGTAATGCGTCAGATACACCGCCCGCGGACGCAGGGCGCGCAGGCGCGCGAGCGAGGCGTGCAGCTGTTGCGGGTCGAAGTGAGAGGGTGTGGTGGTCGCTACGATGAAAGCGCCCGCGGCCGTATCGAATTCCCGATAGCTCACCCCGAAGGTGTCGCCGCTCCACAGCGCCCCGGTATCGCGTTCGAACGCGCACAGGTGATGCAACGCATGCCCCGGCGTATGCAGCAGTTCGAGCGTGCGCCCGCCGACCGCGATGCGCGCGCCGTCGGCGACGGCGGCGATGCGCTCGGCGGGTACCGCCAGGACCTCGCCGTACCAGGCGGCGAAACGCTCGGCGCCATAGACCGCTCGGGTCGCTTCGACCAGCCGGCCGGGGTCTGCCAGGTGTTGCGCGCCGCGCGGATGGACCACGACGCGGGCGCGCGGACAGGCCGCGGCGAGAACCCCCGCGCCTCCGGCGTGATCGAGATGCACGTGCGTGACCAGGATCGTCTCGACCGCTTCGGGGCCGAGACCGAGCCGCGCGAGGGCCGCGAGCAAATGCGGCACGGAGGGACTCGCGCCGCAGTCGACGAAGGCGGCTCGGTCGCCGTCGACGATCAGATGGCTCGCGTCCATGCGCGGCCGAACGTAGAACGTGTCGATCGCATGGATCCCGGGGCCGACCCGCATGATGTCGTCGTACATGGCTGTTCGCTGATTCCCCCGCGCAGGTTGAACTCGCGGCTCCAAACGTTGTCCCTCGGTCGAACATTATCCTCGCGGCATGCGAACATAGGAACGATGAACGATCGATCGACCTCGCGGCGGCAGGCCGCGAACCGGGCTCTTCGCTTTACTCTCGCGGCCACGGCCGCGGCAATGGCGGCGGCGAACGCCGGCGCGACGGACCCCGCACCGCGCCCGCGCTTGAGTTTCGATGGTGTTCCGGCCTTGGCGGCGCCGGTCGCCGAGCGGGTCGCGGCGAGGCTCGCGGCCCGCGGCGCGACCCCGCTCGACTGGTCGCCACGCGGCGAGTTGCTGGTCGCGACCCGTCTCGGCGAGACCACCCAGCTTCATCTGCTCGACTCGGCGCTCGGCGAGCGACGCCAGCTCACCTTCTACCGCGAACCGCTCGCCGCCGGCGCATTCGCGACGGACGCCTGGCACGATTGGTTGGTCTATTCGAGGAGGGCGGACGAAGCCGGTCAGGCGCGCCTCTGGCTGCAGAACGCCACCGGCGGCCCGGCCCATGCGCTCACCGACGGCACGCGCGAGGCCACCGCTCCGGTCTGGTCCAACGACGGCCGGTCGATCGCCTACGCGCTCGCCGAGGCCCAAGGCCGCGGAAGCGACGTCGCGGTGCTCTCGATCGGGGGCGTGAGTCCCGCCGCCGCGGGGTCGAAGGCACCGACGTGGCCCTCGAGCTCCTCGCGGATCGTGCTCGCGGCCCAGGGCGCGTTCGCGCGGCCGCTCGACTGGTCGCCGGACGATCGGCGCCTGCTGGTGCGCGAGCGTCTGGAGAACGGCGAGCAGAGGCTCGATGCGCTCGCTCTGGACGGCGGCGAACGCCGCACGATCGCGCCGCCCGCGACCGGCGCGATCACCGAGGCGAGGTTCTCGCGCGACGGCCGCGGCGTCTATCTGATCTCGGCTCGCGAAGGCGAGTTCCGACAGCTCGTCTACGTCGGGCTGTTCGACGGCGCCGAGCGACGCGTGTCGGCGGCCGACGCCGGCGACGTCGAGGACTTCGCGCTCTCGCGCGACGGACGTTACCTCGCCTACACCGAGCTGCGCGGCGGCTACGATCGGCTGCATCTGCTCGACCTGAGCGCGGCTCACGAGCTGCCGGTCGCGCCCCTGCCCGCTCCCGGCGCCATCGCAGCGCTGCATTTCGATCTCGCCGGCCACCGGCTGGCGTTTGCGTACTCGAACCCCCGGCAGCCGCGCGACGCGTACGTGCTCGATCTCGGCACCGGCCGGCTCCAGCCCTGGACCCGCAGCGAACCGGGCGATGCCGACCCCAGTGGCTTCGTGCAGCCGCTCACCCTGCAAGCCCCGACCTTCGACCGCGGCGACGGCGGGCAGCGAGAGCTCCCGGTGCACGCCTATCTTCCTCCGGGCGGCACCCGTCACCCCGTGCTGATCCTGTTCCACTCGCGCCCCGACCAGGCCTTCCACGCGCGCTTCGATCCCTGGATCCAGTACGTGGTCGGCGAGCTCGGCTATGCGGTCCTGGTGCCGGATCTGCGCGGCTCGCTCGGCGAGGGCCGCAGCTTCGCCGCCCTCGATGATCGGCTACAGCGCGGCGACGTCGTCAAGGACATCGGCGCCCTGCTCGTCTGGCTCGAGGGGCGCCCGGAGCTCGATGCGCATCACGTGGTGGTGGCTGGGCGCGCCTACGGCGGCTATCTGGCGCTGCTCGCCGCGGCGAACTACTCGGACCGGCTGACCGGGCTCGTGGACTGGTCGGGTATCACCGACCTGCCGACCTGGCTCGACGCCTTGCCGCCCTCGCGCCGGCCGGCGGCGCGACTCGAATTCGGCGACGAGCGGGATCCGGGCGTACGGGCATTCCTGCGCAACCTCTCGCCCATCGCGCTCGCCGACCGGATCACGACACCGGCGCTGATCCTCCACGGGCGCAGAGACACGCGGGTGCCCTTCACCCAGGGCGAGGAGATGACCTATCTGTTGCGCGGCCGGCACGTGCCGGTCTGGTGGATCGTCGCCAATCGCGAAGGCCACCGCTTCGCCGCGCAGAGCGACCGCGTCGAGGCCTATACGGCCGTCGCGCAATTCCTCACGGACAGGCGCTGATCGCGCACGGATCTTGATTCGGGCGGGATTGTTCGCGCGGGGGAAGGCCGGGGGCGGACGAGACTCGTGCTGCCCCCGCCCGCCCCGTGTGGGGCGGGCGGCGGTGCGATCGGACCGCAGCGGCCCTGCCGACCCTCGAGGTGACCCTCGAGGCCCTGCTGACCGGCGGGCGTTTTACTGACTGTCGGGCGTCGCCGTCGCGAGCGGCGAAGGCTGGCTCGCAAACCAGTGGGCGACGAGGCGCACGTCCGCCTCGCTCTTCAGCGAATTTGCCATGCCCATCATGACCGGCATCTTGCGCCGGCCGCTGCGATACTGGTCGAGCGCCTGGATCAGGTACTGCTCGTGCTGGCCGGCGAGAATCGGCGGCTTCGGCGTGAGCGGGGCGGCGACGCCGAGACCGTTGGCGCCGTGACAGGCCGCACAGGTCGCGACCTGTGGCGGCATCTGGCCGACCATCTTCGACGAAGGCTCGATCGGCGCAGGTCCCTGCAGGTAGGCGGCGATGTCCTCCATGTCCTGCGTGGAGAGCGAGCTCGCCTGGGCGTGCATCGTCGGGTGCGGACGGTCGCCCGCCTTGTATTCCTGCAGCGCGGAGACGATGTAGGCGGCGTGCTGGTGGCGCAACCGCGGCACCGGATAATCGGGGTAGGCGTTGCGATAGTTGTCGATGCCGTGGCAGCCGTAACAGGTATAGAACTTCTTCTTGCCGAGGGCCGCATCGCCGGTCGCGTGCGCGGCAAGCGAAAAACTCAATCCCATCACGACCGAGGCGAACAGCCAGGGCCGGCCAATCGATCCAAGTTGCATCTGGTTCTCCGAGCCGGGGGGTCAATATCGGTCGCTGATGTTAAAGTTTGCCTCTCCAAAAAGCCACACGCGCCGCCCGGCGCTCAGGCCGCACGCTCTCGCTTCTTGAGGTGCACGAGCAGCAGAGCGATCGCCGCGGGCGTGATTCCGGGGATACGCGCTGCCTGGCCGATCGTTTCGGGGCGCACTTCCGCGAGCCTTTGACGGGCCTCGTTCGACAGGCCGTGCACGGCCCCGTAATCGATCTGCGGCGGCAACGGCCGCGCTTCCTGGTCGCGGCGGCGGTCGACTTCGGCGCGCTGGCGCTGCAGATAGCCGGAATATTTCGTTTGCACCTCGATCTGCGTGCACGCCTGCTCGGCGAGCGCCGCATCGGCGGGCGATGCGGCAGCGAGGCCGCCGGTCGTCGCCCAGTCCGGATCGAGGTCGGCGAGGCCGACTTGCGGGCGACGCAGCAGGTCGATCGCGAGCGCCTCGCGGGCGAGCGGCGCGCCGAGTCGGGCGGCGAGGCCGGCACCGACCTCCACGGGTCGCACCAGGGTGCGCTCGAGGCGCTCGATCGTGCCGCACACGAGCGCGCTCTTGCGCTCGAAGAAGCGCCATCGCGCGTCGTCGACCAGGCCGAGTTCCCGGCCGCGCGGCGTGAGTCGCTGGTCGGCATTGTCCTCGCGCAGCGACAGACGGTATTCGGCCCGGCTCGTGAACATCCGATACGGCTCGGGTGCGCCGCGCGTGACCAGGTCGTCGATCAGCACGCCGATGTAGGCCTCGCTGCGCGAGGGCCACCACGGCTCGCGATCCTGCGCGGCGAGCGCGGCGTTCGCGCCGGCCACCAGGCCTTGGGCGGCGGCCTCCTCGTAACCGGTCGTTCCGTTGATCTGGCCGGCGAAGTACAGGCCGCGGATGCGCTTGCTCTCCAGACTGTGCTTGAGGTCGCGCGGATCGAAAAAGTCGTATTCGATCGCATAGCCCGGGCGGGTGATGTGGGCACGCTCGAATCCACGGATCGAGCGCACGAACTCAAGCTGCACGTCGAACGGCAGGCTCGTCGAGATCCCGTTCGGGTAGATCTCCAGCGACTCGAGGCCTTCGGGTTCGACGAAGATCTGATGCGAGGTCTTGTCCGCGTAGCGTGCGACCTTGTCCTCGACCGAGGGACAGTAACGAGGGCCCGCGCCTTCGATCCGTCCGGTGAACATCGGCGAGCGATCGCTCGCCGCCCGGATGATCTCGTGGGTGCGCTCGTTGGTCGCAGTCAGGTGACAGGGGCGCTGCGGCGGATGCAGGCGGCGGTCGCCGAGATAGGAGAACACCGGCCGCGGCTCGTCGCCCGGCTGCACGGCGAGCCGGTCGAAATCGATCGAGCGGCGGTCGATGCGCGGCGGCGTGCCGGTCTTCAGGCGTCCGACGCGCAGCGACAGCGAGCGCAGCGCCGCGGCGAGCCGGTCTGCGGGCGGATCGCCCGCGCGGCCGCCGGAATGGCTCTCGAGCCCGACGTGGATCTTGCCGGCGAGGAAGGTGCCGACCGTGAGCACCACGGCCCGGGCCCGGAATTCGATGCCACCGCGGGTGATGCAACCGACCGCACGCTCGCCCTCGAACACGAGCTCGGCCACCTCCTGCTGGAACAACGACAGACCCGGCTGGGTCTCCAGGCGACGGCGGATCGCCCGCCGGTAGAGCGCCCGGTCGGCCTGCACGCGGGTGGCCCGCACCGCCGGCCCCTTGCTCGCATTGAGGGTGCGAAACTGGATGCCCGCCTCGTCGGCGGCGAGCGCCATCGCGCCGCCGAGCGCATCGATCTCCTTGACCAGGTGTCCCTTGCCGATGCCGCCGATCGCCGGATTGCAGCTCATCTGCCCCAGCGTCTCGATGTTGTGGGTGAGCAGCAGGGTCCGGGCGCCCATGCGCGCCGCGGCCAGTGCGGCTTCGGTTCCGGCGTGGCCGCCGCCGACCACGATCACGTCGAATTCAGGGTCGTAACGCATCACGGGGCGTACTTTACGGCCAGGCCGCCGCGCGACGCCAGCCGCGACCATCACCGGCCGAGGATCCGCGGGCGACGGGGCCGGCACCGTGCCGCAGCACGGCCGCGCTCATTCGGCGACGATCGGAAAGCCGGCGAACTGGCCCCGCCAGCGGGTCGGTCCCTGCTCGTGGACCGACTGGCCGTCGCTGGTCACGGCCACGGTGACCGGCATGTCGCGCACCTCGAACTCGTAGACCGCCTCCATGCCGAGTTCGGGAAAGGCGACCACGCGGCTGGAGCGGATCGCGTTGGCGACCAGATAGGCCGCGCCGCCGACCGCGATCAGGTAGGCGGAGCGGTGCTTCGCGATCGTCGCCACGGCCTCGGGACCGCGCTCGGCCTTGCCGACCATCGCAAGCAGCCCCGCCTTGCCGAGCATCGTCTCGGTGAATCGGTCCATGCGGTTGGCGGTCGTGGGGCCCGCGGGGCCGACGACCTCGTCGCCGACCGGATCGACCGGGCCGACGTAGTAGATCACCCGGCCGTGGAAATCGAGGCCCTCGGGCAAGGGCTTGCCCTGATCGAGCAGCGCGCAGATCCGCTTGTGCGCGGCGTCGCGTCCCGTGAGCAGCTTGCCCGAGAGCAGCAGACGGTCGCCCGCCTTCCAGCTCGCCACCTGTTCGGGCGTGAGGCCGTCGAGCGAGACGCGGCGGGCATTCGCATCGGCGCTCCAGGCCACCTCGGGCCAGAGCGAGAGGTCCGGCGGCTCGATCCGCGCGGGTCCTGAGCCGTCGAGCGTGAAATGCACGTGTCGGGTCGCCGCGCAGTTCGGGATCACCGCGACCGGCAGCGAGGCCGCGTGCGTCGGATAATCGAGGATCTTCACGTCGAGCACCGTTGAGAGTCCGCCGAGCCCCTGGGCGCCGATGCCGAGCTCGTTCACGCGGCGGTAGATCTCGAGACGCAGCTCCTCGATCGGCGTGCGCGCACCGCGCGCGGCGAGCTCGGCGATGTCGATCGGCTCCATCAGCGCCTTCTTGGCGAGCAGCACGGCCTTCTCCGCCGTGCCGCCGATGCCGATGCCGAGCATGCCGGGCGGGCACCAGCCCGCACCCATCTCCGGTACCCGGGCGAGCACCCAGTCGGCGACGTCGTCCGAGGGGTTCAGCATCTCGAACATCGCCTTGTTCTCCGAACCGCCGCCCTTCGCGGCCACGGTGATCTCGACCCGGTCGCCGGCGACGATCTCGGTGTGGATCACGGCCGGGGTGTTGTCACGGGTATTGGTGCGCGCGAAGGCCGGATCCGCGACGATCGAGGCACGCAGCTTGTTGCCGGGGTCGAGATAGGCGCGGCGCACGCCCTCGTTGATCATCGCCTCCAGGTCGCGCCGCGCCTCCCAGCGCACCTCCATGCCGACCTTCACGAACACGCAGACGATGCCGGTATCCTGGCAGATCGGCCGGTGACCGAGCGCGCACAGACGTGAATTCGTCAGGATCTGCGCGATCGCATCGCGGGCCGCGGGACTTCGCTCGAGCTCGTAGGCACGACCCATCGCACGGATGAAATCCGGCGAATGGTAATAGGAGATGTATTGCAGGGCGTCGGCGACGCTCGCGATCAAGTCGTCTTCGCGGATCAGGCTCATGGCGGCACTCGTTCGGCTGTGGTTGCGCTCGGGCCCGTCAATCTATCAAGAGGGCGGCGATCCTGGACAGGGAATCGTTACACTAGGGCGTGCTCCCGGCCGCCCTGATGCAAAGATCCGCCCTGACCGCCGTCGCCGTGCTCGGCATCGCCGCGGGCGCGGCCGCCGCGCCCGCGCATGCGTTGCGGGCGGTCACGGCGACCCCGACGGCCCCGACCGCCCTGCACGACTGCCGCCTGCGCCATCCGCTCGGCCTGTACTCGCTGCCGGCCCGCTGCGGACGGTTCGAGGTGCCGCTCGATCATGCCGCGCGTGGCGGCCGACGCATTGCCCTGCGCTATGCGATCGTGCCGCCGATCGAGCGGCAGACGGCGGCCGCACCGCTGTTCGTGCTCGCCGGGGGCCCCGGGCAGAGCGCGACCGATCTGTACGCGAGCGCGGCGGCCGCCTTCGCCGCAATCCACCGCAGCCACGCGATCGTGCTGCTCGACCAGCGCGGCACGGGCGGCTCGCAGCCGCAGGACTGCGCGTATCCGCAGGATTTCACGCGCGGCGCCGCAGCCTTGGCCGAGATCACCGCCGCAACGCGCAGCTGCCTCGCCAAGCTCGGCCCGGACGTGCGCTTCTATACGACGGAGGAGGCGGTGGCCGACCTCGATGCGCTGCGGCGCCACTTGGGTTATGCGCGCGTCGACCTCTACGGCGCGTCCTATGGGACGCGGGTCGCGATCGAGTACCTGCGGCTGCACGGCGCGGCGGTGCATGCGGCGATCCTCGACGGCGTGGTCGATCCGACGCAGCCGCTGGGACCGACGACGCCGCTCGACGGCCAGCGGGCGCTCGATCTGATCGTCGCGCGATGCGCCGAGACGCGCGACTGCGCGACGCGTTTTGCGGAACTTCCGCGGGATCTTACGACTCTGCGCCAGCGCTTTGGACCGGACACGGTCGAGGTGAGCCTCGACGATCCGACCGACGGCGAACCGCTGACCGTGCCGTTCTCGCGCGATCTGCTCGCCGCGGCGTTGCGGTTGATGTCCTACGACGGCCGCAGCGCGGCGCTCCTGCCGCTCTTCATTCACGAGGGCGCCAAGGGGCGGCTTCAGCCGCTCGCGGCGCAGGCCCTGCTCACCGTGCGGCGCGTCGAGGGACAGATCGCAATCGGCATGCAGAACAGCGTGGTCTGCAGCGAGGACGAGCCGTTCTTCCCGGCCGACGTCGACTCCCCCGCGGTCGAGGCGAGCTATCTCGGCAGCGAGCAGCTCGATGCCCTGCGGCGGATCTGCGCGATCTGGCCGCGCGGGCCGGTCGATCCTCTGCTGCACGCGCCGCTGCGCAGCGACGTGCCGACGCTGTTGCTGGCCGGCGAGGACGATCCCGTGACCCCACCCGCGTGGGCACGCGCAGTCGCCGCCGGGCTCTCCCGCCACCGGCTGCTCGTGCTCGCCGGCGAGGGCCACGGCCAGCTCGCCACCGGCTGCGTGCCGAAGCTGATGGCCGACTTCCTGCGCCTGGAGGAGCCGGAACGGATCGACGTGCGCTGTCTTTCGACCCACCGTCCCGTGCCCTTTTTCCTCGCGCCGACGGGCCCTGGACCATGATCGAGGCCGATGCCCTGTGCAAGCGCTTCGGCGCGGTCGACGCGGCGCGCGAGATCTCCTTCGTCGCGTCCGACGGCAGGATCACCGGACTCCTTGGTCCGAACGGCGCCGGCAAATCGACGACCCTGAGGCTGCTCTACGGCGTACTTCAGCCCGACCGCGGCGAGGCGCGCATCGACGGACTGCGCATGGCCGGCGAGGCCGGGGCCGCACGCGCCCGGATCGGCGCATTGCCCCATTCGGCCGGACTGTACGCAAACCTCACCGGTCGGGAGAACATCGCCTACTACGGTGCGCTCCAGGGTCAGAGCGGCGCGGCACTGCATGCGGCGGTCGAGGCGCTGGTCGCACGACTGGAGCTGCGGGACTTCGTTGATCGGCGCGCCAAGGGCTATTCGCAGGGCCAGCGCGTCAAGGTCGCGCTCGCCCGCGCGCTGATCCACGACCCGGCCAATCTGATCCTCGACGAGCCGACCAATGGCCTCGACGTGATGGCGGTGCGCAATCTTCGCGCCCTGCTCGTGGACCTGAGGAGCGAGGGACGGTGCATCCTGCTGTCCTCGCACGTGATGCAGGAAGTCAGCGCGCTGTGCGACCGGATCGTGATCATCGCCTCAGGCCGGGTCTGCGCCGACGATGCACCGGAGGCGATCCTCGAGAAGACCGGCGCGGCGAGTCTCGAAGAGGCGTTTCTGCGCGTGCAGCTGCAGGCGGGAGCGGCGCCATGAGGACACTGTGGACAGTGTTCGCCAAGGAAGTGCTGGAGAATCTTCGCGACCGGCGCACGCTGTTCTCCGCGCTGGTGATGGGCCCCTTGCTCGGGCCGGTGCTGTTCGGCGCGATGATCTCGCGGATCGTCGCGCAGAACGCGCCCGCGGCGCAGCGTCCGCTCGCGGTGATGATCGAGCACGGCGAACGCGCGCCGAACCTGGTCCAGTACCTCGAGGGTGCCGGCGTGCAGGTGCGCGCCTGGTCATCCGCGACCGGCGAAGCCGGGCAGGCGGTGGAGCGCGGCGCCGTCGCATTCCTGCTGCGCATTCCGGCCGACTATGGGCGACGTTTCGCGGCCGGCACGCCGGCCCGACTCGAGCTGATCGAGGACAGTTCGAACAACCGCACCCGGTCGGCGGTCGCCAGGCTCCACGCTCTGATCGCCACCTATGCGAGCGGACTCGCCCAGCAGCGGCTCGCAGCCCGCGGGGTCGATCCGCTGCTCGCCATGCCGGTCGCGATCGACGAGGTGGACGTTGCGACCCCGGCGGCCCGGGCGGTCGCGGTCATCGGCTTCATGACCTATTTCGTGTTGTTCGCGGTGCTGATGGGCGGGCTGTACCTCGCGATCGACGTCACCGCCGGCGAACGCGAACGCGGCTCACTCGAGCCCCTGCTCAGCCTGCCGGTGCGACGCACGACCTTGCTTGCCGGGAAATTGCTCGCAACGTCGTTGTTCATGTGCCTATCGCTCGCGATCTCGCTCAGTGCGTTCACTCTCGTGTTCCGCTTCGTCTCGCTGGATCGGCTCGGCATGCAGGCGAACTTCGGCGCGTACCAGGCGCTCGAGTTCTTCGCCATCGGCCTGCCGTTCGTGCCGCTCGGGGCGGCGCTGATGGGTTTCGTCGCCTCGTTCACGCGCAGCTATCGCGAGGCGCAGAGCTATCTCGGCGCGGTGCTGCTGGTACCGACCCTGCCGATTGCGTTCGCGAGTATCTATTCGCTGAAGATCAAGACCTACCTGATGCTGATCCCCTCCTTGAGCCAGCACCTGCTGATGACCCAACTGCTCCAGGGCAAGCCCTTGGATCCGGTCGAGGTACTGGTCTCGGCGGGGACCTCGCTCGCCGGCGCGGCCCTGTTGTTCGTGGCCACCGGGCGGCATTGGCGACGTGAAACGATGCTCGGCTGAGCCCGTTCGGGCAGAACCCTAAGAAGTCGCGTGCGGACTAGGGAAAAGGATGAATCGAACCTACCGGGTTTCCGATCTGGACAAGGAGCGCCCCGGGATCGTATAACACAACATATAGTAGAAAAGTGTGGCGCAGTTCACATTTCCTGTGGGGGGCTCGGGGTCAATGGGGAAGTTCGCAACCATCCGCGGCAACGTGCTGCTCGGCGTCTCGGTGATTGCCGTTTCGGCTCTGACCATGCTCTGGCTGTTCTGGCGTTTCCCGATCGAGGCGGCCCTGGTCGCGCTGGCGGCACTGGCGGCACTGGCGATCACCGCACGACTCGCGAAATCCTACGACGGTGAGTACGACGGCGCGAGTCACGAGCCCCACGCCCACCACTAGAACCGGGGCGCAGTAGCCAGCCACCGAGGCGTACCGCGGGTCCTCGACGCGCCGCAGCGCTGCGGCGCATGCCAGCAACGATGATCCCCACCACGATCGAAGACGCCGACGGAGCGGCCGACTATACGGCCGCCCGCGAACTGATGCGCGAGTATGCGGCCGGTCTCGGCGTAGACCTTTGCTTCCAGAATTTCGCGGCCGAACTCGCCGACATCGCGGCGATGTACGCCCCGCCCTCGGGCGCGCTGTTGCTCGCGCGCTCCGCGCAAGGCCCACTCGGCTGCGTCGCCCTGCGCGCGCACTCGTCGACGGTGTGCGAGATGAAGCGGCTGTACGTGCGCCCCGCGGCGCGCGGGCAGGGTCTCGGCCAGTCGCTCGCGACGGCGATCGTCGAACGCGCTCGCCGCACCGGCTACCGGCGCATGGTTCTCGACACCCTCGAACCGATGCATGCGGCTCGCCGGGTCTACGCGGCGCTCGGCTTTCGCGAATGCGCCCCCTATTACGACAACCCCTTGCCCGGTGCGATCTATCTCTCGCTCGAGCTCGCAAGCTAAAGGCGTTGCCCCGAGCGTCGTGTCGCCGCCCGTGTCCGGATGCCTCGCTAT
>JAGWPY010000009.1 GCA_028870275.1 Gammaproteobacteria bacterium | reverse complement strand
GGCATCTCGGCATCCTCGGCCTGCTCCGCGCCTCGTTGGGCGCGACCCGCCCGCTCATCGATGTAGACGATCTCATGCTGGCCGACGACCACCACGTCGCCGTCGTTGAGGTTGTGGCGGCGGACCCTCTTCGAGTGCACGTAGATGCCGTTGGTGCTGTTCAGGTCCTCGATCACGCAGGAGTTCGATCGGGTGAGGATCTGGCAGTGATGACGGCTGACGAAGCGGCTGTCGATCTGCAGGTCGTTGTCGGACGTGCGGCCGATCACGATGCGGCCGGGCCGCAGTTCCCGTTCGAATACCGTCTTGCCTTCGTGGGCGACGATGATGCGCCCGACCGGTTCGGCCGCCGCAGCCGCGCCCGACGGCATCTGGCGATCGGCGGCGGGGGTACGCATGCGGTTGGTGCCCGACATGTACTCGTTCCACTGCAGCTCCTGCAGCGCCGCCTCGAGGTCCTCGGCCTCGACGCGGTTCGATTCCCGGCCGAAGGCGGCCATCATCGCCGTGTCGCAGAGCGTGTTGATCAGGCGCGGTACGCCTCCGGTATGCAGGTAGATTCCCGGGTAGATGTCCTCGGCGAAGATGCGACGTCCCTGTGCGCCCGCGACCTCCAGCCGATGGTCGATGTAGGCGTCGGTCTCCTCGCGGGTCAGCGCCGTCAGGTGAAAGCGCAGGCGGACGCGCTGCGCCAGCTGCACGAGCTCGCGAGAGTTGAGCTTGTCGTTGAGCTCGGGTTGGCCGGCGAGGATGATCCGCAGAACCTTGTCCTTGGTCGTCTCCACGCCGGAGAGCATGCGGACTTCCTCGAGCACCTTGTTGTTGAGGTTCTGCGCCTCGTCGATGATCAGCAGGACCTTGCGTCCATTGGCGTGCTGTTCGATCAGGAAGTCGTTGAGAGTCGCGAGTACCTCGGGCTTTCGCATGCTGAACGGCGAGAACCCGAACTGCGAGAGGACGGTCTGCAGGAATGCGGTCGGTGAGAGTTGAGTCTGGTTGATCTGCGCGACGATCACGTCGGGTTGCAGCTCGCGCAGGAAGGTCTCGATCAGCGTGGTCTTGCCGGCGCCGATCTCGCCGGTGATCACCACGAAGCCGTCGGTGAACCAGATCGTCGACTCCATGTAGGCCTTCGCGCGCGCATGCTGCTTGCTCAGGTACAGGAACTCGGGGTCCGGGCTCAACCGGAACGGCAATTCGTGCAGGCCGAAGAGTTCTACGTACATCGCGCCATCCGCCTTCGGTTTGGATCGGCTACCGGTGATGCGCCCGGATCACGTCCAGCTGACGCATCTTAAGGCATTTCGCAGGGCGGAATCGCGCTCCGTCGCGGTCGCGCGCAGGATCGTGCAATGGCCGAGCTTGCGTCCAGGACGAGCGGTCTTGCCGTAGTCGTGATAGGCGAGGCCATCGATCGCGAGAAGGCGCTCGATGTCCGGCAAGGAGCCCAGGAAGTTGATCATCGCGGTATGGCCGAGCGGCCGGGTGCTGCCGAGCGGCAGACCGCAAATCGCGCGCAGGTGATTCTCGAACTGGCTGGTGACGCAGCCCTCGATCGTCCAATGGCCGGAATTGTGGACGCGGGGCGCCATTTCGTTGGCCAGGAGTCGCCCGCGCACGACGAAGAATTCGATCGCGAGCACCCCGACGTAGTCCAGTGCCTCGAGCACCCGCCGCATGTAGGTGCGTGCAAGCCGTTCGAGGGAGGCATTGCGGTACGGGGCCAGGCCATATCGCAGAATGCCACCGCCGTGGGTGTTCGCCGACAGCGGGTAGTAGACACAGCGCCCATCCGCGCCGCGCACCCCGACCAGCGAGACCTCTCGCGAGAAAGGCTGGAATTTCTCGTAAATGAGCCCCGAGGTGCCGAGTTCGGCGCAGGCCGCATCGAGATCGGCCTCGGCCCGGATGACGCATTGGCCCTTGCCGTCGTAGCCGAGTCGGCGCGTCTTCAGCACGCCCGGCAGGCCCACCGTGGAGAGCGCCCGCTCGAGCTGCGGTCGTCCATCCACGGCGCAGTGGGCGGTCACCGGGATCTTCAGGCGGGCGAACAGGGCTTTCTCGCTCAGGCGGTCCTGCGATACGTCGAGGGCCGACGGCGGCGGACGGATCGCGACACGACCGGCGAGGGGGGTGAGCGCCGCGGCCGGCACGTTCTCCCAGTCGAAGGTCAGCACGTCGCTGCGTTCGGCGAGGCGAGCGAGCAGTTCCGGGTCGTCGAGTCCGCCGAGCAGGGTCGGAGCGACCTGTGCGCCGGGCGTGTCGGCCGTGCGGTCCAGAAACGTGCAGCGCAATCCGAGCGGGACCCCGGCGAGCGCCATCATCCTGCCGAGTTGACCCGCGCCGACGATGCCGACGCGTCCGAACG